>NZ_CP062167.1:1601785-1905357 GCF_014844055.1 Aureimonas sp. OT7
CGACGATCGGGTCTACCCAGGAAAAGCTTTCCTCATAGGAGGCCGCGCCAATGGGTGTGACCACGCGCACGGCATTGGAGATATCCCAGGCCCGAATGCCCGCCAGAAGCGCAAAGTTGACGTCCGGCGTGGCATAGAGCTGATAGCCGCCCATCAAGGTGCCGGAGAACTGGCGAGAGCCGACGGAGACGTCGATTGTCGGAACCTGCCCGATCACCGGCAGACTGCCGACCTGCCGCGCGTCGGTGGTATCGACATAGAGCAGGTCGCCGACCGCGACGAAGCGGTCGTAGCGCCCGTAGACATTCAGGAAGGCCGCGACGTTCAGGTCTTCCAGCACGTCGGAAAAGGATTTCTCGATGCCGATGGTCGGTGCCCGGCGAAAGGGCGAGATATCGCCCTTCAGGCCAGCCGCCCAGATATAGGGCGTCACCTGCAGCGCCCAGTCGGGCTGCGGATCTTCGGCGCGAGCCGCGCCCGTGCCGGCAGCAGGCACAACCAGCGCCAGCATGGGCGATCCATCTCATCTGCCGCATTGCCTTCAACACCCCATCGCTGCCCCGCCGCCGGCAACCCTAGCCGAAAACCATGCCGGCGGTCAGTAGCCGGCCGAGCGGTCGACGACGCCGACGAGAGATTCCCCGGCCTTGTGACGCAGGATCTGTCGGGCGATGAGCGCCGACAGCGCCGTCGGGTCTGACGATGCGGCGATGTGCGGCGTCACGAAGACGCGGGGGTGCGCCCACAGGGCGCTGCTGGCGGGCAGGGGCTCTTGCTCGAACACGTCGAGCGAGGCTTCCATCAGGCGTCCGTCGTTCAATGCACGCAGGATCGCATCGTCGCTTTGCAGCCCGCCGCGCCCGGCATTGATCAACACCGGGCCGCCGAGGGGCGTCCGCTGTTTTAGCGCCGACAGAAAGCTGTCGTCGATCAGGCCACGCGTCTCGCCGGTCAGCGGCAGCAGCACGACGACGATGTCACAGGCCCCAAGGCATGCCATGAGGCCGTCGCGGCCGCTATGGGTTTCGATGCCATCGAGGGTGCGCTGCGTGCGGCTCCAGCCCAGCACCTTGAAGCCGAGCGCCCCCAGCTTGCGGCCGGCGTCGCGCCCGAGTTCGCCGAGGCCCAGTATGCCGACCGATACGGAAGCGGCGGCGGGCTGCGACCGGTCGCGCCACAGCGCGGCCGCCTGCTGCTCGCGATAGAGCCGGCCCTGCCGCATATGATCGAGTACACGCCAGACGACATACTCGCTCATGCGGTTGGTCAGATCCTCGGCGACGATCCGAACCACGGGCACATCCGGCAGGGTCGGGTCGGACAGGACGTGATCCACACCCGCGCCCAGCGAGAAGATCGCCTTCAGCGCGGGCAGGCGGGACAGCACACCCCGGGGCTGTTGCCAGACGACGGCGTAGTCGATGCGCGACGCCTCGTCCTCGTCCGGCGACAGGACGATTGTTTCGTCCGGCAGGCGGGTGGCCAGGGCGTCGCGCCAGAGCTCCGGCGATTCTCCGGTGGATGAGATCAGGATGGTCATGGCATGTCCCCTGGAACTACGCGTCAGGCCGGTGTTTCGATGCTGTCGGACAGCATGCGGGCAACGGGCCGGCCCTTCCTGTCGAACCAGTTGAGGGCGGTAACGAGCAGGTTGTTGGCGATGAAGCCTTCGTCCATGGCAGCGATCAGCGCCTCCGCCGGCGCGGCGATGGGGATGATGTCCTCATGCTCGTCGGCAAGGCCCGCCATCGGCGGCAGCAACCGCGTGTCGACAATGCACATGAAGTAGTGGGCAATCTCGTCGCAGAGGCCGGGCGAGGTGAGAAGCGAGAACAGCCTGGCCGTCGCCAGCGCTTCGAGCCCGGTTTCCTCGCGCAGTTCCCGCACTGCCGCGACGGTTGGCTTTTCGTCGCCGTCGAGAAGCCCGGCGGGCAGCTCCAGGGCTGCTGCGTTGGGGGTCTTCAGCGCCGCACCGATGCGGAACTGACGGATGACGACGATTTCGTCGGTGTTGGGATCGTAGGGAAGAACGATCGCCGCTTCCCGCGCGCGCAGGACTTCGCGCCGCACGCCTTCGAAGCGCCGCGTCCCGTCCAGGCTGGCATGCGAGACGAAGAGGCGGTCCAGCGGGCGGAAGCCGTCCACCAGCCGTTCCTCGGCCGTTACGGTAAAATCCAACGGCTGGTCCGCCAGACGACGGCGCTCGGATGCGCTCATTGCGATACTCCACCGGCCGCTATGGCCTTGACGTCGAAGGCCGCCGCCATCAGCGCTTTCGTATAATCGGTGCGGGGCCGTTCGAACACGTCTTCCGCCGGGCCGGACTCGACCACCTTGCCGTTACGCATGACGATGATGTGGTTGGCCAGCGCGCGCACGACCTTGAGGTCGTGGCTGATGAACAGATAGGCAAGGTCGTGCTTCTTCTGCAGATCGCGCAACAGGTCTACCACCTGGGCCTGCACGCTCATGTCGAGGGCCGATGTCGGCTCGTCGAGCATGACGAACCGGGGGTTCAGAACCATGGCACGCGCGATGGCGATGCGCTGGCGTTGCCCGCCGGAGAATTCGTGCGGGTAGCGAAAGCGCGTTTCCGGGTCCAGCCCAACCTCGCGCAGGGCCGAGACCACACGCGCCTCCCGCGCCTCCGCCGAAAGCTCCGATGCGTGGATGGACAAGCCTTCCGCCACGATCTCGGCCACCGGCATGCGCGGCGAGAGCGATCCATAGGGATCCTGGAAGACGATCTGGATCCGTTTGCGCAGGGACCGCATTTCGGCGAAGGAGCGCTGGTCGATGCGCTCGCCCTCGAACAGGATTTCGCCTTTGGACGCAATCATCCGCGTCAGGGCGAGGCCCAGCGTCGTCTTGCCGGAGCCCGACTCCCCGACGATGCCCACCGTCTGCCCGGCGCGCACCGCCACGTCGACGCCGTCCACCGCCTTCACATGGTCGCTGACCCGGCGCATCAGGCCGGTGCGGACGGGAAACCAGACCCGTACGTCGCGCCCTTCCATCACCAGCGAGGCGTTCTCGTTGGCGGCGGGCGGGCGGCCCTTGGGCTCCGCGGCCAGGAGATGCTTGGTATAGGAATGACGCGGATGGGCGAAGATCTCTTCGGTCCGGCCTTCCTCGACCAGCTTGCCCTTGAACATCACGCAGACCCGGTCGGCGATGCGGCGCACGATGCCGAGGTCATGAGTGATGAACAGCATGGCCATGCCGCGTTCCGCCTGCAGCGTCTTCAAAAGCTCCAGGATCTGCGCCTGCACCGTCACGTCGAGCGCGGTGGTCGGCTCGTCCGCGATGAGGAGGTCGGGCTCGTTGGCGAGCGCCATCGCAATCATGACGCGCTGGCGCTGCCCGCCCGACAATTGATGCGGATAGGCGTTCAGCCGCTTCTCCGGGTCGCGGATGCCGACCTGGTGCAGAAGCTCGAGCGTGCGTTCGCGCGCCTGACGGTCGGTCAGTCCGCGATGCACCTTCATGATCTCGCTTACCTGCTTCTCGATCGTGTGGAGCGGGTTGAGCGAGCTCATCGGCTCCTGGAAGATCATCGAGATGCGGTTGCCGCGAATGCCGCGCAACACCTTGTCGTCGGCCCGCAGCAGATCCTGCCCGTCATACAGGACAACACCGCCGGGATGGCTGGCGGACGGATAGGGAAGGAGCTTCAGGACCGACAGCGCCGAAACCGATTTGCCGGAGCCCGACTCGCCCACCAGCGCCAGGGTCTCGCCCGGCGCGATGGAAAAGGACACATCGTCGACGGCAAGCGTGCGGCCGAAGGCGACCGATAGGTTGCGCACGTCCAGCAGCGGCCGGTCTGCGGTCTCTGTCATGGGCTCGGCGCCTTTCATTGGAAGCTCTTGCGCGGATCGAAGGCATCGCGCACGGCCTCGCCCACGAAAACAAGGAGCGACAGCATCAGCGACAGGACGACGAAGCCGGAAATGCCGAGCCACGGTGCCTGGAGGTTGTTGCGTCCCTGTGCCAGCAACTCACCCAGCGACGGGGAGCCGGGCGGCAGGCCGAAGCCGAGGAAGTCGAGCGACGTCAGCGTGGTGATGGAGCCGTTGAGGATGAAGGGAAGGAAGGTCAGCGTCGCCACCATGGCGTTGGGCAGAAGGTGGCGCATGATGATCGTGCCATCCTTGACGCCCAGCGCCCGCGCGGCGTTCACATATTCGAAGTTGCGGGCACGCAGAAATTCGGCGCGCACCACACCCACGAAGGCTACCCATGAAAACAACAGCATGATGCCGAGCAATATCCAGAAGCCCGGAGGCAGGATCGCGGCCACGATGAGCAGAAGATATAGCACCGGGATGGAGGACCAGATTTCGATGAAGCGCTGGAAGATCAGGTCCACCCAGCCGCCGAAATAGCCCTGCACCGCGCCGGCCGAAACGCCGATCACGGCGGAGGCGACGGTCAGCACCAGCCCGAACAGCACCGAGATCCGGAATCCGTAGATCAGCCGCGCCAGCACGTCGCGCGCCTGGTCGTCGGTGCCGAGCCAGTTCATGTTGCCGAAATTGCAGTTGATGTCGGCCGCGCCCTCCGGATAGCGCTGGCAGCGCTCCTCGACGGACATCGTCCAGGATGGCGCGGAGGGCGCGGGTGTCGGCACCTCGTTGTTGACGGTGCGGTAGGAATAGCGGATCGGCGGCCAGATCGCCCACCCGTTCTGGGTGATCTCGTCCTGGATGAAGGGGTCACGGTAATTGGTGACCGGCAGGAAGCCGCCGAAGACCTCCTCCGGATAGTCGACGAAGATCGGCGCATAATACTCGCCCCGATACTGGATGAGGATCGGCTTGTCGTTGGCCACGAACTCGGCGAACAGCGTGACGACGAACAGCACGAGGAAAATCCAGAGGGACCATGTGCCGCGCCGGTTGGCCTTGAAGTTCTGCCAGCGGCGGCGGTTGAGCGGCGACAGCCGTAGACGGCGCGCCGCGGCGGGCGGGGCGACCTGCGCGATCCCGGCCGCGTCGGCGCCGGCGCGGGTGGCCGCGGGTTCCAGGGAATCCACGCTCATACGTCGCGCCTTTCGAAGTCGATCCTCGGGTCGATCCATGTGTAGCAAAGGTCGGACACCAGCGTCGCGACGAGGCCGATCAGCGAGAAGATATAGAGCGTCGCGAAGACCACCGGATAATCGCGCCGATAGATGCTTTCGAAGCCGAGCAGGCCCAGCCCGTCGAGCGAGAAGATCGTCTCGATCAGCAGCGAACCGGTGAAGAAGGCCGAGATGAAGGCACCGGGAAATCCGGCGACGATGATCAGCATCGCGTTCCGGAAGACATGGCCATACAGCACCTTGCGGTCGGTGAGCCCCTTGGCCCGCGCCGTCGTCACATATTGCTTGCGGATTTCGTCCAGGAAGGAATTCTTGGTCAGCAGCGTCGTGGTGGCGAAGGCTGAAAGGGACAGCGCGATCAACGGCAGGGTCAGGTGCCAGAAATAGTCGACGATCCGCTCCGGCCAGGACAGTTGCTCCCAGTTGTCGGAGACGAGGCCCCGCAGCGGGAACCAGTCCAGGAACGATCCGCCGGCAAAAAGCACGATCAGAAGCACGGCGAACAGGAATCCCGGTATGGCATAGGCCACGATGACGATGGCCGACGTCCAGACGTCGAAGCTCGTGCCGTCCTTCAGGGCCTTGCGAATGCCCAGCGGAATGGAGATGCCATAGGAGATCAGGGTGATCCACAGCCCGAGCGAAATGGAAACGGGCATCTTTTCCTTGATGAGGTCGATGACGCTGACCGACCGGAAATAGCTCTCACCGAAATCGAAGCGGACGAAATTCCAGATCATCAGGCCGAAGCGTTCCAGCGGCGGCTTGTCGAAACCGAATTGCTGCTCGAGCTTGGCGATGAAGGCCGGGTCCAGCCCCTGCGCGCCGCGATAGCCGGAACTGTCCGTGCTGGGCTGGTACTGTGTTTCGCCCGCGCCACCACCCGACAGGCGGTCGCCTGCCTGGCCCTGCAAGGTCGCGATGACCTGCTCTACCGGTCCGCCTGGCGCGAACTGGATGACGATGAAGGAAATGGCCATGATGCCGAACAAGGTCGGGATCATCAGCAACAAGCGGCGTAGGATATAGGCGCCCATATCGGCTGCTTCTCAACTCCGGTTCGGGTGGGCGGCGACGACGGCCGGGCCGGTCATGGCGGGTCAGGCCCGGCCGATGGCGCGGGCTTTGTCCTCTTCGTACCACCAGAGGGATTCCACCGGGAAGCCGTAATCGGGCTTTTCGTCCTTCATTCCGAACATATCCCAATAGGCCATGTGGTTGACGTCGGACGTGATGTTGGGGACCCAGTCCAGCCGGGCCCGCAGCACGCGGTCGATGCAGCGCATGATGGTGACGAGCTCGTCCCGGCTTTTGGGCGTGCCCGTGCGCTCGATCAGCGCATCCACCGCCGGGCTGGCCATGCCGGGGAAGTTGTAGCCACCTTGCGCGTCCTTCATGCCGCTGCCGAAGAAGATGCGCAGGCTCTCCGGCGTCGGCGTCGCGCCCAGCGAGAAGGCCGACAGCATCATGTCGAACTCGAAGCGGTTCTGCCGTGCCTGATACTGGGCGGCGTCCACCAGCCGGAAATCGGCGCGGATGCCGACGCGGCGCATGTTCTCGATCATCTTGCCGTAGACGCGGGTCTGTTCCGGATCGTTGATCATGTATTCCACGGCCAGCACGACGCCTTCCGCGTTGACGAGCCTGTCACCGTCGCGCCGGAAGCCGGCATCGGCAATCAGCTTGCTGGCTTCGCGCAGCATGGTGCGGTCGAAGCCGCTGCCGTCCGATACGGGCTGCACCCAGACCTCGCCGAACACCTCCGGCGGCAGGTCGGCGCGCAGCGGCTCCAGGAACGCCAGCTCATCGGGGCCGGGTACGCCGGTAGCCACGAACTCCGACCCCTGGAAACAGGAATTGGAATGGGTGCGCAGGCCGAACATCAGATTGGCGTTCGTCCATTCGAAGTCGAAGCACAGATTGATGGCCCGGCGCACGCGCGGATCGGCAAACTGGGCGCGGCGCTGGTTGAAGGCCCAGCACTGGAATTTCGGCCGCTTGTCGGTGGGAAACTCGCGCTTCACGATCCGCCCGTCGGCCACGGCGGGAATGTCGTATTCCGTGGCCCAGGCTTTGGTGGTGAACTCCTGCCGGCAGGTGATATCGCCCTTCTTGAAGGCCTGCAGCGCCGCCTGCCTGTCGCGGAAGAACTCGATGCGCAGCGTCTGGAAGTTGTCCAGCCCCTTGGCGAAGGGTTGCTCCCAGCCCCAGTAATCGTCGCGCCGCTCATACTCGATGAAGCGCCCGGGCTCGAAGCGGCCGACGCGATAATTGCCGCTGCCGGGGATCTCCTGCATTCCCGTCCGGGTGAAATCCTTTCCTTCCAGGAAGGCGGCGCTGAGAATCGGGATGCCCGACATGGCGCCCAGCGCTGCCGGCACGGTCTGCCGACCCGAAAAACGTATCGTAACGGTTTGCGCGTCACCGGCTTCCACGCTGTCGACTTCCGAAAGCAGGATCATCAGGCTGGGATGGCCCTCCCGCTTCATCAGGTCGTAGGTGAAGGCGACATCCCGCGCGGTGACCGGCTCTCCCGTCGAAAAGCGTGCCTCCGGCCGAAGACGGAAGGTGAAGCTGTTGCCGTCGGCGGACATGGTGACCGATTCCGCCAGGGCGCAGTAGATCGAGTCCGGCTCGTCCAGGGCGGAGACCATCAGCGTATCGTACAGCTTTTCCATGCGGGGCGGGGCGTTGCCCTGCAGCACGAAGGTATTGAGGGTATCGAACGTATCGGGCGCCTGGTTGAACAGCCAGGATGGCACACTGAGCACCATGCGTCCGCCCACCGGCGCATCCGCGTTGGCATAGTCGAAGCTTGCGAAACCCTGGGCATATTTCAGGTCGCCGAAGGCCGAGAGGCCGTGCAACGGCTTGTCGACGGGGTTGTCCCCAAGGGACAGGCGCGGAAAGGCGGCGGCGCCCGCGGCACCGGCCAGGATCTGGCCGAAGCGGCGGCGACTGAGCCAGACGCCCGTCATTGCGGCTGCCCCTCGGATGGCGCCGGCTGCGGGGTGGTTGCGCCGGCACGCACCCACCAGGAGAACGGGTCCAGGCCGATATAGGATGGCTGCGTCTCCGGCATTTGGAGCTTGTCCCAATAGGCGAGCCAGATATCGGGATTATGCCATTGCGGGACCACGTAGTAGTTCCACAGCAGCACGCGGTCGAGCGCCCGGCTGGCGGCCACCAGACTGTCGCGATCCGGCGCGAAGACGATCTTGTCGATGATCGCATCCACCGCTTCGTTGCGGATGCCGGCCAGGTTGCGGCTGCCGTGCTGCGACGCGGCGGCGCTGCTCCAGAAATCGCGCTGCTCGTTGCCGGGCGATAGGGATTGCTGGAACTGCCCGGTCACGACGTCGAAATTGAACTCGTCCACCAGTGCCTGATACTGCGAGGCATCGACGATCCGCACCGTGGCACGGATGCCCAGTCGGCGCAGCTGATTGGCATACGGCTCGAGGATGCGGCTGTCATTGGGATCGTCTCCCAGAAACTCGATGCTCAGCACTTCCCCTGTAGCGGCATTGACAAGGTCGCTCCCACGCCGCTCGTACCCTGCGTCGCGCAGCAGGTCGAAGGCTTCGCGCAGATAGGTGCGCTCCGCGTTCGGCGCGGAATAATCGGGCAATGCGTATCCTTTAGTGAAGACCTCCGGCGGCAGCTTGTCGCGCAGGGGCTCCAGCACGGCCAGTTCGTCTTCGCCGGGCAGCCCGGTGGCGGCCAGCTCCGTATTCTGGAAGAAGCTGACGGTCCGCTTGTACTGGCCATGGAAGAGGGTGCGGTTCATCTCCTCGAAGTTGAAGGCCAGCAGAAGCGCGTGGCGCACGCGCGGATCGGAAAACTTTTCGCGGCGCGTGTTCAGCACATAAGCTTGCATCGGCTGCGCACTCTCCGTGGGGAGAGCGATCTTCTTGACCTGGCCGGATTTGAAGGCAGGGAAATCATAGCCCGTCGCCCACCGGCCGGCGCTGTTTTCGGCGCGATAATCGGCGAAGCCGCCGCGCTTGAACGCCTCCCATGCCGCGTTGAGATCGCGGAAATAGGTGTAGTGGATGCGGTCGTAATTGTAGCGGCCAAGGCGCGTCGGATGATCCTTGGCCCAGTAGTCCGGCACTCTTTCCCAGGTGATGGTGTTTCCGGTGTCGAAGCTGGCGACGCGGTAGGGGCCCGAGCCGAGCGGCGGCTCCAGCGTCGGCTCTTCGATATTGCGCTTGTTGCCCCGCGCATCGGTGCCTTCCCAGTAGTGCTGGGGCAGCACGACGAGGTCGCCCATGATATTGGGTAACTCGCGGTTGCCGGTCTGGTCGAAGCGGAATGTGACTTCGCGCTCGCCCGTTTCCTCGACCGAGGTGACGTTGTGATAGTAGTTGGCATAGAGCGGGTACAGGCGGGTAACCGTCTGGAAACTCCAGATCACGTCGTCGACGGTGATCGGCTGGCCATCGTGCCAGCGGGCATCCGGGTCCAGCCGGAAGCTGACGGAGGAATAGTCGGCCGGATAGCGCATCGCCTCGGCGATCAGCCCATGGCTGACGCCTGGCTCGTCCAGCGCCTGGTCCATCAGCGTATCGTAGGCAAGGCCGCCGCCGAAGGCCGCGAAGCCGGCCGCCGCCGTACCCCGCAGCACGAACGGGTTGAAGCTGTCGAAGCTTCCCGAGCCGGCAAGATTCAGGGTGCCGCCCTTGGGCGCGTCCGGGTTGACGTAATCGTAGCGGGTGAAGTCGTCGCCGTATTTGGACGGCTCGATGATGCTGGACCATTCGCGCCACGCGTCGGCGGCGGGCTCCTGCGCCCGGACAGGCGCGGCGAGGGAGAAGGCGGCGACCACCAAAGCGAGGGTCGGGGCAACGGCGCGTCCGGTCAAATCTGTCTCCGCATCTCGTTTACAGGCTCACGCCCAAGCTGCTGCCAGCTTTGTGGCGCGGTTTGGACAGACCCTCATCATGACGAAAGTTTAATCGCCGGTGCCGGAGGCGCAAGAATAGGCCCAATAAAAAAGGCCGGCGGTTGGCCGGCCTTTCGCGAATCGTGCCCTTGCCGGCGCTTACTGCGAGCCGGTGCCGGCGGGGGCACCCTGGGTCGGCGCGGGAGACGCATCCTGCTCGCCCGTGGAAGGGTCGGTCGTGCCCGGAGCCTGCTGCGGGGTGCCGTCCGGCGTGGTCGTGGTGGTGGGTTCCGTCACATCCGGCGCCGCTTCGCCTTCGGCCGGAGCGGCAGCATCGCCACCTTCGGCCGGCGCGGCAGCATCGCCACCTTCGGCCGGCGCTGCAGCATCGCCACCTTCGGCCGGCGCGGCAGCATCGCCACCTTCGGCCGGCGCGGCAGCGTCGCCACCTTCGGCCGGCGCGGCAGCATCGCCACCTTCGGCCGGAGCGGCAGCGTTGCCACCTTCGGCGGGCGCAGCGGCATCGCCACCCTCGGCCGGTGCAGAAGCATCGCCACCTTCGGCCGGTGCGGCTTCCGCTTCAGGCAATGGGGCGGGGTTGTCCGACAGCGTCCGCAGATAGGCAATCAGATCGGCGCGGTCGCCATCATTGTTGATGCCCGCGAAGCTCATCGCCGTGCCGCTGACATACTGGCGCGGATTATGCAGGAAGCCGTTCAGGTGCTCGTAGTCCCAATGGACGGAATGATCCTCGCTGAAGGCGGTCATGGCGGCCGAGTAGGAGAAGCCTTCATGCACCGCGATCGGCCGGTTGACGATGTCCCACAGGTCGGGGCCGACGAGGTTCGGGCCGCCCTTCTCGCCGCTGTGGCAGGCCTGGCAGCGCTTGAAGACGGCGGCGCCGGCCTCTGCATCGGCATCCTGCATCAGGACGGCGATGGGCACCGCAGCGGGTGCTTCGGCGGCGGCGCCGGTATCTTCCGGCACCTCGATCGCAAAGCCCGGACGCTCCGGCGCCTCTGAGTGGAAGATGACTTCGGCAAGAAGGCTGCCGCCAAACAGAACGAACACAGTACCGAGCACGGCACCGAAGATCTTGTTGGCCTCAAAAGAATTCATGGACAGGGCGGCTCCCTCATCAGCCGGCGGCGGCACCGACGAACGGTTCTAAAATTCGCGCGGAAGCTATGTCTTTTGCCCTTTCAAGGCAACACCTGTAGACCGCTCCCTGGGCTTGCGAATCGCCGGTCTCAGCGCGTTTGCGCGAAACCGCCGGGCCGCAAGCTTGGAAGTCTTCTTACATTGCCCGCCGCGCCGATCAAGCAATTGCTGCGGCGATGCGGATGCAAAAACAACCGGATTGTCGTCGTCCACAGGGTCTTGAAGCGATGCGCCCAGTCATTCTGATACCTGCCCGTCTTGCCTCGACGCGCCTACCGGGCAAACCGCTTGCCGATATCGCGGGCAAGCCGATGATCGTCCGGGTGGCCGAGCGTGCCGCCGCGGCCAATGTCGGCCCCGTGGTGATCGCGACCGATTCCGACGATATCGCGCTTGCCGTGAAGGCGGCCGGATTTCAGGCGGTGATGACAGGGGCCGCGCATCAATCGGGCTCGGACCGCATCTTCGAGGCGCTGACCCTGTTCGATCCGGAAGGCGGTTTCGATACGATCGTGAACCTCCAGGGCGACCTGCCCACGATCGAGCCGGAAACGATTCGCGCCGTCCTGTCGCCGCTGCTGGAGCCGGCCTGCGATATCGCCACGGTGGCGGTGCCTTTCGAGGGGGGCGCGGACGCGCAGGACCCGAGCGTCGTCAAGCTTGTCGGCAGCGCCGTCGCACAGGACAGGTTGCGCGCCCTCTACTTTACCCGGGCGACCGCCCCGACGGGGCAGGGGCCGTTGTTCCACCATGTCGGCATCTACGCCTATCGCCGCGCCGCGCTCGAGCGTTTCGTGGCCCTGGGCCCGTCTGCCCTGGAGCGGCGCGAGAGCCTGGAGCAGTTGCGCGCGCTCGAGGCGGGCCTGAGAATCGACGCCGCGCTCGTCGACGCCGTGCCCCTTGGGGTGGATACGGCGGCGCAACTGGAGGATGCGCGCGCCTTCTACCTGCCAGGCACCAAGACCAACCGGATCTCCTTCCAGGGGGAGCCGGGCGCCAATTCCGACACGGCATGCCGCAACATGTACCCCGGCATGGAGCCCTTGCCCTGCGACACCTTCGAGGAAGCGTTCGCCGCGGTTACGCGGGGCGAGGCCGACCTTGCGATGATCCCCATCGAGAACACCATTGCCGGGCGTGTCGCCGATATCCATCATCTGCTGCCGGTCTCGGGCCTGCGGATCGTAGGCGAGTACTTCCTGCCCATCCGCTTCCAGCTTATGGCCAAGCCGGGGACGCGGGTGGAGGATATCCGCGAGGTGTACAGCCACATCCACGCGCTGGGGCAATGCCGCGGCATCCTGCGGCGCAACGGCTGGCGCGGCATCGTCGCCGCCGATACCGCGGGCGCGGCCCGCATGGTGTCGCAGATGAAGGAAACGCATGTCGCGGCGCTGGCGCCGAAGCTTGCGGCCGAACTCTACGGCCTTCAGATCCTGGCCGAGAACGTCGAGGACGCCGAGCACAACACGACGCGATTTGTGGTTTTGTCACGCAAGGGCCACAGCGAACGTGCGCTGTGGGCGCCACGGCGCGACCGGATCGTGACCACCTTCCTGTTCGAGGTGCGTAACCTGCCCGCCGCCCTCTACAAGGCGCTCGGCGGCTTTGCGACCAATGGCGTCAACATGACCAAGCTGGAGAGCTACCAGATCGGCGGGGCCTTCACGGCCACGCAGTTCTATGCCGACATCGAGGGGCATCCGGACGAGCGGGGCGTCGCCCATGCGCTCGAGGAGCTTGCCTTCTTTACCAAGCGGCTGACGATCCTGGGTGTCTATCCCGCCTCGGACGACAGGCCGGCAACCCCGCCGACCGCGCCGGGAGAGTGATCAGCCGGGCACGCTGCCCTCGGCAAAGGCCCGGATGAGAATACTGGCGATGGCAAAAGGCTTCGGGGCGCCGAGGCCGCCGGGGTGCGTGCCGGCCAGCATGGCGCGGACTTCGGTCCGGTCGAACCAGCGGCAATCCTCCAGTTCGTCGGCATCGTAGCGCACCGCATCCCCAAGGGCGCGGCCGAAGCAGCCGATCATCAGCGAGCCGGGAAACGGCCATGGCTGCGAGGCATGATAGGCCACCGCGCCGACGTTCAGCCCGGACTCTTCCAGCACTTCGCGCCGGACGGCGTCTTCCAGCGTCTCGCCCGGTTCCACGAAGCCGGCGAGGGCAGAGTACATGCCGGGCGCGAACTGCTTCTGACGGCCGAGCAGGCAGCGGTCCGCGCCATCGTGGACCAGCATGATGACGACGGGGTCGGTGCGCGGAAAGAACATCTCGCCGCACGCCGTGCAGCGGCGGCGCAGGCCTCCGGCCTCCGACAGGGTCTTGCCGCCGCAGACCCCGCAATGCCGCGTCCGCCTGTTCCAGTAGAGAAGATGCTGCGCCTGCCCGAGCGTGCCCTCTTCATCGCTTTTGAGGACGCCCGCCATGGCTAGCCCGCGCAGGTCCATGGCGCGGACGCCGGACGCGCCCTCGGGCGGGGTCGGGGCCGTGGCCGCTACGACGGGGACGCCGTCATCCGGGTGGTGGCCAAGCAGCACCGCTTCCGTCATGTCGGCGCCCAGCGCCTGCGCCCCCGCGAGGTCGAAGAAGGCGTCCGGCGCATCGTCCGGACCGGTCACCAGGAAAGATCGCTCCGCCAGCAGGCAGATGCGCAGGCGCGGGTCTGCAAGGGCGTCCGGCATGCTGGCAGGGCCGCGCTTTTCGCTGTCGCGGAACAGCCGGTTGCCCGTAAAGCCAAGGGGACGCGTCACCAGGCAAGCTCCGCCGCCGCCAGCCGTGCGATCATGGCATCGGCCTGTTCCGGCTCGTAAGGCTCGCGCCCGGGATGGCCGAAGGGCGCGCCCGGCCAGGCCGGATCGCGGCCATTGCGGGCGATGACGTGCATGTGGAACTGCTCGACGATATTGCCGAGGCTGCCGAAATTGATCTTCTGCGGGGCGAACTCCCGCGCCAGCATCCGGGCCGTCGCATTGGTTTCCGCCATGAGAGTCGCGCGGTCCTCATCGGAAAGATCGAATATCTCGACGATCCCGGGCCGTTCCGGAACCAGCAGCAGCCAGGGCCAGCGCCGGTCGTTGAGCAGCAGCATCCGGCAAAGGGCGAGGCGGCGCACGAAGAAGGCATCGGCATCGAGCCGGCGGTCGAGAAGGAAGGTCGGATGGGTCAAACGTGATCCTCGGATTTCTGTCCAACGCTGTCTTTGCAGTTGCATTTACACCAAGAGCGGACGATATACACGGCGGGAGGTTGGTGGTGGACGAGCCACTCGCCAACCGGGTCAGGTCCGGAAGGAAGCAGCCCCAACGAGTTCCGGCACGGGTCACCGTGCCAGCCTCCCACCTTCGGCATTGCATCCGCGTACTGGCGCGGTATCACTGCTCTTGAACGGACCGGTTTTCGTTCCGGCAGGAATCGCCACCCGGAGAATCGCTCTTTTGGCCAGTGCTGAAGATATGGCGGATCGTGGCGGCCAGCGGGCCTACCGCGTTCTGGCACGCAAATACCGCCCCCAGAGTTTCGACGACCTCATCGGCCAGGAGCCGATGGTGCGGACGCTGACCAACGCTTTCGAGGCGGGGCGGATCGCACAGGCCTGGATGCTGACGGGCGTGCGCGGCGTCGGCAAGACGACGACGGCGCGCATCCTGGCGCGGGCGTTGAACTATGAGACGGAAACGGTGCACCGGCCGTCCATCCGCATGGACCAGCCCGGCGTGCACGATCAGGCCATCATGGAAGGCCGGCATGTCGATGTGGTCGAGATGGACGCCGCCTCCCACACCGGCATCGACGACATCCGCGAGATCATCGAGCAGGTGCGCTACCGACCCGTTTCTGCCCGCTACAAGGTCTACATCATCGACGAGGTCCACATGCTGTCCACGCAGGCTTTCAACGGCCTGCTGAAGACGCTCGAGGAACCGCCGGAACACGTCAAGTTCGTCTTCGCCACCACCGAGATCCGCAAGGTTCCCATTACCGTTCTGTCGCGGTGCCAGCGTTTCGACCTGCGGCGCGTCGAGGCCGCCCGCATGATGGAGCATCTTGGCAAGGTGCTCGGCGCGGAAGGTGTCGCCGTCGACGAGGAGGCGCTGCGGCTGATCGCCCGGGCTTCCGAGGGCTCGGTGCGCGATGCGCTGTCGCTTGCCGACCAGGCAATCGCGCATGGGGCCGGGCATGTCGGCGCCGATGCCGTGCGCGACATGCTGGGCCTTGCCGACCGCGCCCGCGTGATCGACCTGTTCGAGATGCTGATGGTGGGCGATGCCAGCGCCGCCATAACGGAGCTGCGGGCGCAGTACGCCGCCGGGGCGGACCCGCTGGTCGTTCTCGGCGATCTGGCCGATTTTACCCATCTCGTCACGTCGCTGCGCTTCGTACCGGAATCGGCGGCGGACGCCTCGCTGGCACCGGTGGAAGCCGAGCGCGGAGCGGCATTGGCGCAAAGCCTTTCGGTGCGCACATTGTCGCAAGTGTGGCAGATGCTGCTGAAGGCCATCGAGGAGGCGCGGCTGGCCGCGTCGCCCCGGCAGGCGACGGAAATGGCGCTGATCCGGATCGCCTATGCGTCGACCCTTCCGGGGCCGGAGGAGCTGTTGAGGCTGGTGGAATCCGGGGCCTCGGTGCCGGCGGCTGCCGCCACCCCGGCGCCGCCCGCTCCGGCGTCACCGCATTCGCCGGGGTCGGGTGGCCCGACCGGCGGGCAAACAAGTGGCATGGCAAGCGGCATGGCAAGCGGCCCGCCAAGCGGACAAACCGGCGGCGACGGGGCTGGCGTCGCCACTCGGGTGGCGGCGCCCGTTGCCGACCGTGGCGGCGTCAAGGCGCTGGCCGGACGCGGGGCGCTCAGCCTGCATTCCTTTGCGCCCGAGCCGCAGGCGCAGCCGGTGCCGGCCGCCGAGGCGGAGCCCACGATTTCCATCGCCTCGCTCGAGGATATCGATGCGCTGGCGCTCGAAAAACGCGATTCGCTCGCACGGTTGCGGATCCGCCGCTATCTGCGACCGGTGCGGATAGAGGCCGGCCGGCTTGAGGTCGGCCTTGCCGACGACGCTCCGGCAACCTTCCCCGGCGAATTGATGCGCAAGCTGCACGACTGGACCGGCCGGCGATGGATCGTGACGGTCGCGACCGGCCCGGTCGAGGCGCCGACGCTGGAAGAGATCGCCCGCGAGAAGCGGGAGAAGCTCCTGCGCGACGTGGCGCAGGATCCGGACGTGGCTGCCCTGCTGTCGGCCTTTCCCGGCGCGCGCATCGCCGATGTGCGCCTGCGGGCCGAGGCGGTGGCGGCGGGGGACACGGGCGAGGCGCTGGAGGCCGTCGAACCGCCGGATGATTCCGCCGGGTTTGACGGAGCCGCCCTGCTGGACGATATCGACCCCGAGGGCGAATTGCCCGATGAGGCCTTCGCGGCCGCCGACGACGAAGACGACGAGAGCGAGGATTGATTCCGTGAAAGACCTGATGGGCATGATGAAGCAGGCGAAAGCCATGCAGGAGAAGATGCAGGACCTCCAGCAGGAGCTGGCCGAGGTCGAGGCCACCGGGCAGTCCGGCGGCGGCCTCGTGTCAGTGACGCTGAAGGGCCAGGGAGAGCTGACGGCGCTTGCCATCGACGGCTCGCTCGTCAATCCCGACGAGAAGGACATGCTGGAAGATCTGATCGTGGCAGCCCATGCGGACGCCCGGCGCAAGCTGGACCAGCAGATCCAGGAAAAGACGCAAAGCCTGACGGCGGGGCTGCAGCTGCCCGCCGGGCTGAAGCTGCCTTTCTAGGACGGACGGCGCACAAGCACCCATGTCCAGAAGCATCGCCGGGCCCGAGATCGAGCGGCTGATCCAATTGCTGGCCAAGCTGCCGGGCCTCGGCCCACGCTCTGCCCGCCGCGCCGCCTTGCATCTGGTCAAGCGGCGCGAGCAACTCCTGTCGCCGCTTGCCGGCGCCATGGCGGAGGCGGCCGACAGGGTCGTCTCCTGCTCGTGCTGCGGCAATATCGATACGCAGGATCCCTGCACCATCTGCCGCGATGCCGCGCGGGACGGCTCCATCATCGTTGTGGTGGAAGACGTTTCCGACCTTTGGGCGCTGGAACGCGCCAAGGCCTTGAATGCCGCCTACCACGTGCTGGGTGGGGTGCTTTCCCCATTGGAAGGCATCGGGCCGGAGGAATTGACCATCGGCAGGCTCGTGGAGCGCGTGGGCGAGGGCGGTATCAAGGAAGTCATCATCGCCGTCAACGCGACCGTGGAAGGGCAGACGACCGCCCATTACATCATGGACCAGCTTGAGGGGATGGACGTGCGCGTTACCCGGCTTGCCCATGGCGTGCCGGTCGGCGGCGAGCTCGATTATCTGGACGAGGGCACCCTCTCGGCCGCCATGCGCTCTCGCACGGCGTTCTGACCGGCAAGCTTACTGGCCGCGCCCTGGGTTACTGGCCGAAACGGGCCGGATCCGGCTCTGCTTCGAAGCCGAAGGACGTGGCGTGCTGCGGCACGGGAATGGATCCGAAGCTCTGGCTGCGTGCCGCCAGCTTGGGGGCATCGGCTGCGGGACGCGGCGCATGGCCGGGCACCGGAACCTTCATCGCCGTCTCGACAGCCATCGCTGCCGGCGTCGCCGCCGCTGCCTTTGCCGGCGCCATCGCGCTAGCGGCCGGGGTGACAGCGGCTTTGCGCACTGCGGGGACCGGGGTGTTGGATGCCACCTGTATCGGGGCGGAAGCCGCCGGTGCCGACGGTGCGGCCGGCTTTGCCGGGGCGGGGGCCTTGGACGCGACCTGTGTGGTCGCCTGCGTCGGTGCGGGTTTGGCGGACGGTTGCAGACGCGCCATGTCCGAGGTGCCCATGGGATGGCCGGAGATGGATGCCATATGCTGCTTGACGCTGGAGCAGTAGTCGCGCGCGGACTTCGTCATGGTGGTTGCGCGATGGCCGCCCTTGTACTTCATCGACGTGGCGCAGACATCCCGGTCGCCCTTGTGCCAGGCGCCCGATAGATACTTCATGCCGTATTTGAGGTTGGTTTCCGGATCCAGAAGATCCTGGGCGGAACCGCTGAAACCGAGGCTGCGCGCCGTGGCGGGCTTGATCTGCGACAGGCCGTAGACGCCGCCAGGGCCGACCGCCTTCGGATTGTAGCGGCTTTCCACACGCACCACCGCATAGGCAAGCTCACGCGGGACATCGTTGGCGTCGGCGGCCTTGGCGATCATCTCGTCCAGTTCGCGGCTGCCGGAGATGGTGCCATTCCGGGCGGGACCGGATGCGACCCGCTGCCCCTTGGCGCTCGCCTCGGCGGGCTTTGCCGCCTCTGCCGTCTCGGTTGCGGGCTTGTCCGCGCCGATCTCGGCGACCCCGAGCAGGCCTCCCTCGTTCGAGACGCAGCCACCAAGCACGAGGGGAGATATCAGTGCGGTGAAGACCATGGCGTTGGCGCACATGCGAATTAGCCCGCGACGAGCTTCCCCCGGCTTAAGCTCCATCCAACCAGTCCCCACGCTGTTTCCCTCGGAATTCGCTTTTGGGTCAGAACCCGGCCAAAAGATGGCAGGGACCCGGCATAGGGCGAAATGACGCCCGAACGGCTTCCGTGGCACCATCCTTAACGGCTTTCACCATGGATTGTCAGCCCCCATGACGGGGGGTAAGGAACGGGGCATGACCCATTCCGCGACAGACCCTTCCGAAAACCTCGCCGCGCTGATCCGCTGCCCATCCGTCACGCCGGAAGAGGGCGGGGCGCTGGCACTGCTGGAGGCGCTTCTGCGGCCGCTGGATTTCACCGTGGAGCGCCCGGTCTTTTCGCACGCGGGAACGCCGGATGTGGAGAACCTCCTGGCGACGCGGGGCCGGGGCGGCCGGCACCTCGTCTTTGCCGGGCATACCGATGTCGTGCCGCCGGGACGCCTGGCTGACTGGCGCCACCCGCCGTTCGAGGCTGTCGTCGAGAACGGGCAGATGTACGGGCGCGGCGCCGTGGACATGAAGGGCGGCATCGCCTGTTTCCTGGCGGCGGTGGCACGGCTGGCCGAACGCGGCGCAGTGCCGGAAGGGCAGATCTCGTTTCTGATCACCGGGGACGAAGAGGGCCCGGCCGTCAACGGCACGGACAAGCTTCTTGCGCATGCCCGGCAGCGCGGCCTGAGTTTCGACGCCTGCGTCGTCGGCGAGCCGACCAATCCGGAGCGGATGGGAGACATGATCAAGATCGGCCGGCGCGGCTCGGTGTCCGGCTGGATCACCCTGACGGGCCGGCAGGGGCATGTCGCCTACCCGCATCTGGCCGACAACCCCATGCGCGCGTTGCCCTCCGTGCTGGACGCCCTGATGGGCGCGCCGCTGGACGAAGGCACCGAGAATTTCCAGCCGAGCAACCTGGAAGTCACCGGCGTCGATACGGAGAATCCGTCCACCAACGTCATACCTGCGCGCACGCGGATCGCCTTCAACGTGCGGCACAACGATCTCTGGTCACCCGAGAGCCTCCATGCAGAGGTGATCGCGCGCGTCCGGTCGGGCCTCGCGGACGCGGCGCTTCGCCCGGACCGCGACTGCCCGGTGGCCTTCGACGTCGAATGGCGGGAAAATCCGGCAGAAGTCTTCCTGACGCGCGACGAACGCTTGACGCAGGCGCTTTGTGCGGCTGTCGTGGACGTTACGGGGCGGGCGCCCAGCCTGTCGACCTCCGGCGGCACTTCGGACGCCCGTTTCATAAAGAACTATTGCCCGGTGGTTGAATTCGGACTTGTCGGACAAACAATGCATATGAGCGACGAGTGTGTCGCGCTATCAGACCTCGAAACGTTGACGGCCATCTATGAAACCTTCATTTCCCGCTGGTTCTCCGCCGACACCTGATTTCGTACCGAGCCTCGCCGAGTTGCTGCGCTATTTTTCGGGCATCCTGCGCCTGATGCAGGGCAAGCGTGACGGCCTGCAGCGCCTGAACCTGTCGGCCGACGGCTTCTGGGCGTCGTTCGGCGCCATCATCGTATCCCTGCCGCCAATGGCCTTGTCCTGGGTGGAGTTCGAGACCGTGGAGCGCCAGTGGCCCTTCATCGGCAGCGGCGTCGGCGCCTATGCCGCACACGCCCTGGCGGATGTGACGGCCTGGATTCTGCCGCTCCTGATCCTCATCATGGCAGCGCGGCATATCGGGCTCAGGCGCAAGATCGGGCCGATCGTCATTGCGCTAAACTGGTCGGGAGCGTTGCTGGCCTGGGCGCTTGTACCCTTGTGGCTGCTGATGCTGCTGACGGGCGGCAACATGGCGGTGGCCTTCCTGCTGCTTCTGGCCGGGGTCGCCACGCTGGTGCTGACGACGCGGGTGGTGGTGTTTGCCGGCGACTGCGATTACCTCGTCGCCGGCGCCATCACCGCGCTTCTGGTCGTCTGCTCGATCCTTACCTACGCGGCGGTGATGGATGTGACCGGCATCAAGTTGATGTAGTCAGTAATCGACCCTGGACAGATACAGCCCATCCGGCGGCGCGACCGGGCCGCACCGCTTTCGGTCGCGGGCTTCCAGCGCATCGACCAGGTCGGCCTCGGTCCAGCGCTGCTCTCCGACCAGCTTGAGCGAGCCGGCGAACGAGCGGATCTGATTGTGCAGGAAGGACTGCGCGGAGGCATGTATGTGCACTTCCTCGCCGGGGCCGCGCACGACATCCAGCCGCTCCATCGTGCGGACCGGGTTCTTGGCCTGGCAGTGCGCGGAGCGGAAGGTGTTGAAATCGTGCGTGCCCAGAAGCCGTTTCGCGGCCCGGTCCATCGCATTGATATCGAGCGGCTTCCACACCCACCAGACCTGCCCCTTCAGGACGGTGGGGGGCGGGCGCCGGTTCAGGATGCGATAGAGATAATGGCGCTTGCGCGCCGAAAACCGCGCGTCGAACGTATCGGGCACCTGCTCCGCCGCAAGGATCGCGACGCCGCCTTCCTCTCGCAGATAGGCGTTCAGCGCATCCCGGACCGTATCCGGCTTCCAGTCGCGCCTCAGATCCACATGCGCCACTTGTCCGGTGGCGTGGACGCCGGCGTCGGTGCGCCCGGCGCCGAACAGGGTGACATCCTCGCCGCAGAATGTGCGCAGCGCCACCTCGACGGCCTCCTGTACGGAAAACCCGTTCTTCTGGCGCTGCCATCCGACATAGGGGCGCCCATTATACTCGATCGTCAGCCGAAAGCGCGGCATCAGGCAAACCGCGCGCCGGCCGGCAGCCGTTGGCCGCGCAGGAAGTCGGCGGCCTTCATAGGCTTGCCGCCCTGCTTCTGCAATTCCAGGATTTGCACCGCGCCATCGCCGCACGCGACGCGCAGCGCATCGTCCAGAAGCGTTCCCGGCGCGCCATCGCCTTCGGCCACCGTGGCGCGCAACAGCTTGAAGCGTTCCGCGCCATCGTCCAGTTGTGCCCAGGCGCCGGGAAAGGGCGAGAAAGCGTTGATCTTGCGCGCGACGTCGCGCGCCGGCAGCGCAAAGTCGAGCCGCGCTTCCGCCTTGGCGATCTTGCGCGCATAGACCGGCGTGCGCCCCGTCGCGGCGGCGATCGCCTCCTGATCCTCGAAGGTCAGCGTCCCATTCTCCAGCCGCTCCAACGCCTCCACCATCAGGCGGGCCGATGCGTCTGCCAGCCTGTCGTGCAGCTCCGTGGCGGTTTCCGTGTCGCCGATGGGAAGGGACTGCGCCAGGGCGACGGGGCCCGTATCCAGCCCGGCTTCCATGCGCATCACCATCATGCCCGTTTCGCGGTCGCCGGCCTCGATGGCGCGCTGGATCGGCGCCGCGCCGCGCCAACGCGGCAGAAGCGAGGCATGACCATTGAGCGCGCCGTATCGCGGTGCATCCAGTATGGGCTGCGGCAGCAACAGCCCATAGGCGACGACGACGGTGACATCGGCGCCAAGGCCGGCAAAGGCCGCCTGTTCCTCCGGCGCCTTCAGGCTGGTCGGGCAGCGAACGGGGATGTCGAGGCCGAGCGCGGCGCGGTGGACCGCAGAGGGCCTTTCTTCCATGCCCCGGCCGGCGGGGCGCGGCGGCTGCGTGTAGACCGCAGCCACACGGTGGCCCGCCGCATGGATGGCCGTGAGTGTCGGCACGCTGAATTCGGGCGTGCCCATGAAGACGATCGTCAGCGCCATGGGGTCAGGCGACGGCCCGCTTGGCAGCCTTGGTGAACTTTCGAATGACCATGTCGCGCTTCAGCTTGGAGATGTGGTCGATGAACAAGACACCGTTCAGATGGTCGATCTCGTGCTGCAGGCAGGTCGCCAGCAGGCCGTCGGCTGCGAGCTCCTGGGTCTTCCCCTCGAGATCCTGGTATCGGACGGTCAGCGACGCGGGGCGCTCCACCTCGGCATAATATTCGGGGATCGACAGGCAGCCCTCTTCGTAGAGGGACGGCTCGTCGGACGTGGACAGGATCTGCGGGTTGATGAACACCAGCGGGGTCTTCGGCTCATCTTCTTTGGCCAGGTCGATCACCAGCATGCGGCGTGGTACGCCGACCTGGATCGCGGCCAGCCCGATACCGGGGGCGTCGTACATGGTTTCAAGCATGTCGTCGGCAAAGGCGCGCACGGCGTCGTCTATGCGCTCGACAGGCTCCGAGACCTGGCGCAGGATCGGGTCGGGCAGGATGATGAGTGGCTTGATCGTCATGCGCCTCACCTAGTCAAGCTTGCCAATTCGGTCAATGCAGCAACACCGGCGGTCGAGCCGTGGTTAAGAAGCGTCTTCCGCAATAGCTAAAATTGGATGGATCGAATCCCGTAACCCTGCGTTTCCCTGTCGAACGGTTTTTGTCAAGGCCAATATTTGAGAGGGGGCAGAGGGATGCGGCGCACGCTTCGAGCAGTTTTTGCCGGTCTTCTCCTATTTTCATCGCCTGCCGCGTTGCAGGCTGCCCCCACGCAGGGGGACGTCAGCGCGGCCTACGAGCAGAATACCGACCAGGATTTCCGCGTTGGAATGCAGATGCGCCTGGCGTGGACGGGCGATTATGTCGGCCCCTTCGACGGACGCATCGGTCCCCGAAGCATCGCCGCCATCAAATCCTTCCAGGGCCGCATGGGGCAGTCCGCGACCGGGGTGATGGACGCGGCGTTTCTGGACGCTCTGATCGGCCAGAGCGACAATGCCCTGCGGAGCGTCGGCTTTGGCTGGCAGGACGACAGCCAGACGGGCGTGCGCCTGGGGCTGCCGTTCGAACTGGTGCAGGAAGTGGGCGCGACCGAAGTCGGCACCATGTGGCGCTCGCCCGACGAGGCGCTGGAAATCGAGACGGTACGGTTCGTCAAGGAAGGGTATTCCCTTCAGGACGTCTTCGATATCCTCAGCACGCCGACCGACGGCAAGGTCGTCGAGGCGTCCGAATTGAAGGGCGATCGTTTCCGGATTTCCGGGCGCGAGGGCGACAGGGATTACGTCATCAGCTTCCAGGCACGGGGCGGAGACCTGCGCGGCTTCTCCGTCGCCTACCCGAAGGCGATGGAAACAAGCCTGAAGCCATACCTTGTCGTGGCGGAAGGCGGTTTCGATCCGTTCGCCGGCGAGCCGGCGTCACAGGCTCCCGATACCGGGCCGATGGCCGAACTGTCGCGCGATCCCCGGTATGCGCTGGCTTTCACCAATAACGGGATCATGCGCGAAAGCGCCACCGGTGGCGAGCGGGCCAGCGACGCTCCCTCGGGTCTTGGCGGCTACGATGTCGGCGGAGAACTCGACGCATCGGGAAGCGGCTTCGTGGTGTCGAATGGCTGGGTGCTGACCAACGCCCATGTCGCCCGAACCTGCCGCAGCGTGGCCGTGGGCAGCTTCGGCACGGCATCCAAGGTGGTGGTGGACGACGAAAACGACCTGGCCCTTCTGAAGGTCGATGCGGATCTGGGGCGTCCCCTGCCTCTGGTCACCGGCAAGCCGCGGCTTGGAGAAGACGTCCTGGCGCTCGGCTATCCCCTGCGCTCCATCCTGGCCGACAGCCTCAACGTGACGCGCGGCAACATCTCGTCCCTGCTGGGGCTGATGAACGACCCCAACTACCTGCAGATCTCGGCGGCCGTGCAGCCCGGTAACTCCGGCGGGCCGGTCATCGATCTGGCAGGGCGGGTCGTGGGTATCGTGACGGCCAAGCTGAATGCGGTTGCCGTCGCCGACATCACGGGCGACATTCCGCAATCAATCAATTTCGCGATCCGCCCGGATGTCGCCGCCCGCTTCCTCGATGAGAACGGCATTGCCTTTGTTGCGGCCGATATGGATGCCGCGCTGGAAACCGTTCCGGACGCGACCGAGAAGACGGCGGACAGCGTCGTGCCGGTTCTCTGCCTTGGCACCAAGTAGAACCGGGCCCCACGATGGGGGGCCCGTTGCTCAATGGGCCGTGAGCTTATCGGGCAATCAATTTCGCGATCCGCCCGGATGTCGCCGCCCGCTTCCTCGATGAGAACGGCATTGCCTTCGTTGCGGCCGATATGGATGCCGCGCTGGAAACCGTTCCGGACGCGACCGAGAAGACGGCGGACAGCGTCGTGCCGGTGCTCTGCCTTGGCACCAAGTAGAACCGGGCCCCACGATGTGGGGCCCGTTGTTCAATGGGCCGTGAGCTTATCGGGTGCGCCCGGCTTGTCGTGAAGCGCCAGCCGGTCGACGATGGTTTCGCTTGCCGCGTTCAGCCCCACCACGTCCACCGCTGCGCCCGCCTGCCGGAACTTCAGCACGGCCATATCCAGAGCCGCGACGCTGGATATATCCCAGATATGCGCGCGTGAGACGTCGATGGTGACGCGGGCGAGCTTTTCGCGGAAGTCGAACGCCTTCAGGAAATCCTCGACCGAGGCGAAGAACAATTGTCCTTCGACAGCATAGGTCCGGTGTGTTCCATCTGCGCTGGTGAAGGAGGAAACACCGAAAAGTTGCGAGATCTTCCAGGCAAAGAAGATGCCGGACAGAAGAACGCCCAAAAGGACGCCGATTGCGAGGTTGTGGGTGTAGAGCACGCCCGCCACCGTGGCCAGCATGACGATGGACGACGAGCGCGGGTGCCGGCGTAGATTGGCGATCGAGGCCCAGTTGAAGGTGCCGATCGACACCATGATCATCACGGCAACCAGCGCTGGCATTGGAATGCGGCTTACCAGATCCCCGAGAACGAGGATCATGAACAGCAGCAGGACGCCCGCGGCGAAGGTGGACAGGCGCCCCCGTCCGCCGGAGCGGACGTTGATGACGGACTGGCCGATCATGGCGCAGCCCGCCATGCCGCCGATGAAGCCGGTGGCCGTGTTGGCGATGCCCTGGCCGATGCACTCCTGGTTGCGGTTGGAGGAGGTGTCCGTCATGTCGTCCACGATCTGGGCGGTCATGAGGGATTCGAGAAGCCCCACGATGGCGACGGCGGCGGAGTAGGGAAGGATGATCCAGAGCGTCTCCATCGTCAGCGGTATGGCGGGGATCAGGAAGACGGGCAGGGTGGACGGCAGTTCGCCCATGTCGCCGACCGTCCGTACGTCCAGCCCGAGGGCGATCGAGATCGCCGTCAGGGTTACGATGCAGACGAGCGGCGAGGGGACCGCACGTGTGAGATAGGGAAACAGGTAGATGATGCCCAGCCCGGCCGCGACGAGCAGGTAGGTGATCGGCGTCACGCCGACCAGTTCCGGTAGCTGCGCCATGAAGATCAGGATGGCCAGCGCATTGACGAAGCCGGTGATGACCGACCGCGACACGAAGCGCATGACGTAGCCGAGCTTCATCAAGCCGCAGGCGATCTGGATCAGGCCCGCCAGCACGGTGGCCGCCAGCAGGTATTGCAGCCCGTGGTCGCGCACCAGCGTAACCATGAGCACCGCCGTCGCTGCCGTCGCGGCGGAGATCATGCCCGGTCGCCCGCCGGTGAAGGCGATGAGGACCGCTATGGAGAAGGAGGCATAGAGGCCCACCTTCGGGTCCACCCCCGCGATGATGGAAAAGGCGATGGCTTCGGGAATGAGGGCCAGCGCGACGACCAGGCCGGAAAGCAGGTCGCCGCGCACATTGGAGAACCATTGCGCGCGATAGGCGGACAGGGACGTCATGGGAATCTCGGATCGTTGACAGGTCAAGCCGGGGCCGGACGCGATGGCCGGCCGCCTGGAAGGATATGGCTTTTGAACTGTTGTCCGGCGGATCGGCGGCCGGAAGAGCCACCCGGAGTTTCACCGGGTCCTGATGAATGCCTTTCCCTATAGGGCATGGGATGCTGCGACGCAATATCGCGCAGTGCGTGCCGGATCAATCGGCCCAGCGCGCGTCGCCGGTGACGGTAACCGTCAGCCAGCGGTTTCGGTCGGGACCGCCGAGCGCCGCGCTGATCGCCTCTCTTATGAGGTCCAGATCGCCGGCCGTGCCGAGCGGCATATCGGGCGGCGCAATGAAGTGGATTTCCACCATCCGCGAACGTCCGGCCCGGGCGACATAGGTCCGGCTGTCCAGAAAGCCCTTTTCGGCCACGATGCGATCGGTGACGGTGCGGACTTCCGTGTCCAGGTCGCGCGGGGCGACCAGGAAGATATCGGACACCGCCTTCAGGAATACGCGCAGCGGCACAGGCAGGATGAAGACAGCCAGCACCGCGAGAACCAGCGGATCGACGTAGGGCGTCCAGTGCTCGTAGGCGGAACCCTGCAGCAGCCAGCCGCCGGCAAAGGCGATGAACAGGGCCGAGGTGATGAGCCCGGACATGAGCCATCCCTTGACGTCGAGCGCGATGAAGTCGGAGCCGATATCGGTGTTGGCCCGTCGCTCCCAGACATACATCCCGAAACAGATGGCCATGACGACGGTGGCGTAGAGCACCGCCCAGTCGAAGGCGAGGACACGGCCTCCGGCCAGGATGACCGTGACGGCGTTGACGAAGGCATAGGCCGTCAGCACCATGATGAGCCCGGAATTCAACGCCAGCACCATGGGCTCGATGTGCCAGAACCCCATCTGGAACCGCTCGCTGGTCTGACGCGCGATCAGCCGCGCCACGAACAGCGCCAGAAGCGTCATCGATGCATCGACGCCCGAGAACAGGCCGTCGAAAATGATGGATTGCGAGCCGGACAGGATGCCGAAGCCGATACCCGTCGCGCCGACGGCCAGGGTCGCGAGCATGGAGACGACGAGAATGCGCTGCTCTGCCTTGTCGCGGCCCATCATCGCTCTCAGTTCAGGCGCTTTTTCAACTCGGCCGTCGGCCAGCAGTCGACGCGCAGCCCGTTCTCGGCTTCGAAGGCGCCGATGCTGCGGCGTGTCTTGAAGCCCGGCAGGCCATCGGCACCGCCGACATCGCGCCCCATCGCTTCCAGCCGCTGCTGCATGCGCGCAACGTCGCCCCGCGATACGCCCTCCACCTTCACCCAGTCGCCACGAAAGGCGCTGCCGCCCTGCATCCTGTCGGCGACATGGCCGATGAACAGCGCGTAGAGATCGGAGTTGTTGTACTGCTTGATGACGTAGAAGTTCGGCGTTGCGATGAAGGCCGGGCCCATGCGTCCGGCCGGCATCATCAGGTAGCCGGTGGCGGACGCTTCGTGCGGGGGGAAGGGGCGGCCGGAAACGCGCGTCACGCCGGCCGAGATGAAATCGCGGATCGGGCGCCCCTGGTCGGGCCCTTCCAGCGTGCAGGAAACGGCGTCGGGGACATTCGCCTCAAAACCCCAGTCGCGGCCGGCGACCCAGCCGGATTGCTGCAGGTAATGGGCGATCGAGGCGAGGGTGTCGGGTACGGAATTCCAGATATCGCGCCGTCCGTCGCCATCGAAATCCACCGCCAGCTCGCGGAATTTGGTCGGCATGAATTGCGGTTGTCCAAGGGCGCCGGCCCAGGACGACTTCATGTCCCGGACCGAAAGGTCGCCATCCTGCACGATCTGCAGGGCGGCGATCAGCTCGGCACGGAACATGTCCTTGCGACGGGCCAGATAGGCCTTCGTCGCCAGGACCTCGAAGGCGTCATGCGGGATACTGGCCGAGCCGAAGCCGGACTCGCGGCCCCACACCGCCACCACGATGGGCCCCGGCACGCCATAGCGCTGCTCGATGCGTTTCAGCGTCGCGGCATGCTGCTGCAGCAGGCTGCGGCCGCGCGCGGCGACGGAAGCGACGTTGCTTTCCTTGAAGTAGGCCGCCGGGCTCTGGAACTCGGCCTGATGCTGTTTCTCGGCAATTTCGGCCGACTGGCCGGGCAGGACGAGGTCCGGCAGCTTCAGATTGGGCTTCACGCCGCCGAGGGCGGCGTCGAACGTGCCGCGCGATACGCCCTTGGCCCGCGCCTGCGGCCAGATCTGCTGCTCCAGGAAGGTGCGGAAGCCGGCCTCCGTCGTTTGTGCGGCGGCCGGCGATGCCAGGATGGCGAACAGCGTGACGAGCAGGATCGCGATGCGTTGAATCATGGTCGTCCGCCTTTTGGGTCAGCTTCGCAGAAGCTCGTTGATGGATGTCTTGGAGCGGGTCTTCTCGTCCACCCGCTTGACGATCACGGCGCAGTAGAGGCTGGGCCCCGGCTCGTTGCCGATGGGCTTGCCCGGCATGGTGCCGGCGACCACCACGGAATAGGGCGGCACCTCTCCGTAGAAGACTTCGCCCGTGGCCCGGTCGACGATCTTGGTGGATTGGCCGATATAGACGCCCATGCCGAGGACGGCGCCTTCGCGCACGATGCAGCCCTCGACCACCTCGGACCGCGCGCCAATGAAGCAGTTATCCTCGATGATGGTGGGGCCGGCCTGCAGCGGCTCCAGCACGCCGCCGATGCCGACGCCGCCCGAAAGGTGGACATGCGCGCCGATCTGCGCGCAGGAGCCGACGGTCGCCCAGGTGTCCACCATGGTGCCTTCGCCGACATAGGCGCCCAGATTGACGAAGGACGGCATCAGCACGACGTTTTTCGCCACATGGGCCGAGCGGCGCACGATGGCTCCGGGCACGGCGCGGAAGCCGGCGGCGCGGAACTCTTCCGCACCCCAGCCATCGAATTTGGAGGGCACCTTGTCCCACCAGTTCGCCTGCCCCGGGCCACCGGGGATGACCGACATGTCGTTGAGGCGGAAGGAGAGCAGAACCGCCTTCTTCAACCACTGGTTGACTGTCCATCCACCGTCGGAGCCACGCTCCGCCACGCGCCGCTCGCCGCTGTCCAGGAGGGCCAGCGCCGCGTCGACCGCATCGCGGACCTGTCCCTGCGTCGTGGCGTCGATACCGTCGCGTGCCTCGAAAGCGGCATCGATGGTCTTTTCCAGTGCGGCGTGATCCGTCATCGCTTTGCGGCATCCCCTGTTTGAAAGCTCATCGACCTCCTAGTAGAAGGCCCTCCTATGGTCAATCGAGTGCATGGACGCGAGGAAGGCTCAGGCATGACGGAACGGCGCAATGAGGATGGCAAGACCTGGGACCCGTTTCCGGCCTCGGCAGCGGACGACAGCGAGGCCGTCGAACGGACGCCCGATACGCCGCAGACCCGGTCGCCGACCTACCGGCTCGCCTATGCGGACAACGATTTCCTCACCTCCGAGCCGCTGCGCAGCGTGCGCCTGCAGTTGGAAATGCTGAAGCCGGAAATGGCCCTGCTGGAGGCCGGCATCCTGTCGACGGTGGTCCTGTTCGGCGGGGCGCGCATACCGGAGCCGGGCACGGAAGCATGGGCCGCGCGTAATCCGGGCCAGAAGGAGCGATTGGAGGCCAACTCCCGCTATTACGAAGTCGCGCGCCGTTTCGCCGCGCTGGCGTCGACGCATTCCGCCAATTCATCCGGCGGCAAGGAGTTCGTCATCGTCACGGGGGGCGGCCCCGGCGTCATGGAGGCCGGCAATCGTGGCGCGGCCGATGTCGGCGCGGTATCGATCGCGCTCAATATCACGCTTCCGCACGAGCAGGCGCCGAACCTGTTCGTGACGCCCGAGCTGTGCTTCAACTTTCACTATTTCGCGATCCGCAAGATGCATTTCCTGTTGCGCGCGCGGGCGATGGCGATCTTCCCTGGCGGGTTCGGAACGCTGGACGAGCTGATGGAGGCGCTGACGCTGATCCAGACGGGGCGCATGGAGCGGATGCCCGTCATCCTCTTCGGAAAGGAGTTCTGGGACAGGCTGATCGATTTCGGGTTCCTGGCGCAGGAGGGTACGATCGCGCCCGAAGACCTCGGCCTTATCTCCTATGCCGAGACGGCGGAAGAGGGCTGGGATATCATCCGTGCCTTCTACGACCTGCCATGAAGCGGGAACCCCGGGCTCCGGCCCGCCGTTACACCGGTAGGCGGCATTTGGAATGCCGCCCCGAAACACACGGAACAGTCACGGCGTTACGCCGTGCGGAGCTGGAGCGATGGGCGAGTTCGATACCGACAACGACATGATGGCCGATCAACAGGCACGCGATACGGACGGCCATTCCCGGCAACCGAATAACGTTGCGCGGGATATCGACGCACGAAGCGAACAGGATCGCCGGGCCGCCCATAAGGCCGCCATGCGGGAAGGCCGCCCCGACGACGCCGTGCTGGAAGACAATCGCGCGCATCTGGGATCGTCGGACACGACGCAGAAGCGCCGATCCGGGGTCATCCCGCCATTGGCGGGACGCGGTCGCTCACTTCTGGGCGACTGACGCCGCGTCGATCCGGCGCAGGAATGTCTTGAGGTCGTCGGTCACGAAATCGATATGAGCGCCGTCACGGCCCTCATGCTCCCAGATGTCGCCGAGGGTCGCCTCGAAATTGCGCGGCACGACCAGCACCGTCTTCATGCCGAGCGCCTTGGGCACTTCAAGATTGCGCGCCAAATCCTCGAACATGACCGCGTTCGCCGTGTCGATGCGGTGCAGCCCCATGAACTTGTCGTAGGTCTCGGCGGCCGGCTTGGGCACGAGGTCGGCCGCGACGATGTCGAAGATATCCTCGAATGCATCCAGTATGCCGAGTTGCCGTGCGGTACGCTCCGCGTGACCCCTGTCGCCATTGGTGAAGATGAATTTCCGCCCGGGAAGCGCGCGGATGAAACCGCCGAGCTCCGGATCGGGATCCAGCCACGAATAGTCGATGTCGTGAACGTAGTTCAGGAAGGCGTCCGCCTCGATGCCATGCTCGGTCATCAGGCCGCGAAGGGTGGTGCCGTGGCTTCGGTAGAAGTCCTTCTGCAACACGCGCGCCTCGTCCCGTGGCAGTTGCAGCAGATCGGCGACGAAGGACGTCATCCGCTGGTCGATCTGTGAGAACAGGTCGATGTGCCGGGGATAGAGCGTGTTGTCGAGGTCGAACACCCAGTCGCGCACGCCCGTGAAATCTTCCGGGCAGGCGTCCCGCGTGCGGGCGACAGTATCGTTTCCGGGCATATCGCGCCTCGCGCCTTCAGGGAATGAAGCCGCACCCTAAGGCAAGGGTGCGGCGGTCCTTGGTCTCAGCCGGATGCGATCATGGCCTTTGGCTTGGCCGGGATCGCGAACAGCGCCAGCGCCGTCAGAAGCCCGGCGATGGACAGGTAGTAGCCTACCGACGCAATGCCGTAGGACGTCGCCAGGGTCGTTGCGATATAGGGTGCGAGCGACGCGCCGACGATGCCGCCGAGATTGAACGTCATCGACGAGCCGGTGTAACGCACCGCCGTCGGGAACAATTCGGCAAGCGCCGTGCCCAGCGGACCGTAGGTCATGCCCATCAGCGCGAAGCCGATCACCGAGAAGGCAATGACGCCCGCCAGTGACCCGCCGCCGAACAGCACCGGCATGAAGAAGCCGAAGGCGCAGATGGCCAGGGCCGTGCCCAGCAGCACGTTGCGCCGCCCGAAACGGTCGGCAAGCACGGCGGAGACCGGGATGAGCAGGCCGAAGAAAACGACGCCCAGCATCTGGATGGGCAGGAATTCCCCGCGCGTATAGCCAAGGCCGATCTGCGATGTGCCCCACGACAGCGAAAACACCGTCATGATGTAGAACAGGGTGAAGGTGGCGAGCGCGGCGATGGTGCCGAGCACCAGCTCCGTCTTGTAGCTCTGGAAGATCGACACCAGCGGAACAGACACGCGCTCCTGCTTGTCGAGCGTCCTCTGGAAGGCCGGCGTCTCGTGGATCTTCAGGCGCACCCACAGGCCGATGAACACCAGAAGCGCGCTGGCCAGGAAGGGCACGCGCCAGCCCCATGAAAAGAATTGCTCTTCCGTCAGGAAATCGCTGAGCAACAGGAAGCTGCCCGTGGCGCAGATGAAGCCGATGGGGGCGCCGAGCTGTGGAAACATGCCGTACCAGGCTTCCTTGCCCTTGGGCGCGTTCTCCGTCGCCAGCAATACGGCACCGCCCCATTCTCCGCCGAGGCCGAGGCCCTGGCCGAGGCGGCAGAGCGCCAGCAACAGCGGCGCCACCACGCCGACCTGCGCATAGGTCGGCAGGGCGCCGATGATGACGGTGGACAGGCCCATGGTCATGAGCGCCGCCACCAGGGTCGCCTTGCGCCCGATGCGGTCGCCGTAATGGCCGAAGATCGCCGCGCCGACGGGACGCGCGAAGAATGCGATGGCGAAGGTGGCAAGCGATTGCAGCGTGGCCGACGTCGGGTCTGCGGACGGGAAGAAGAGATGCGGAAATACGATGACCGCAGCCGTCGCGTAGATGTAGAAATCGAAGAATTCGATGGTTGTGCCGATAAGGCTGGCGAACAGGACCCGGCCCCTGGAGTTGACCGGCTTCGCGTCTGGGATTGCGGCTTGCACGACTTGCGCCTTCGATGATGCTGAATTTTGTGCACCGCAGTAACGCAAGTTACGCCGGGCCGCAACCCAGAGGGGGCGATCAGCCCGGCACGATGAGCGTGCCGGCGCCGTGTTCGGTCAGAAGCTCCAGCAGCACGGCATGGAGCACCTTTCCATTCAGGATGACGACGCCTTCGACGCCCCTGTCGATGGCCTCGATGCAGGTTTCCACCTTCGGGATCATGCCGCCGCTGATGGTGCCGTCGGCGATCAGCTCACGCGCCTGCGAGACGGACAACTCCTTGATGAGGGTCTTGTCCTTGTCGAGCACACCCGGCACGTCGGTCAGGAACAACAGGCGCGAGGCGCGCACGGCCCCGGCGATGGCGCCGGCGAATGTATCGGCATTGATGTTGTAGGTATGGCCGTCGCGGCCGGGCGCGACCGGCGCGATGACCGGGATCATCTCCGACCGGGCAAGGAGGTCCAGCAGCGTGCGATCCACCTCGACGGGCTCGCCGACGAAACCGAGGTCCAGAACGCGTTCGATGTTGGAATCGGGGTCGCGCATGGTCTTGCGCGCCTTTTCGGCGAAGACCATGTTGCCGTCCTTGCCGCACAGGCCGATGGCCCATTCGCCCTCGGCGTTGATGAGGGCGACGATTTCCTTGTTGATGGAGCCGGCCAGAACCATCTCGACGATCTCGACGGTGCGCTGGTCGGTGACGCGCAAGCCGCCCTCGAACCGGCTTTCGATGCCCATCTTGTCGAGCATCCGGCCGATCTGCGGCCCGCCGCCATGCACGACGATGGGGTTGATGCCGGACTGCTTCAACAGGGCGATGTCACGCGCGAAGGCGCGGCCGAGATCGACATTGCCCATGGCATGGCCACCATATTTCACCACGACCGTCTTGTTCTCGTAGGCCTGCATGAAGGGCAGGGCTTCTGCCAGCAGGCTGGCTTGCTTCTCGCGGTCGTCGGTCATCTGGCTCACGCGCTGTCTCCTCGAAGTCGCGCGGGGTTGTAGAGCGTTTCAATGACGGTTTGAAGCGCCAATTCCTTCATCCGTCGATGAGGATCGCGCGCAGGTCGTTCACGTTGGTCAGCGTCGGGCCTGTGACGACGAGGTCGCCGATGGCTGCAAACAGGCTGTAGCTGTCATGGCCGGCGAGGGTGGATGCGGGGTCGAAGCCGGCAGCCGCCGCGCGCGCCAGCGTGTCCGGCGTGATCACGGCTCCCGCCGCGTCCTCGGTGCCGTCGATGCCGTCGGTATCGCCCGAAACCGCGAAGATGCCGGACTCGCCCTTCAGCGCCAGCGCCAGGGCAAGGAGGCATTCCGTATTGCGGCCACCCCGTCCGGGCGCCGCCGACCCGATCGTGACCGTCGTCTCGCCCCCCGAAAGAAGAACCGCCGGCGCTTTCACCGGGTGGCCGTGGCGGCGTGCGGACAAGGCGATGCCTGCCAGGACGCGCCCAAGCTCGCGGGACTCGCCTTCCAGCGCGTCGCCCAGGATCAGGGGCTGCAAGCCAAGCGCGCGGGCCTTGTCGGCCGCCGCCTCCAGCGCCATGGCCGGCGTTGCGATCAGCCGGAAATCCGGCGCGCCTTCGGGCGCGGCGGGCCTGTCCGCCTTCAGCAGGCGGACGACGCGCTCGGGCAGCTTGTCTTCGAGCCGCGACACCAGGGCCGCCAGTGCGGCGTCATCGCCCACATCCGGTACGGTCGGGCCGGAGGCGATGGCGCGCGGGTCGTCGCCCGGCACGTCGGAAATGGCCAGCGTCACCAGGCGCGCCGGATGGGCGGCAGCCGCAAGCCGCCCGCCCTTGACCGCCGAAAGCCGCCGCCGAACCATGTTCATTTCATTGATGCCGGCGCCGCTATCCAGAAGCAGCCGGTTGACGGCCTTCTTGTCTTCCAGCGTCAGCCCCTCGGCGGGCACCGTCATCAGCGCCGAGCCGCCACCGGAGATGAGAGCCAGCACGAGGTCGTCCGCGGTCAGGCCGGAAACCGCCGCCAGGATCCTGCGTCCGGCCGCTTCGCTGGCCTCGTCGGGCACCGGATGGGCCGCCTCGAGAACCTCGATTCTCTCGGTCGGCACGGCATGGCCGTACCGTGTGACGACGACGCCGGTCAGCGGCACGTCGGGCCAGGCAATCTCCACCGCGCGGGCCATCGTGGCGGCCGATTTGCCGGCGCCCACGACGACGACGCGGCCGTTTTCGGGCGGCTTCGGCAGATGCGAGGCCAGGACCGTCAACGGGTCGGCGCTGGCAACGCCCGCCATGAAGATTTCCCGCAACGCCGTCAGCGCCCGCTCAGCTTGCATGGACATCGCCTGAACCCCTCCCGGTCGAATCGATCTTGCCGCATAGTCATAACCGTGGATATCCAGCGGCGCACTTTCACAAATATTCACACGATTATGGGGCAATTTGTTAATCGGCTCTGGACGGATCGGGATCGGGCGGCTTAACTGTCGACGATGGGGGAGGATTATCGATCATGAGCGAACACAAGCCGGCCGTCTGCGTGATCGGCCTGGGCTCCATGGGCATGGGCGCCGCGCGCTCGTGTATCGCGGCGGGCCTGCCGACATACGGCGTCGATATCAGCGAGGCAGCCTGCGCGGCCCTGCGCGAGGCCGGCGCGGCGGATGCCGGGCCCGACGGGCGTGTCTTCGCCAGCCGGCTGGACGCCGTGCTGGTGCTGGTCGTGAATGCCGCGCAGGTGGAGGCGGTTCTCTTCGGCGAAACGGGGCTGGCGCCGGCGCTCAGGCCCGGGACGGCGGTCATGGTATCGGCCACCATAGCGCCGCAGGATGCCCGCCGCTTCGACGCGATGCTGGCCGAGCGCGGGCTCGTCATGCTGGATGCGCCGGTATCGGGCGGCGCGGCCAAGGCCGCAATCGGGGCCATGACGGTCATGGCGGCGGGCTCTGCCGAAGCATTCGCGGCCTTGCGCCCGGTCTTGTCCGCCGTCGCCGAGAAGGTCTACGAGATCGGCCCGGAGATCGGGCAGGGGGCGACCGTCAAGGTCGTGCATCAACTGCTGGCCGGCGTGCACATCGCCGCCGGGGCTGAAGCCATGGCCCTGGCCGCCCGCGCGGGCATACCGCTTGACCTGATGTACGATGTCGTCACCCACGCCGCCGGCAATAGCTGGATGTTCGAGGACAGGATGAAAGCCGTGGTGTCGGGCGATTACACACCGACATCGGCCGTCGACATCTTCGTCAAGGATATGGGCATCGTCACGGAAACGGGACGCGCGCTGAAGTTTCCGCTGCCGCTCGCCTCCACGGCGTTCGCGATGTACCAGAACGCCAGCAATGCCGGTTACGGGGCCGAGGCGGACAGCGCCGTCATCAAGACCTTCGCAGGCATAGACCTGCCAGGAAAGGCGGGCTCCTGATGCGCCTCGGAATCATTGCGGACGATTTCACCGGCGCAACGGACATCGCCGGTTTCCTCGTCGCCAACGGCCTCGGAACGATCCAGCTCAACGGCGTGCCGGATGCGGCCCGGACGGTGACGGCCGATGCCGTCGTCATCAGCCTCAAGTCACGGTCCGCGCCGGTCGCGCAGGCGGTGGCGGAAAGCCTTGCGGCCCTTGAGTGGCTGATGGCGCGCGACTGCGAACAGGTCTTCTTCAAGTACTGCTCGACATTCGACTCGACCCCGCAGGGCAATATCGGCCCGGTCACGGATGCGCTGATGGCGGCCATGGGCGAGACGTTAACCGTGATCTGCCCGGCGCTTCCGGTCAACGGACGCACGATCTATCAGGGCTATCTCTTCGTCGGCGACGTGCCGATGGACGAATCGGGCATGCGGCACCACCCGGTGAACCCGATGACGGACGCCAACCTGATGCGGCTGATGCAGGCGCAGTCGGAGGGCAAGGCCGGCAACGTGCCCTACGCCGTCGTGGAGCGGGGGGCCGACGCCGTGCGCGCGGCGCTGGAAGAGTTGAAGGCCGCGGGGGTGCGCTACGCGGTGCTGGACGCCTTGAACGCCGACCATCTGAAGACGCTGGGGGCGGCCGTCTCGGGCATGCGCCTGGTGACGGGCGGAGCGGGCCTTGCCGACGGCATCTGCATGGCCGACACGGCCGGTTTCGGGGATCCGGCAGATGCGGAGGCAGCCGGCCGACCCGGCACGGGGCGTACGATCCTCCTGTCCGGCTCGTGCTCGCAGATGACGAACCGGCAGGTGGCGGCCTATGCCGCCTTGGCGCCGGTCGTCCGCGTGTCCGTGGACGAGGCCATCGCCGACAGCGACGGCTATGCAGGCCGGCTTCTGGACGCGGTGAAGGCGGTGGAGGGCGGCGCCTATGCGCCTCTCGTCAGTGCCACGGTCGGGCCGGAGGCGCTGGCCGATATTCAGTCGCGGCTGGGCGCTCAGGCAGCCAGCGCGGCCGTGGAGCATCTGTTCCATGCACTTGCGCGCCGTCTGGAAGCCGAGGGCTTCCAGACGTTCATCGTGGCCGGCGGCGAGACGTCGGGCACCGTTACCCAGGCGCTGGAGATCGGCGGCTTCCACATCGGGCCGCGGATCGCACCGGGCGTGCCCTTCGTGCGCGCTGTCGACAAGCCGATATCGCTGGCGCTGAAAAGCGGCAATTTCGGTCAGGAGCGCTTCTTCTTCGAGGCGCAGGACCTTGCGCGCGCCGCGCCATCGCGGAAGGGAGTGTGACCATGCCGCGTCTGGCAGCCAATCTGACGATGATGTTTACCGAGGTGCCCTTCCTCGACAGGTTCGAGGCGGCGGCGGACAACGGCTTCAAAGCCGTCGAATTCCTGTTTCCCTACGAGCACCGGCCGGAGGAGATCGCCGAGCGCATCCAGCGCCTGCGGCTGGAGGTCGCCCTGTTCAACATGCCACCGGGCGACTGGGCCGCCGGAGAACGTGGGATGGCAGCCATCCCGGGCCGCGAGGCCGAATTTGCCCGCAATGCCGGCATTGCGCTGGCCTATGCCCGCGCCCTCGGCGTGAAGCGCGTCCATGCCATGTCCGGCATCACCCGGGGCCTCGATGCGGATGAATGCCGCAACACCTTCATCGCCAATATGCGGACGGCCTGCGACATGTTCGCCCCGGACGGCATCACCATTCTGGTCGAGGCGCTGAACACGCGGGACGTGCCCGGCTATTTCGTCGCCCGCCAGGAAGAGGCGGCCAATCTCTGCGCGGCCGTGGAGCGCCCCAACATCGCGGTGCAGTTCGACCTTTATCACGCCCAGATCATGGATGGAGACCTGACCCGGCTGGCCGAGCGGCTCAACGGGCGCTTCGCCCATGTGCAGATCGCTTCGGTGCCGGAGCGGCACGAGCCCGACACGGGCGAGGTGGATTACGGGCACATGCTGGGCGTTCTGGACCGTCTCGGATATGAGGGTTTCGTCGGCTGCGAATACAATCCGCGCAATGGAACCGTCGCCGGCCTCGGCTGGACGCGGCCCTGGCTCGGGGGTTGAGATGGCCCTTATTCCGGCAGAGCGGCAAAGCCGGATCGTGGACCTCGTCAGCCAGCGGCCGGCGGTGGGCATCGCCGAACTGACGCGGCTTCTGAAAGTGTCCCACATGACGGTGCGGCGGGACATCCGCAGCCTGGAAGAGGCGGGGCGCGTCATCGCGATTGCCGGAGGCGTGCGCCTGGCCGACCCGACCGTCTCGCGTGAGGCGCCGCACGCGGCGAAAGCGGCGCTGAACCGTGCGGCAAAGGCGGCGATCGGCGCGGCGGCGGCGTACCTTGTCCCGCAAGGAGCGGCCATCTATCTTGATGCGGGCACGACCATCCTTGCTCTGGCGGCGCAGCTTGCGCGGCGGGACGACCTGACCATCGTCACCAACGATTTCGCCGTCATGGAGCTTCTGTCGAGCCAGGGCGGCTCGGTGCTGCACCATACGGGCGGGCTGGTCGATCGCGAGAACCGTTCGGCCATCGGCGACAATGCGGCGCGCGCCATACGGGCCTTCCAGTTCGACATGGCCTTCATCTCGACCTCATCCTTCTCGAAGGCCGGCCTTTCGGTGACGGATCCGGGAAAGGGCGTGGTGAAGGAAGCGGCGGTGGCCAGCGCGGCATCGTCCATTCTTCTGGCCGACAGCTCGAAGTTCGGCCGCCGCGCGCCTTACGCTTCGCTGCCGATGCAGGCATTCGACATTCTGGTGACCGACGCCGGCCTTGCGCCGGAATGCGTGGCGGCGATCGAGGACCTTGGGCTCAACGTCATACGTGGCGGGGGAGAAACGGCATGAACGAGGCGAAGGCGCGCGACTGCCTGTGCCGCATGGGCGAGCGCCTCTATCATCGTGGCCTGGTCCACGGCACGGCGGGCAATCTCAGCGTGCGCATCGACGATGGCTGGCTCATGACGCCCACCAATACCAGCCTTGGCGATCTCGACCCGGAGCGCCTGTCGAAGCTGGATGCGCAGGGCCGCCTCGTCTGTGGCGACAAGCCTTCCAAGGAGGCGTTCCTGCACACCTCCGTCTACGCGGTGCGGAGCGAGGCGGAGGCCATCATCCACACCCATTCCACCCATTCGGTGGCGGTATCCTGCCTGGACCATCCCGAGGGTTGCCCGGTGCTGCCGCCGCTGACCGCCTACTATGTCATGCGGGTGGGGGAGCTTGCGCTTGTGCCCTACTATCGGCCGGGCGACACCAGCCTGGCGGAGGCGGTGCGCGAAGCGGCCGTGAAGCACGCCTGCGTGCTTCTGGCCAATCATGGCCCCGTCATTGCCGGAAAGGGTTTGAACGAAGCCCTCTACGCACTCGAAGAGCTGGAGGAGACGGCCAAGCTGCATCTTCTGCTGCAGGGCCTGAAGACCAAACCCCTGACCGAGGACGAGGTTCGGGAACTGATGGGCTGAGCAGCGGTCTTGCGCGATGGACGAGCCCGCCGGATTCCCCGGACATCAACTCGTCAGAAGCTTGTCGTCGTCCAGCTCGCCGCCGCGTACCTTGCGGAACATCTCGATCAGGTCTTCCACCGTCAGGTCATGACGGCTGTCCCCGGCGACGTCCAGCACAACGCGGCCGCCATGCAGCATCACCGTACGCGTGCCGAAATCCAGCGCCTGCCGCATCGAGTGGGTGACCATGAGTGTCGTCAGCCTGTGCTCGGTCACCAGCCGCTGGGTGAGCTCCATCACGAATTCGGCCATGCCGGGGTCCAGCGCGGCGGTATGCTCGTCCAGAAGCAGGACCTCGCTGCCTGAAAGCGTCGCCATCACCAGCGACAGGGCCTGGCGCTGCCCACCGGACAGAAGATCCATGCGATCTCCCATCCGGTCTTCCAGGCCGAGGCGCAGGGCCGAGACCCGCTCGCGGAACATGTCGCGACGGCGGGACGACAGAGCGGAGCCGAGACCGCGCCGCTTGCCGCGCGCAGCGGCCAGCGCGAGGTTTTCCTCGATCGTCAATGCGCCGCAACTGCCGGTCAGCGGGTCCTGGAACACGCGGGCAACCAGCCGGGCACGGTCGGCGGTATCGCGGCGGGTTACGTCCTTTCCGCCGATGGTGACGCGCCCCTCGGTGGGCAGCACGTCGCCGGCCAGAACGCCGAGCATGGTGGACTTGCCCGCACCGTTGGAGCCGATGACCGTGACGAAGGCCCCGTTGTCGATGGTGAGGTCGAGGCCGGCGAGCGCCTTCTTTTCCAGCGGTGTACCCCGCCCGAAGGTGACGCCGATCTGGCTGAGTTCGATCATGTGGATGCTCCTCCGCGGCGCAGGCGCGGCAGGATGAGGGCGATGGCCACGAGGGCGGCGGTCACGAGGTTCAAATCCGATGCCTTGAGCCCGAGCGCGTCGGTGGACAGCGCCGTCTGGATGGCGATGCGATACAGGATGGAACCGGCCACGCAGCCGATCAGCGCGATGGCCAGAAGGCGGGAGCGGAACAGGGTTTCGCCGACGATCACGGCGGCAAGGCCCACGACGATGGTTCCGACGCCCGAGGTGACGTCGGCAAAGCCGTTGGTCTGCGCGAACAGCGAGCCGCCCAATGCGACGAGCGCGTTGGAGATGGCCATGCCCAGATAGATGAGCCGGTTTGTCTTGACGCCCTGCGCCCGCGCCATGCGTGGGTTGGCGCCGGTGGCGCGCATGGCAAGGCCGATATCGCTTTCGAGGAAGCGCCAGAGCGCGATCAGTACGACGACCACGAGCACGAAGATGAACAGCGGACGCACGTAGAAGTCGGGAAGGCCGAGCCCGTAGAAGGGCGTCAGCATCGTATCCTGGTTGATCAGCGCGATGTTGGGGCGGCCCATGACGCGCAGGTTGATGGAGAACAGCGCGATCATCGTCAGGATCGACGCCAGGAGGTTCAGGATACGGAACTGCACGTTCAACGCCGCGGTCACCAGGCCGGCGACGGCTCCGGCCAACATGGCGACGCCCGTCGCGGCCCAGGGATTCCACCCGGCGAGGATCAGCACGGCCGCGACGGCTGCGCCGAGCGGAAACGAGCCGTCGACCGTCAGGTCGGGGAAGTCGAGTATGCGAAAGGCGAGGTAAACGCCCATTGCCACGAAGGCGAAGACAAGGCCGAGTTCGACTGCCCCGAGGAAAGCGAATTGGCTCATTCGACGACCTGGTTGGCGCGCTCGAGGACGGCCGCCGGAAGGGTCACGCCCATCTTCTCGGCAGCGGCCTTGTTGACGACGAGGTTGGAGCCGGACGCCACCGCGACGGGAATATCGCCGGCCGCCTCGCCGTTCAGGATGCGCACGACCACGGCGCCGGTTTCCTTGCCGACCTCGTGATAGTTGAAGCCCAGGGCGGCAAGAGCGCCGCGGCTGACCGAATCGGTATCGGCGGTCACCAGCGGCACATCGCTTTCCTCGGCGACGCCGACGGCCGATTCCAGGGCGGAGACGATGGTGTTGTCGGTCGGCACGTACATCACGTCGGCCCGGCCGACGAGGGCGCGCGCCGCGTTCTGGACTTCGGACGACCGGGAGGCCGTGGATTCCACAACGGAAAGCCCGGCCGCCTCCGCCGCCGTCTTCAATGCCGCGAGCGAGGAGACCGAATTGGTTTCGCCCGGGTTGTAGAGAAAGCCGATCGTCTTCGCCTGCGGCAGGATTTCCTGGATCAGCGCGACATGCTCGGCCACCGGCGACATGTCGGAGATGCCGGTGACGTTGCCGCCCGGTGCTTCCATCGACTGGACGAGCTGCGCGCCGACAGGGTCGGTGACGGCGGTGAAGACCACCGGAATGTCACGCGTGGCCGACACGACGGCCTGCGCCGAAGGCGTCGAGACGGCGACGATGACGTCCGGCCCCTCGCCGATGAACTGGCGGGCGATCTGCGCCGCCGTTCCGGGATTGCCCTGGGCGGACTCGTAGCTGAATGTCAGGTTTTCGCCATCCTTGAAGCCGGCCTCCTCGAGCGCTTCCTTGACGCCGTCGCGCACGGCATCGAGCGCGGGGTGCTCCACGATGGCAGTCACCGCCACGCTGGCGTCGGCGGCGAAGGCCGCCGTCGCGAGAGCCGATGCGGACAGGGAGAGGGCGGTGACGAAAGCGAGGGCCGTCTTGCGCATGTCGGGAATCCGTCAATTGAGCTTCATCTTCGACGGCAGAAGACAGCCGCGCGCCCTAAAGTCAACGGCCAAAGCGCGGCCGTCCCGCCATTGGCCTATCCGTCACGCACGCGTGGATTCCGCCGGTTCCAGCTCCAGTACCTCTGTCGGCGATTCCGATTCGCGCGTCAGGACCGTCGTGGTGATGGTGCTGGGCGCGTAGGATACCCCGGCCTCGTCCATCCGCTTCTTGAGCCTGCGGTTGAACTCGCGGCCGACGCCCCACTGCATCAGCGGCTTGGTGCGGATCGCGCCCTTGATGATGATGCCGTCCGGCGCGAACTGGTCGACGCCCCACAGCTCGAACGGGATGATGATGTTGCGTTGGAACTGAGGATCCACCGCGATCTCCGCGCCCACCTCGCGCATGATGGCGATGACCTGGTCGAGGTCGGAATGATAGGCGACCTTGAATTCGACGATGTAGACGCCGTACCCGCGCGACGAGTTCTTGATCGCCTTCACGCTGGAGAAGGGGATCGAGTGCAGCGCGCCCTGTCCGTCGCGCAGGCGCAGCGTGCGGATGGTCAGCTGTTCCACCGTGCCGGCGCGGTCGCCCGTATCCACCCAGTCACCGATGGCGATCGTATCCTCGAACAGGATGAACATGCCGGTGATGACGTCCTGCACCAATTGCTGCGAGCCGAAACCGACGGCGAGGCCGATGACGCCGGCACCGGCAAGCAGCGGGGCCACGTTGACGCCGATATTGGCCAGCACCGCGATGACCGTGATGATCGAAAGCGCGATGAACAGGAAGTTGCGCACCAGCGGCAGCAGGGTCTTGGTGCGGCTCGACTGGTGCTTGGCGCGCCCCTTCTTGTCGGTCGGCGCAAGCGCGCCGGCGATCCATCCGTCGAGCGTGATCCAGAGGAACCAGCTGAACAGAAGCGCAAAGGCGATGGACAGGATGGGCCGGGTGATCGTCCATCCCGCGTCCGTCAGCAACCAGCCCTTGAGATCGAGATGCCAGACATCCAGGCAGGCGAAGGCCACGGCCGCCAGGATGACGACCTGGATGATGATGCGCAGAAGCTCGATGTATCGGCTCACGATGACGTCGCGTGAGCCGGACCGTCCGGAGCGGCTTGCGGCGATTCGGGCCAGCGCGTTGTCGAGCCAGGTGGCCAGCAGGAGGCCGCCCGCCACGATCAGAAGCGCGATGGAGGCGTCCATCAGGAAGCTGCCGCCGCCACCCGCCAGCCGCGCCACCACGTTGATGACGATGAAGACGATCGCGAGCAGGTGCCAGAACCGGCCGAAGGCGTTGATCGCGCCGTCCATGATGTTCGTGGCGCGGCTGTCGTCATGGGCGACGCGCCCCTTGAGGATCAGTCGTTGCACGGTGATGCGATGGCGAATGACGAAGACGAGGGCGGTGACCGCCAGGAGGATATCGACGACGAGGCGGGCGACATCCGTCGCGTCCCAGCCGGCGACGATGCGGAGCGGCGGGTCGGCCAGAAGGGTGGAGATGCTGCCCAGCGCCGCCACGGCGGCCAGCCATTTGAGGATCCGCCGCTGGCTGTAGCTGACGAGGTGCCATCCGCGCGACAGGCCGAGCAGCATCAGGAGGCAATAGCCGATCTGCCAGACGGCGACGGCGACGAAGACGGGGATCGTCAGGCCGGCCAGGATCTGGCGCTGACGGGCCGGCATGTCGATGAAGTTGGAATAGAGTACGAGCACGCAGAAGCCGGCGACGAGCGGCAGAAGGCCGAGAAAGAGGCGCTTGCCGGCCATGATCAGCAGTTGCCGCCGCTGCGTTGGCCGGTGATCCATCCGCCGGCCGCGCCGCAGCGGCGGCAGATAGAAGAGCGCCAGGATGGTGGTGGCGACGAGCCCCCAGCCGATCAGGGCCCGTGTGAAGAACGCGATGAGGCTGCCGTCGCCATAACCGGCAAGCAGACGGTCGCGGACCTGGGTGCCGGCATTGGTCAGCTTTTCGTCGAGCGGCCCGCCAAGGGCGGAGGTCGGCAGGTTCTGCCCGATTTCGGCGAGACTGCCGGTCACGGCCGACAGGAGCCCGTCTTCCGACAGGATCGGCGCCGTCGCCGGGTCCTGGGGGGCTTCCGTCTCGGCCGCCGGCGCCGCTGCCGGCTCGGCGGGCGCACCCGCCGCCGGCGTCGTCGCGTCGGCCGCCGGCTGCGCGGGTTCGCCGCCGGCCATCGTGGCGCGCAGGGCCGTCAGGTTCTGCAGCAGCGCATCGCGGCTGGATGGATCGTTCAGGAGGCCGATGACACGGTCCAGCGCCTGCAGGTCGGACTGTGTCGTCGCTGCGGGCTGCCCACTCGCCGCCGCCGGGGGCGCCTCTGTCTGGGCGAGGGCCGGGGCGGCCGTGGCGATGGTGATGGCTGCCAGGAACTTTAAGAAAAACTTCACGATCTGGACCGGTCTCGTCGCTGAAGGTCGGGCATGGTGGGGGGCGTTGAAGCCACGAAAATACGGAGATTGGAAGGCAATGCGCCATACCGGGGCCGCGTGCAAGCCTTTGCGCGCGGCATGTTCGGCATACCGGCGCGGTGCGGATGTCACCGTCCTGTCTTCGTTTTGCCTTTTCTTGTCGTCAGAAGACCGACGCCGCATCCATAGCGGCGATTCAGGGCCAGGCGGACGAGCGCCAAGTATGGACGAAAGTCATTCGCGGCATATCTGTCCACTACCGGTACGAAAACGTTTGCCGACAACAACGCCCGGTATCATAGTCGAATCCGTCACCTCCCATCCGAAATATAGTCCGGAGCAATCTCCCGATGCATAAAGTCCGCAAGGCAGTCTTCCCCGTCGCCGGCCTTGGAACGCGGTTCCTGCCGGCCACGAAAGCGATCCCAAAGGAAATGCTCACTGTGGTGGACCGCCCCGTCATCCAATATGTCGTGGATGAGGCGCGGCAGGCCGGCATCGAGCACCTGATTTTCGTGACCGGACGCAACAAAGGCGTCATCGAAGATTATTTCGACATCCAGGTCGAACTGGTGAACACCTTGACCGAACGCGGCAAGAAGACGGAGCTCTCGCTGCTCGACGAGCTTCAGCCGAAGCCGGGCACCGCCAGCTTCACCCGCCAGCAGGCGCCGCTTGGCCTTGGCCATGCCGTCTGGTGCGCGCGCGATCTCGTGGGACCGGAGCCCTTTGCGCTTCTGCTGCCTGACATGATCATGCAGTCCGAGCGTGGTTGCCTGGCGAGCATGGTGGAACTGTATGAAAAGACCGGCGGCAATGTCCTGTCGGTCGAGCAGTGCGACCCGCAGGAAACCAACAAATACGGCATCGTCGGACAGGGCGAGGCCATCGGCTCGGGCTTCCGCATCGACGGCATGGTCGAGAAGCCCAAGCCCGAAGAGGCGCCGTCCAATTACTTCATCACCGGCCGCTACATCCTTCAGCCGGAGATCTTCGATATCCTGGCCACGCAGGAGAAGGGCGCCGGCAACGAGATCCAGTTGACGGACGGCATGTTGAAGCTGGCCGAGAAGCAGGATTTCTATGCCTATCCCTTTGCCGGCCGCACCTTCGACTGCGGCTCGAAGGAAGGGTTCATCCGCGCCAACGTGGCCTTTGCGCTGTGGCGCAACGACATTCGCCACAAGGTCTATGACGAAATCCAGGAACTGATGGAAAAGGTCGAGCCGTCCGGCAGCCGCAAGGCGGCCGAGTAAGCGGCGATCAGGCGTCACGCTCCGCTTCGACACGGAGCAGCGCGCCCTCTGCGGACAGGATGATGACGGGGGCTCCGGCAGGCATGTCGGGGCCCTCGACGCTCCACCAGCCGTCATCGAGCTGAACACGTCCACGCCCGTTGACGATCGCCTCGGACAGCACGGCGCGGCGGCCCACCAGCCGGTCGGTACGGGTGTTGAGGGGGCTTGCATCGGTGCCGGGCCGGCTTCCGTACCAGCGGTAGCCGATCAGCGTGGCGGCCGCCGAAACGACGGCAAAGCCGATCAGTTGGCTGACGATGGACAGGCCGGGAATGAACAGGAGGTTCACGCCGATGGCGACGGCCCCGATTCCCAGGAACAGCAGATATACCCCCGGCAGGAACATCTCCGCTGCCAGAAGGACGAAGCCGGTGACGAGCCATCCGGTAGCGCCGAACAGGGCGGGCACGATCAGCCGCCCGGCCTGATGGACGGCGGCTTCGGCTTGTCGAACGCTTCCCGGGCGATTTCCGATATGCCGCCGAGCGCGCCGATCAGCGAAGCACTTTCGAGCGGCATGAGGATGACGCGCTGATTATCCGCAGCCGCCAGCTTGGCGATCGCCTCGGTGTATTTCTGGGCGACGAAGTAGTTTATCGCCCTGACATCGCCGCCGGCAATGGCCTCCGAGACGAGCTGGGTGGCCCGCGCCTCGGCCTCGGCCAGACGCTCACGGGCTTCCGCCTCGCGGAACGCGGCTTCGCGCTTGCCTTCGGCCTCCAGGATCAGCGCCTGTTTCTCGCCCTCGGCCCGCAGGATCTTGGCGTTCCGCTGGCCTTCCGCCTCCAGGATCTCGGCGCGCTTTTCGCGCTCGGCCATCATTTGACGGCCCATGGATTCGACCAGGTTGGCGGGCGGCGCGATGTCCTTGAGCTCGATCCGGGTAATCTTGACGCCCCAATTGTGGGCGGCCTGGTCGACCACGCGCAGGATGCGTTCGGAAATCGCATCGCGATTGGACAAAAGGTCGTCGAGGTCCATCGACCCCATGACCGAGCGCAGGTTGGTCATGACGAGGTTCAGGACCGCGTTGCGAAGCCCGGCGACCTCGTAGGCGGCCGCTGCGGCATCCAGGATCTGGAAAAAGGCGACGCCGTCGGCCGCGACGGATGCATTGTCGCGGGTAATGACTTCCTGGGTCGGAACGTCGAGAACCTGCTCCATCATGTTTATCTTGTGCCCGACGCGCTCGACGAAGGGCATGATGATGTTGAGGCCCGGCTTCAGCGTCCGCGTATAGCGACCGAAGCTCTCCACCGTGTAGTGATAGCCCTGGGGCACGATCTTGATGGTCGCGAACAGCAGCAGCACGACCAGTACGACGCCGACGGCGACGATCACCAACGGTTCCATGCATATCCTCCCTGAGGCGATTGCGTCAGGCTTGCCGGGTCAGGTCGAAGCGGGTGCCGGACGAGTTGACGCAGGATAGCTGGCTTGCCGAGACCTGATCGCAATTGACGGCGATGCGATCGCCGTTCGACAGGCGCGTATATTCGATGGCGATGCGGGTCGGCGAAAGGTTGCGGTAGGTGCCGCGCGCCAGGACCGAGCCGGTGTCGTTTGCGGTGGAGGTAAAGGTGCCGCCCTGCAGGGTGGAAACGGCAACGCCCGACGTATCGCCCCACCGACCGTCGAAGCCCATGCGGGCAGGGCCCGAAGATGGGGCGCCGCCGGGGCCCGTCATGCAGCCGGACAAAGCGAGGCTCAACGTGGCAAGACCGGCAAACAAAGCTTTTCGGCGCATCGTGGCGACTCCCGTGAACAAGATCTCAGTCAGCTTATTATGGGATTCCGCATGCGGCAGGAAAGGGTGGGCCGGCCCTTTTGGGGCGCGACCCACCTCAATCCGGGGTTGGCGTCGTATCAGTGGACGAGGATGTTGCGGAACTGCCAGGGGTCCTTCTCGTCGAGGTCTTCCGGGAACAGGCCCGGCCTGTCCTTCAGCGGCGTCCAGTCGGTATAGTAGCCCTTCACCGGGCCGAGATACTGGCGCTGGACGTCGAGGCAGCGCCGATAATCCATCTCGTCGGCTTCCACGATGCCGGCTTTCGGGTTTTCCAGCGCCCAGACCATGCCCGCCAGGACGGCAGAGGTGACCTGCAGGCCGGTGGCATTCTGGTAGGGGGCGATGCGGCGCGTTTCTTCCAGCGAAAGCTGGGATCCGTACCAGTAGGCGTTCTTCTCATGGCCGAACAACAGGACGCCCAGCTCGTCGATGCCGTCGACGAGTTCATCCTCGTCCAGCACGTGGTGTACCGGCTGGATATGGCCCGCCGCGCCGAACAGCTCGTGCATCGAGAGGACGGCGTCGTTGCAGGGATGGTAGGCGTAGTGGACGGTCGGCCGGTAGCTGACCTCGTCATGCTTGTCGACCACGGTAAAATAGTCGGCGATGGAAATCGACTCGTTATGCGTAACGAGGAAGCCGTACTGCGCACCCGGCGTCGGGCACCATGTGCGCACGCGGGTGTTACCGCCCGGCTGCTCCAGGTAGATCGCGCATTTCGGACCCTTCTTGTGGTCCTTGGCGTTCTTGGGGCGCCACTTCTCGTGGGTGCCCCATCCAAGTTCCGACGGCTGCATGCCCTCGGAGATGAAGCCCTCTACCGACCATGTGTTCCAGAAGACGTTCATGGGCTTGGGATCACGCGTGCGCTGCGTATCGCGCTCGGCGATGTGGATGCCCTTGACGCCCACCTTCTTCATGAGCTTGGCCCAGCCCTCACGGTCGTCGGCCGCGGGCTCCTCGTATTTCAGGCCGGTATCGTTGGCGATATCCACCAGGGCCTGCTTGACGAACCAGGAGACCATGCCCGGATTGGCTCCGCAGCAGGAGACGGCCGTGGTGCCGCCCGGGTTCTTGCGCTTTTCCTTGCGCACCGTCTCGCGCAGGGCATAGTTGGTGCGGTCCGCATTGGTGAGGCTGTCGTCGAAGTAAAAGCCGAGCCAGGGCTCCACCACCGTGTCGATATACAGGACGCCCAGCTCGCGGCACATGCGGATGAGGTCCAGCGAGCCGGTGTCGACCGACAGGTTGACGCAGAATCCCGTGCCTTCGCCCTCGGTGAGAAGCGGGGTCAGCAGGCTTTCATAGTTCTTGCGGGTGACGGCTTCCTGGATGAAGCGGAAACCACGCTCCTCCACGATGGCGCGGTTGGCGTCGCTCGGGTCGATGACCACCACGCGCGACCTGTCGAATTTGAAGTGCCGCTCGATCAGGGGAAGCGTTCCGCGGCCGATCGACCCGAAGCCGATCATCACGATGGGGCCGGTAATCTCACCATAAACCTGATACTGGTCGTTTGCCATTCTGGCAGGTCCTTTCGCACTGTCGCATCGCAGGATATGTCGCCTTCGGCTAACCGAGATTGCTGTCAAATAAAAGAGGGCGCTCGCGACCTTCGATGGCAACCGCGAAATCAGGGAACACGAAATGGAACTCCCCGCGTCCCTCCGTGCGGCTCTGGAAACCGTGCTGGAGGGCCATGCCGTCGCCGGCATCGCAGCGGCAGGCAGCCGCCTTTCGGCACGCTACCGCGCCGAAGTGCTGGACGGGCGGCTGCATCTCGATACGGACGAGGCGGCCCGCGCCTATGTCGCGACCCGGTTGCCGGCAACCTACGCCGCGATACGGCGCGCCATGGACCTTTTCCAGGAAACCCTGGATCCGCAGACGCCCGCCCCCGAAACGCTCCTCGATGTCGGGGCCGGGCCGGGAACGGCGCTGTGGGCGGCCGCCGATGCATGGCCGGGGCTTGGCGCCGCGACCATGGTGGAGGCCAGCGGTCCGATCCGCCGGATGGGCGAAAGGCTGGCGGAGGCGAGCGGCGTCGCGCAGCGGCGCTGGCTGGACGGCCGGGCAGGGGACCTCGTGGAAAAGACCGAGCCGGCCGACCTCGTTACGCTGGCCTATGTCCTGGACGAACTGCGGGAGGCCGAACGCGACCAACTGGTCGATGCCCTGTGGCGCAAGGCGCGCCGGATGCTGCTGATCGTGGAGCCTGGCACACCGGCCGGCTGGCGTCGCATCCTTGCCGCGCGCAGCCGCCTGCTTGCCCTGGGGGCGAACCTCGTCGCACCGTGCCCCCATTCGAAAACCTGTCCGCTGCTGGGGCAGGATTGGTGCCATTTCGCCGTCCGCCTCGCGCGCAGCCGCGTCCACCGGCTGGCCAAGGGCGCGGATGCCCCCTTCGAAGACGAGAAGTTCATCTTCCTGGCCGCGGCGCGCGAGCCCGCCCACATCTCGGCCGCGCGGATACTGGCGCCGCCGCAGCCGGGAAGCGGCAAGCTCCGGCTGAAACTGTGCCGGCCCGACGGGCGGGCCGACGACGTCCTGATGACCCGGCGCGACGGCGACGCCTTCAAGGCGGCGCGCCGTGCCATGTGGGGCGATGCCCTGTACGTCTGATCAGGCTTCGAGGGCTTCCAGCTCGTCGATGAGGCCGGATATGACCGAAAGCCCCCGGTGCCAGAAGCCGGGGTCCGTCGCGTCGAGGCCGAAGGGGGCCAGAAGCTCCGAATGGTGCTTGGTGCCGCCCGCCTCGAGCATGGTGAGATAGCGTTCGGCAAAGCCTTCATCGGACTGCAGGTAGACGGCGTAGAGCGAGTTGACCAGGCAGTCGCCGAAGGCATAGGCGTAGACATAGAAGGGCGAATGGATGAAGTGCGGAATATAGGCCCAGAAGGTCTCGTATCCCGGCTGCAGCCGAACCGACGGCCCCAGGCTCTCGCCCTGCGTCTCCACCCAGATCTGCCCGATGCGCTCGGAGGTCAGCTCGCCTTGGCGGCGCTCCGTGTGGAGCGCCCGTTCGAAATTGTAGAAGGCGATCTGCCGGATCACCGTGTTGATCATGTCCTCGACCTTGGACGCGATCAGGAACCGGCGCTGCCGTGGATCGGGGGTCTTTTCGAGAAGCGAGCGGAAGGTCAGCATTTCGCCGAAGACGGATGCCGTCTCGGCCAGCGTCAGTGGCGTCGGCGCCATCAGCGGGCCCTGCCGCGCCGCAAGCACCTGGTGCACGCCGTGCCCCAGTTCATGCGCCAGCGTCATGACGTCGCGCGGTTTGCCGAGATAGTTGATGAGCACGTAAGGGTGCGCCGAAGGGACCGTCGGATGGGCGAAGGCACCAGGCGACTTGCCGGGGCGCACGCCGGCATCGATCCAGTTTCGCTCGAAGAAATGCCCCGCGATCTCCGCCATGCGCGGCGAGAACCCGGCATAGGCCGACATGACCGTCTCGCGGGCCTCGTCCCAGCCGATGGGGCGGCGCTCCATGCCGGGCAGGGGCGCATTCCTGTCCCAATGGTCCAGGGCGTCCTGCCCGAGCCAGCCCGCCTTCAGCCGGTAATATCGGTGCGAGATGGAGGGGTAGGCTTCGCGGACGGCTGCCGCCAGGGCGTCGACGACCTCGCGCTCCACCCGGTTGGCCAGATGCCGGCTGTCGGCGATGTCGGTGAAGCCGCGCCAGCGGTCGGAGATTTCCTTGTCCTTCGCCAGCGTATTGGTGATCAGGCTGAACAGCCGCAGATTGGCGGAAAAGACCGAAGCGAGCGCCTTCGCCGCCTCCTGCCGCAGCGCCTTGTCGTCCTCCTGCAGGAGGTTCAGCGTTTCCTCGATGGACAGCTCCTCGCCCCGCACGGCGAAGCGGAGCCCGGTCATCGTCTCGTCGAACAGGCGGTTCCAGCTTGCCGGCCCGGTGACCGCCTTTTCGAGGAAGAGTTCCTCGATCCGTTCCTCCAGCTGGAAGGGGCGTTCCAGCCGCAGGTCCGCAAGCCAGGGGCGGTAGCGGGCAAGCTGCGGATTGGCTCCGAGGGCCGCCTCCATGACGGTGTCCTCGATCCGGTTCAATTCGAGCCCGAAGAACAGGACGCGCGCCGAAATATCGGTGACGCGCGCCTGGATATCGCCGTAGAACTTGGCATTCGCCGGGTTCGACGTATCGCCGGCATAGATGAGGCCGGCATAGGAGATCAACCGGCCGAGCCGATCCTCGAGCGCCTCGAAGGCCTTGATCGCGTCCAAGAGGCCGCCCCCGCCGGGCAGCGCGGCCTCTTCGGCCAGCCGGCCGCGCCAGCGCTTCTGGAAGGTCGTTGCTGCGTCGTCGGCCGTCTCCAGGTCGCGCTTCAGGGCCGGACTGTCCATGGCGGGATAAAGATCGCCGAGATTCCATGCGGGAAGCAGGCCGAGATTGGGCTTGGTGGATGCATCGACTGCTGCGGCGGACTGATTGGTCATGGAGAGGGGCGTTCCTTCGCGAATCTCATTCATTGCGCCTTAACCATTTTCTTTTGTAATAAGGAAAGAAATAGGCGCATGTCATTTTCATGCCGCAGTTCGGTCAGACGTTTTTGACACGACTGTGACTTGAGGAAGTTCGGGGTTGGTGCCGGGGACATGGTGGCACCGCCCTCGCCAGCGAGGGGAAGAGACCGAATGCCCGCAGATAACGCTAGCGCCGCGCGCCGCATGGCGCGTGCCGTCACGATCCTTGCGACGGGCCTTCTGCTGCTGGCCGGTACGGGCCTTGCGGCCAAAGCCGAGACCCGGACGCTCAAGCTGTACCACATCCATCTTCGCGAAAAGAGCGAAATCACCTACAAGCGCAATGGCCGTTTCCTGCCCGAGGGCCTCAAGAAGGCCAACTGGGCCCTGCGCGACTGGCGCGAAAACAAGCCCACCAACATGGATCCGGCACTCCTGGACATCCTGTGGGAGGCGCAGCGCCAATCCGGCACGAACGGCTATATCCAGGTGCTGGGCGGCTTCCGCTCACCCAAGACCAACAACATGCTGCGCTCCCGGTCTTCGGGCGTCGCCGGCGGCAGCCTGCATATGTCGGGCAAGGCGATCGACTTCTACATGGAAGACGTACCGTTGCGGAAAGTGCGCGAGATCGGGCTGCGCATGCAGGTCGGCGGCGTCGGCTACTATCCGCGGTCGGGCTCGCCCTTCGTCCACTTCGACAGCGGCAAGGGCCGTTACTGGCCGCGCATGAGCCGCTCGGAACTGGCGCGCATCTTCCCGCGCGGCAATACGATCTACCTGCCGGCCGACGGTAAGCCGTTGCCGGGATACGAGCAGGCGGTCGCCTCCTACAATCAGCGCAAGGGTGCGTCGGGCAACATCCAGATGGCCAGCGCATCGGAAACGCGCCGGGGCGGCAAGTCGTTGATCGCGCGCTTGTTCGGCGGTGGCGCCGACGAGGCCGAGGACAACGCCGAGATGGAGGCCGCTCCTGCACCGGCCCGCCGCGCGCCGGAAGCGCCGCGCCGGGCTCCGGCGCCGGTGGCGCCGGCCGCTCCCGCGGAAGACACGCTCATAGCCTCGGTGCAGCCGACACCGGCGCCGCGCCGCGCAGCGCCCGCCGCGCCCGCGCTTTCGGCCGGCGTCGCCATGCCCGACAGGCCGCAATTCGACGCGAGTTCCAATGCGCCGCGGCCCGCAGCCGGTGTACCGGGTGCGGCGTCTGCCAGCACGCCCGCTCCGGCCGAAACGCCAAATCGCGCCGATCCGCCCAGCATCGCCGTCGCCAGCATTCCGACGCCGCGGGCCGCGCCGGCGCGTGCTGCCGCCGAAGCTTCGACCGTGGCGCCGACCGTCGTGGCCGCGGCCCCGGGTGAGCCGGCACCTGCGGCGGGCGAACTGGCCTACGCCGTTCCGACGCCGAGCCGCAGGCCCTTCGAGGCGGTGTTGCAGGCGGCGGCTGCGACCGACGCCCAGGCGCGGATCGCTTCCGCCGAGGCGCCGGCACGTTCGGATGCCATCGCCGACACCATTCTCAAATCCGTGTCCCAAGGGGCGTCCGACGGCGATGAGGCCCTGTCCGTGGCTGTGGCCTTCCCCACGCATCGGCCGGATGCCGGGCCCGTGCTCGAGGCCGCCGCCGAAGCCGCCGTGGCAGAGGCGGGCGACGAGGCAACCGACCTTGCCGGAACCGACATGGCCGAGGCCGATGCCCCGGTGGGTGATGCCATCGCCGACATTCTGAACGGCGACGAGCCGGTGCCGTCCACCGTGATGGCCTCTCTGGAAACCGACGTCACGCCCTCGCGCAGCTTCGAGGAGATCATGGCAAGGCCGGCGCCTCTGCAGGCCGAGGTCGAGACCGGTGGCAAAGGCGGCCGCGTCGGCTCCGGCGCGATGCCGCGGGTTGCCGACCAGAGCGTCATCGCATCCCGCATCGCCGGCGCAGCCGAGGTCACACGGCCGCTGCAGCTTGCCGAGGCCGATCCGGATGCCGCCGCCCGCACGGAGCGCCTTTCCAGATCCTCGCTCGTCGTCAACGTGCCGGTGCGCGCGGCGCCGGAACGCTTCGGCAACTGACGCCACCTTGGAGACAGGTGCCACCCACCGCTTCTACTTCACTGCACCTCCAGAAGGCCGCCCCCGGGCGGCCTTTTCAGTTTCGAGCGCGATGCCGGAACGGGCCGATGCCTTTTTCATCGGGTCGCGGGTCCATGAATACGTGCGCTTCGGGCGGCACGATGCTGTAGCACTCCCAGTTTCAATGTAAAAAAGTTAGCGGACAACATCGACAAAATTGCTGAAAGTTCATTCTTCGCGAAGTGACTTGACAATGAATAGCATACAATAAATACACGTTCACTAATCGGCGTCGCGGCGACCGGTCATCGTTGAAATGGCCGGTTGTTCGCAGCATCACCGAAATTGTTCAATTTTAATGCACGCGAACGGCGTGGGTATTGAGGTAAAAGATGGAACGGAGCGAAAGCGTAGAAAACAACGAGATGCTGATGGAGTTGACGGCCGAAGTGGTCGCTGCTTACGTCAGCAACAATTCCCTGCCGGTTTCCGATCTTCCTGCTTTGATTTCCGATGTCTATGGCGCGCTTGGCCGTACGACGGCCGCCCCGGCCGCTGTCCCGGCCGAAAAGCCCAAGCCGGCTGTGCCCGTCAAGAAGTCGGTGACGGACGATTACATCGTATGTCTCGAAGACGGCAAGAAGTTCAAGTCGCTCAAGCGCCATCTGATGACGCATTACAACCTGACGCCGGAAGAGTACCGCGAAAAGTGGGACCTGCCGACCGACTATCCGATGGTCGCCCCCAACTATGCCGCAGCCCGTTCCCGGCTGGCCAAGCAGATGGGGCTTGGGCACAAGCGTCGTCGCGGCCGTGGATAAGCCGGATGGCGCAATAGCCGTTCCATGAATGCAGAGCGCCGGCTTTCGAGCCGGCGTTTGCATTTTGGCATCTTGCCTTGCAACCGCCGCAATGCGCGCGCCATGCCGCACCGATCACAGCTTTGTCAATCGGTTGGGTCCTATGTCATCTGTCTCCGTACGACCTGCCATCCGCAACGCCATTGCGCTCGTCGTCGGCCTCGGCATAACGGCGCTTGCCTTTTACGCCCTGTCGCGGTTCCTTGCGGAAACACCGCTCGACGCGGTCGCGGCCGCCATCAAGGCGATGCCATGGTCTACGCTGGCCGCTGCCCTGGCCTTCACCGTCCTCAGCTTCATGGCGATGGCAGCCTATGACGTCATCGCCGTCGAAAACACCGCTCCGGGCCGCATTTCCCCGGCCATCTCGGCTCTGGTAGGGGCCGGCGGCTATGCGATCTCCAATGCGCTCGGCTTCCCGTTCCTGACCGGAGGCGCGATCCGCTATCGCGTGTATCGCCGCTTCGGGTTCGAGCCCGTGGATGTCGCCCGGATCGTCGGGATCTCGTGGTTTGCCCTCTGGTTCGCGCTGGCGCTCATGGTCGGCGTGGCGCTGGTGGCCGATCCTGGCGACGTACCGCTGCTGAACGATCTTCCATTTGCCGTGGATATCGCGCTGGGCGTCGTCCTGATCGCCTGCGTCGGCATATTGGTGACATGGCTGGCCACAGGGCGGCGGCAGGTCAGGATCAGATCCTGGACGCTTCTCCTGCCCAATGGCTGGGCCGCGTTGGCGCAGGTTGCCGCCGGCGTCGTGGACGTCGCGGCCGCCGCCGCTGTTCTCTACGTGCTCATGCCGGACGACGCGGTCGGCAGCTTCACGCTGTTCGCCGTCGTATTCGCCATGGCGACCGTGGCCGGTGTCGTTTCCAACGCGCCTGCCGGCCTTGGCGCATTCGAGGCGACGATCATCGGCACGCTCGGCCTCGGCTCCAACCCGGACGCGCTCGCGGCCGTCGTCGTCTACCGTATCGTCTACACGGTGCTGCCCCTGATCGTAACGATGGTCGGCCTTGCCTTGTCCGAAATCGCGTTGCAGCGCCATGCGGTTAAAGGACAACTGACCAACGCGGCGAGGCTGGTGGAGCCGATGGCCCCGCCATTGACCGCCAGCCTATCCTTTCTGGGTGGAATCGTCCTTCTGGTTTCGGGTGCGACGCCTGGGTTGGAGGGCCGGATCGGCATACTGGCGGATATCGTGCCGCTGCCCTTTATCGAGCTTTCGCATCTGGCCGCCAGTCTCGTCGGCGTCGGGCTGCTGATCATCGCGCGCGGGCTCGCCCGCCGTCTGTGGCGCGCCTATGTGCTGGCGCTCGTGCTGATGCTGGCGGGCGCCGCGCTTTCGATTGCCAAGGGCCTCGATTGGGAGGAAGCGTCGGCGCTTCTTTCTTTCGCGGCTTTCCTGGTCGTGTTCCGCCACGCATTCTACCGCCGTGCCGACGATGCGCCATTGTCCCTCAACTGGCGTTGGCTCGCCACCGTTGCGGCGGCGTTGATCGGTTGCGGGTGGCTCGGCATGTTCGCCTATTCGCATGTCGAGTATGCCAACGCCATGTGGTGGGATTTCGCGCTGGACGGCGATGCGCCGCGCTTCCTGCGCGCCAGCCTGGTCGTCTTCCTGGTCATTGCCGCGACCGGGCTGGAATTATGGATCCATCAACGGCACAGGCCGAGGAGCGGGCAGCCGATCCCCGACGCCGTGCGCGCTATCGTGGCCGCCTCGCCCTGCACGTCCGCCAACCTTGCGCTGCTGGGCGACAAGCAGTTTCTCATGGCCGACGACGGGTCCGGCTTTGTCATGTACGGCCAGTCGGGCGGCAGCCTCATCGCCCTCGGCGAGCCGCTGGCCCCCGCCGGCAAAGTCGACGACCTGGCATGGGCCTTCCGGGATCTGGCGGACCGAAAGGCGCTGCGGCCCGTGTTCTATGAGGTCGGTGCCGAGCGGCTGCCGCTGTTCCTGGACATGGGCCTGACGGCGCTGAAACTGGGTGAGGTCGCCCGCGTCGACCTGACGAGCTTTACGCTCGGCGGGCCGAAGCGGCAGGACATGCGCACCGCCATGCGCAAGGCCGAGCGCGAGGGACTCGAGTTTGCGATTCTTCCCGCCTCGGAGGTGCCCGCCGCGATGGACGAGCTCAGGCTGGTGTCCGATGCATGGCTTGAGATGAAGTCCGGCGCGGAGAAAAGCTTCTCGCTCGGCTATTTCGACGAAGCGTACCTGTCGCATTTCGACCATGCCGTCATGCGCAAGGATGGCCGTATCGTGGCCTTTGCCAATCTGTGGCGCAGTGGCGGCCAGAATGAAATATCCATCGACCTGATGCGCCATCTGCCCGACGTCGCGCGCGGGGTCATGGACGCGCTGTTCGGCCATATGCTGATGGTCGGCAAGGACGAGGGATATCATTGGTTCGACCTTGGCGCGGCGCCGCTTTCGGGTCTGGTGGACCGGCGGGGGGCCTCGCGCTGGAACCGGTTCGGCTCGCTGGTCTACCGCCGGGGAGGAGAGCTCTACAGTTTCGACGGCCTGCGCGCCTTCAAGCAGAAATTCCAGCCGGTCTGGAGTCCCCATTACCTGATCTGCCCGCGCGGTCTCGACACCGCCAGGGCGTTGATCGACGTTACGGCGCTGATTTCGCGCAGGCCGGTTGAAAGGAACAGGGTATGAGACGCTGGATTGCAGGTGTAGCCGCCGTCGGTCTGGTGGCGGCGGCAGGCGCCTGGTGGACGGGGTGGCTCCGCGTTCCGGGCCTTGGAGGCTCGATGACGGTTTCCTACGAGAATATCGCCGATGTGCATATGCGCGTTCCCGAAGGCGATCCATCGGGCGTCGCGATCGTGGTTTCCGATATCGGCAAGGCGCCCGATGCAGCGCTGGCTGACGCGATGGTGCAACGGGGGTTGGTCGTCCTGCCGGTGAAACTGGACGACTGGCTGAAGCGGCTCCAGACCGACGCGGAAGATTGCCTCTACCCCGGCTCGGATATCGAGGGCATCGCCAAGGAAGCCCAGCGGAGCCTGCAATTACAGGATTATTTCCACCCGGTGGTCGTGGGTGAGGGGGCCGGAGGCTTGCTCGCCTATGCCGCGGTCGCCGATTCTCCGGATGCCACGATGGCCGGCGGAATTGCGATCACGCCCGCCGCGACCCTGGCGACGACCTTGCCCATCTGCGACGGGGCCAAGTCCACGAAGACGGATAGCGGCTATTCCTACGACCTGTCGGCCGAACTGCCGGAACCGTTCCGCATCGTTGCCGCCGACAGGCCCGCGGGAATGAGCGACGCGCATCACCGCGCGCATTTCATTCAGGCAGGGGGCCCGCCCGCGCAGATCGCGGCGGCTGTCGATGCAAGTGCCGACCTTGCCGACAGGGACGCCACCGCCATGCCCGTCATCGTGGCGAAGGCGCAAGGCACGCCGAAGGCCGTCGCCATCTTCTTCTCGGGCGATGGCGGTTGGCGCGATCTCGACAAGTCCATCGGCGACTGGCTGTCGCAGAACGGCGTAGAAGTTCTGGGTGTCGATTCGCTGCGATACTTCTGGTCGGAGAAGTCGCCGCAGCAGATGGGCGACGATATCGGCGCCATACTCGACAACGCCATGGTGCCCGACGGTATTCCCGTCGCCATGATGGGTTATTCCTTCGGCGCGGACACGCTGCCCTTTGCCTGGAACAGCATTCCGGCCGGTTGGCGCGACCGCACAAGCATCATTGCCCTTCTGGCGCCGAGCCTGGAGACAGGGTTCGAGATTTCCATCGGTGGCTGGTTCGGCATGTCGACGGGCGAAAAGCCGGTCGTGCCGCAGATCGCCACTCTGCCGGCGGACAAGGTCTTGTGTGTGTTCGGAGAGGAAGAGGGGGCGGATTCGGCCTGTACCCAGCCCGAGCTTGCCAGGTTGCGCAAGATACAGACGACCGGGGGCCATCACTTCGATGGCGATTACGATGCGCTTGCGGCGCGCCTGCTGGCTGCGATGACGGGCGCAGGCACCTGATCGGAAACGATGACCGGAATGCGATTGCAAAAAAGAGGAGGCGGCTGGCGCCGCCCCCTCGATAGGCTGATCAGAAGCGGAAGTTCACGCCGGCCTTGAACGTGTGAAAGGCCAGGTCTTCGTCGATCTGGACCGCCGCAGTCGTGCCGGCTGCCGACACATTGCCGTCGAAGACATTTTCCTTGCCGAGATCGACATAGCCGTACTCTGCACCAATAGAGACGTTCTGTGTCAGTGCGTATTCGGCGCCGACACCTGCGGTCCAGCCGGTATGGTTGGCGTCATCGAGGTTCACGCCCGCCAATTCAGCCATCGACGACTTCTGTTTCGTCTGTCCGAAGGCGAGGCCGCCATGAACGTAAGGCAGGAACTTCTCGACCGAGATACCGGCGCGGGCACCGACTGTCCCGAGATACGTCAGCTTTGACGTGAAGTCCGCGTCGTCAACCATGTCGCTCTCGATGTTGGTGGCCGCGATCGATGCGCGGGCGCCAAGCACGGCATTTCCAAACTGGTGATCGTAGCCGATCTGAACGCCGCCGAGGAGCCCGTCCGCATCCATCTCGCTGCCGTCAGATTCGCTTTCCCCGGCAGACGACGCGGTCCCAAAAAACTTCGCATCGCCGGTACCTCCGCCGGCGAACACGCCGACCGAGAAGCCGGTCCAGTCGTGGGTGACCGGCGCCATGGCCGCGACAGGGGCTGCCGGCTCTTCGAAGACGACGTCGGCGGCCAGCGCGGGAGCAGTCAGGGCGAAGGTGAGGGCGGCCGAAGCCAGGATACGATGATTGAGGCGCATGGCACTCTCCTGTTGGATGTAATGCCTTGCATTTGCACCGCAGCCGTTAAGATACAATATATATCATGTATACGACAAATGGAAAACGGCCCGGTATTCACGCCTTGGTTGTGTTGCTGGCGCGACCGGTCATACGCGTTGCGGCAATGCAACACAGGCCGCAGGCAGCGGCCTTGTTTCTATCGAAGGATATGAAAGGAGAAATGGTACGCCCAGGGGGAATCGAACCCCCGTTTGCGCCGTGAGAGGGCGCCGTCCTGACCGCTAGACGATGGGCGCCCTTCGGTGTGGGGCTGGATATAGTTGGATCGATTGCGAATGGCAAGCCGTTTTCGGTGCCTTCCACGTCCTGCCGCGCTTGAAAATGTCGTCATCGCCGTGCAATCAGCGCGCATGAGGGTAGAGCCGATCGACGATGCGGACGATCCACGGATCGCCGCCTTCCGTGACATCCGCGAGCGCGATCTGGTCCGCTCGGGCGACTTCATCGCCGAGGGTGCGGTCGTGCTGGACCATCTCATGACGGCAAGCCTGTTCGAGCCCGTGTCCATCCTGGTTTCCGAACACCGGATCGGCGGGCTGCTGCCGAGACTGCGATTGCTCGGCGTGCAGGTGCCCGTCCTTGTGTGTCCGCAGGTGGTCATGGACAGCATCGCCGGTTTCTCGGTGCATCGCGGTATTCTGGCCCATGGGCGGCGCCGGCCTGGGCGGGCGCCCGACGATTGGCTGGGTGAAAGGACAGGGCCCGTGCTGGCGGCCTTCGACATATCCAATCATGACAATATGGGGTCTCTGTTCCGCAATGCCGCGGCCTTCGGCTGCGCCGGCATCGTGCTCGACGAGAAGAGTTGCGACCCGCTGTATCGCAAGGCCATAAGGGTGTCTGTCGGAACCGTCCTGAAGGTGCCCTTCACACGGTTCGACACCGCCGCAGCCGCTTTGGATCGCCTTGAATCCGCCGGCTACGCGCCCGTGGCGCTGACCCCTTCGGCCGCGTTCGATCTTGCCCATTGGACACCGCCGGACAGGCTCGCCCTGGTGGTCGGCGCCGAGGGAAGCGGATTGCCGCCGGCGGTGATTGCCCGTTGCCGGGGGCTGCGGATCGAGATGGCACCGGGGCTCGACAGCCTGAATGTGGCGACTTCGGCTGCCATCGCCTTGCATGCGGCCTTTACGCGCCGCGGGGGTCGCTGACGAGGCGGCGGGCGAGGGTGCCGGAGATCGTGCCCGGATCGGAGCGCGCATCGTCCGCCAGCCGGGACAGGTTGGAGCCTTCCGGCGCGGCGGCCAGGCTGATGGCCGCGACAGTTGCGGCGATCTCATCCAGTTTTTCGCGAATCGCCGCGCGGCGGCGCGCTGGGTCTGCCTCTTCGGCACGCGCGAGAATGTCCGCGCGCAGGCCGCCGCCGATGCCGTCGCGGCGCAGGATCTCGGCCTTCGACGGGTCCGCAGCGACCGGTTTTTCGTCTGCCGGGCCTTTCCGGCGCGCGGCCAGAAGATCCAGCTCCAGCTGCTCGATACGCATCAGGGCAGCGGCAAGGACCATGCGGCTTTCGCCGGAGTCTTCGTCCATTTCCTGCAGGCGTGCATTCAACGCCTCCAACTCGCCTGACGCGGCAGGGGCCGTCTGGCGCAGTGCCTCCAGCGTGTCTTCCGCGCTGCGCGGCATCTGGGTTTCTGTGGTGGCGACGTCCGACAGGACCGTCCTTGCCGTCAGCCGGCCGGCCTCGGCGCGCGCCCTTGCCGCCTGTTCCCGCGCGTCCGCCGCCTGCAGTTCGGCGCGGCGTACGGCCATGGCGGCCTCGGCGCGCACCTTGTCGGTTTCCGCCCGAATTTCAGAAAGGCTCATCGGCATCGTGGCTTCCGCCTCGCGCCACGCAAGCGATTGCGCCTTGCGCCAGACCAGGGGGACCAGCAGCAAGGCGCCCAGTACGGCCACGAGAGCGCCGAGCAGGAAGAATAATGCGGCAGCAAGCATGGACCGGTTTCCGTATGCCGTATCAGAACGGGTTCCAGGTCGGCGTCGGCGTGATCTTCAGGTAGCCGACATTGACGCCGAGACGGGCGCCGACGCCGGTCTTGACCGGAACGATCACGACCTGCTCACGCTGCAGTACCGTCATGCCGAGGCCGCCGACCAGATAGGCGCTGCCCGTCACCCCGCCGAACCGGCCGTAGATGCTCTGCACCGCAGGCAGGTTGTAGACCAGCATCATCATGCGCGCGCCGTCGCCGCCGGCGTCGAAGCCGATGGAGGGGCCCTGCCAGTACAGGTGATGCTCACCGGCATTCTTGGTGAAGAGGGTGCCCTCACCGTAGCGTACGCCGCCGATGAAGGCTCCGCCGGCTTCCTCGCCGAGGATGTAGCCATTGGGCACGCCATACTGCTGGAATGCGTGTTCGATGACGGAGGCGAGGCCGCCTGCCGTCGTGCCGAAGAAGTTGTGACCTTGCGAGATCACTTCCTCGAATGAATAACCGCTGCTCTGCTGCGCGGAAGCGGGAGCCGCGAACGCCAGCATGACAGTCGTGACAAGCATCGCGCCGAACAGGCGGACCTGCCTCGAAAACGAGACCATCGGGCGCATCCTTTCCCATCGTTCAAGCTGAGGAAATTTGAACATGATAGAGTTTTCAATTTGCTAACGGCCGCTCATCCATTTGAGGTATTCCGCGTGGCCGCCGCAGCTTCCGGTCCCCCGCCGCACGCTGTAGGCTCCCGTCAGGGCGATTCGCCCACCCAGGCAAACCGCATGAACACAGCCAAGGGCTTCTCCCACCCATGACAGAACTTCCTTCCATCTCCGCGCCGGATCTCGCCGCCTTGCTCGCCAGCCGCCTGTGCCACGACGTTATCTCCCCCGTGGGCGCCATCCAGAGCGGGCTGGAACTGCTCGACGAGATGCCCGACGACGCGGAGTCGATGGAGCTGGTGCGCAAATCCACCCGCAGCGCGGTGGCCAAGCTGCAGTTCGCCCGCATCGCCTACGGCGCGTCCGGGTCCACGGCGGCCGAAATCGACCTCGGCGACGCCGAATCCGTGGCCAAGGGGCTCATGGAATTCGAGCGCGCCAACCTGACATGGAACGGCGCACGGGCGTATGTGCCCAAAAACCTCGCCAAGCTGGTGCTGAACGTTCTGGTGGTCGCCAACGCATCCATCCCGCGCGGCCATACGGTGACGGTAGACCTCAGCAGCGTCGCCCCGGAGGTCGACATCGTCATCCGGGCCGAGGGGACGCCACTGCGCGTGCCCGCCCGTTTCGTCGCGCTGATCAACGGCCAGAACGGTGAAGAGCCGATCGACGCCCATGGCGTCCAACCCTATTACGCGCTGCTTCTGGCCCGGGAAACCGGCCTCGACCTGACGATGACGCAGGAGGCGGACGCCGTCACCTTCACCATCGCCGGCACGCTTCGCCCGCTATCGGCCGCGTAAGCGGGGCATCGCGGACCATCCAATGAAAAAGCGGCGGCATTGGGCCAACCCGATGCCGCCGCTTCTCATGCGGGCACTTTGGATAAGCGGCAGACGCCTCAGGCGGCCTGCGTTTCACCTTCTTCGTCGCGCAGCACGTAGCCGCGGCCCCATACCGTCTCGATGTAATTCTTGCCCTCGGTGGCCGTCGCCAGCTTCTTGCGCAGCTTGCAGATGAAGACGTCGATAATCTTCAATTCCGGCTCGTCCATGCCGCCATAAAGGTGGTTGAGGAACATCTCCTTCGTCAGCGTGGTGCCCTTGCGGAGCGACAAAAGCTCCAGCATGGCGTATTCCTTGCCGGTCAGGTGGACGCGCTGCCCGTTGACCTCGACGGTCTTGGCGTCGAGGTTGACCGTCAGCTCGCCCGTCACGATCACCGACTGGGCATGGCCCTTGGAGCGGCGCACGATGGCATGGATGCGGGCCACCAGCTCGTCCTTGTGAAACGGCTTGGTCATGTAGTCGTCGGCGCCGAAGCCGAGGCCGCGAACCTTGTCCTCGATGCCGGCCATGCCGGACAGGATCAGGATGGGCGTCTTCACCTTGGCCAGCCGCAACGTGCGCAGCACCTCGTAGCCCGACATGTCCGGGAGGTTCAGGTCCAGGAGGATAATGTCGTAATCGTAGAGCTTGCCGAGATCGACGCCCTCTTCACCGAGGTCGGTGGTGTACACGTTGAAACTCTCGGACTTCAACATCAGTTCGATGCTCTGCGCGATGGCGCTGTCATCCTCGATCAAAAGAACGCGCATCCAGTTCCCCTCTCCGTCAACTCGGCGGGAGGCCCCTGCCGAATTAATGTCTGATTCACCCACTTTTCCAAACCGTGACACCGATTGGTTAACAATCGGCTTAAATTCGCAGTCGGGACGGCGAACATGCGGTTTACCCGGCCTTAAAGACTTGAGGCCATGATTAACGGTGCGCGTAAACAGACCGTCTGAGTGTCTCATTCCTACGGGCCGAGGCTTGTCCGAGGCAGGTGGCGCAAACGGAAAATGTCATGCGGCGTCGCATTGCGCCGCCTCGGAACCGGGACGATTCGAATGGCCAAGCGTGAAAATCTTGTGCGGCTCGCACGCTTCAAGGTCGGGGAGAAGCGGCGTCAGGTCGAGCAACTCGACATGATGATGGCCGAGTTCGAGCGGATGGCGGCCGAGCTGGACGCCCAGATCGCCAGCGAAGAGCGCCGTTCCGGCCTGACCGATACCAACCATTTCGCCTACCCGACCTTCGCGAAGGCGGCGCGGGTGCGTCGGGACAATCTGATGAACTCGGTGCGGGACCTGAAGTCCCAGCTTGCCGCGGCGCGGCTGGCGCTGGAAGAGGCCGAGGCCGAATACGTCAACGCCGAAAAGCTGGAGCTGCGCGATCTCGGCCAGGAAGATCGCCGCGCGACGGCCTGAAGCCAGCCCGTACGACTTGCAAGGGGATTTGCCATGCCGATCGATGGAACCACCATCGAAATCCTGAAGGGCGTGTCGACTGCGACACTGACGACGGTGCTTCTGAAAAAGGGGCTACGCAATGTCTGGATGCGCGGAACCAAGCCGCTGAAGCCGGGGCAGCCGCGCGTTGTCGGGCCGGCTTTCACGCTGCGATTCGTTCCTGCCCGCGAAGATCTGGCCACGCCCGCAAGCTGGGCCTCGCCGATTTCCACCCGGGCAGCCATCGAAGCCATGCCGCAGGGCGTCGTCGCGGTTGCAGACGCCATGGGCGTCCTGGATGCCGGCATCTTCGGGGATATCCTCTGCTCCCGGATGGCCAAGCGCGGCGTTGCCGCCCTGGTGACGGATGGCGTCCTGCGGGACGCCGAGGGCGTCCTGCAATCGGGCCTCGACGTCTGGTGCGATGGCATTGCCGCTCCGCCCTCCGTCGCCGGACTGACCTTCGTCGGCTGGCAGGAGCCCATCGCCTGCGGCGGCGTCGCGGTCTTTCCGGACGACATCGTCGTCGTGGACCAGGATGGCGCGGTGCTGATACCCGCAGCCTATCTGGACCAGGTGATCGCCGAGGCGCCCGAACAGGAGCGTATGGAGGGCTGGATCATGGATGAGGTGGGCCGTGGCGTGCCTCTGCCGGGCCTGTACCCGATGAACGAGGAGACACGCCGGCGTTACGACGCCTGGAAGGCGTCGAACGGCTGACCTTCAGCCGCCGAGCCTGTCGACGATCATGCGGCCGATCGGCATGGCCGAGGTTGCGGCAGGCGAGGGTGCGTTGCAGACATGCAGCATCCGCGCGCTCTGAAGAAACAGGAAATCCTGCACCAGCGTCCCGTCTGCCAGGATGGCCTGCGCGCGGATGCCGGCGCCGGGCGCCCCAAGATCCTCCAGGGTCAGCGACGGGCAGTATTTCCGGCACTGTTCCAGATAACGGGCACGCGACAGGGAATTGAGAAATTCCGTGGAGCCCGACCGCCAGTTCCGGCGCGCCATCGACCAGAAACCCTTGAAGCCGAGCATCGAGGCGATGTCGAAGGGCTTAATGCTGCCCTTGGCATATCCCTCCCGCGCAAAGCCCAGGACTGCGTTCGGGCCGACGGTGACGCGCCCGTCGATCATTCGCGTCAGGTGTATGCCCAGAAAGGGCAGGTCCGGATCGGGGATCGGGTAGATGAGGTGCGAGACGATGTCGGATTTCGATTGGGGCAGCGTGTAATACTCGCCCCTGAACGGGACGATCCGATGGGTCGCGTCCATCCCTGCCAGCCGCGCGATCCTGTCGGATTGCAGGCCGGCACAGGCGATCAGCCGGTCCGCCCGCAGCCGTGTGCCGTCGTCCATGCCGACGACAACGCCGGTTTCCTCTTCCGCGATCGCCGTCGCTCTCGTCGACAGGCGCAGCTCGACCCCGCTGTCGGCGAGTTCGGAGGCCATCGCAAGGCAGATGCGGCGATAGTCGACAATGCCGGTCGCCTTGATCTTCAAGGCGCCGAGCCCGGCAATGCTGGGCTCGATCTCGCGCAGCCTTGCGCCGGATATCGGCTCGTAGTCGATGTCGTTATCGCGCGCGCGCTCTTCCAGCGCCGCCATCCGCTCCATCTCGATATCGTCGGTCGCGACGAGGAGCTTTCCGCAGGTCTCGAACGGTATCGACCTGCGGGCGCAGAACTCCTTGGTGGCCTCTGCGCCCTCGCGACACAGGCGCGCCTTCAGCGAGCCCGGCTTGTAATAGATACCGGCATGGATGACGCCGCTGTTATGGCCTGTCTGGTGCTGGCCGAACTGCGCTTCCTTTTCCAGAAGCACGATCTGCGCCGTCGCGTTGCGCTGCCTGAGCGACAAAGCCGTGGCGAGGCCGACGATGCCGCCTCCGATGATGCAGTAATCAAAACTCGGCCCGGGCATCAGACCCCTTTCCGGCAACGCGCGGCCAGCGCGATCAGCTCATGCCCAACGCCTGGAGATAGAGATCCAGTATGGCTTCCTGCTCCTGCCGCTCGTTGGCGTCCTGCTTGCGCAGCGAAACGATCTTGCGCAGGACCTTGACGTCGTAGCCGCGGCCCTTGGCCTCGCCGTAGACATCCTTGATGTCGTCGGAGATCGTCTTCTTTTCCTCTTCGAGCCGCTCGATGCGCTCGACGAAGGAGCGCAGCTCCTCGCCGGCGACATTGGTATCTGCGGGAGAATCCATCATGAAGTCCTCATTCAGCCGTGTAGGGTTGGCGCGATCGTTCCGCGCGAAATTCGGTCAGGCCGGCGATAGCAGAAAACCCGCGCCGGGAGAACGCCGTCGATGACGGCGAATGGTTACGAATTTCCTTACGCCCGGATGTCAGACCTTCGGGTGCGCGGCGGCGAAGCCGCTGACCGCCTCCGGCGTCGCCTCGGTCTGGTGCCGTCTGCGCCACTCGTCGTATGACATTCCGTAAAACTCTTCGCGAGCATCCTCTTTCGTCATTGGAACGCCCGATTCTTCCGCTGCCTGCCGGTACCAGTCGGACAGGCAGTTCCGGCAGAATCCGGCAAGGTTCATGAGATCGATGTTCTGTACGTCGCTGCGCTCTCGCAAATGGTCCCGCAGCCTGCGGAAGGCGGCGGCCTCCCATTCGATCCGCGATTTCGTGCTTTCGTCCATGTCGCTCTTTCCTTTCCCGGCTCGTGCCGATATCTGCATTTTTCGACGCCGGTTCAACACGCGGCGGGGGGCTTTCGGCTCCTGTCCGTCCGGTACCGATACCGTGGGGGTTTATCCATGTCTTTCCGGGTGACAGAAGCATGGCGGCGCATCATGCGCACCGGCATGCCGCTTATCGGGGTCGCATTCCTGTCGACGATGGCGCTGCCCGGCGAGGCCCGGGCCGATTTCCGCGTCTGCAACGGTACGCAGGCGCTTCTGGGGGTGGCCATCGGATATCGCGATGCCGACGGCTGGGTCAGCGAGGGTTGGTGGCGCATTCCGGCCACCACGTGCCGGTCCGTCGTCGAAGGCGATCTCAAATCACGCTTCTATTACCTCTATGCCGAGGACGAGCAGGGACGCAGCCGCTGGGCCGGCGACATCCAGATGTGCATCGCCGAAAACGAATTCCGGGTAGTGGGCGTGAAAGATTGTTTCGCCCGCGGGTTTCAGGAAATGGGATTCCGGGAGTATGACACCGGGCAACAGGGCAGCTGGATGGTTCAGCTGACCGAAACCCCGAGCGGGAGCAACGACGAGCAATGAAGCGCAACCGCCGTGTAAAGATTCTGGCGACACTTGGTCCGGCTTCCTCCGAGGAGCCCGTGATCCGCAAGCTTTTCGAAGCCGGGGCGGACGTCTTCCGCATCAATATGAGCCACACCAGCCACGACATGATGCGCGAGCTGGTCGTTCGGTTGCGCAACGTCGAGAAGGCGGTGGGCCGCCCCATCGGCATTCTCGCGGACCTGCAAGGCCCCAAGCTGCGCGTCGGCACCTTCGTGGGCGACAAGGCGGAACTGGTCGTCGGCCAGACCTTTACCCTCGATGACGATCCGACACCGGGCGACACCACCCGCGTCTATCTTCCGCACCCGGAAATCCTGGAAGCGGTGCAGGTGGGCCACCGGCTGCTGATCGATGACGGGCGCCTCCAGCTGCGCGCCGTCAAGACCGATGGCCGGCATATCGAATGCGTCGTCGTCGCGGGCAACCGGATATCCAACCGCAAGGGTGTCAGCCTGCCGGACACCATCCTGGCCACCGGCGCACTGACCGACAAGGACAGGGCCGATCTCGACGCCGTGCTGGCCGAAGGCGTGGACTGGGTTGCGCTGTCCTTCATCCAGCGCCCTGAAGACCTGGCCGAGGCGCGCAAGGTGGCGCGTGGCCGTGCAAGCCTTCTGTCGAAGATCGAGAAGCCGCAGGCGGTCGAGCGTCTCGACGAGATCATCGAGCTGTCCGACGCCATCATGGTGGCGCGCGGCGATCTTGGCGTCGAACTGCCGCTCGAGGCCGTGCCCGGCATCCAGAAGCGCATCACCCGCGCCGCGCGCAAGGCCGGCAAGCCGGTGGTCGTCGCGACGCAGATGCTGGAATCGATGATTTCCGCGCCGGTGCCGACCCGTGCCGAAGTGTCGGACGTGTCCATCGCCGTCTATGAAGGCGCCGATGCCGTGATGCTGTCGGCCGAATCGGCCGCCGGCGACTATCCGGTCGAGGCGGTCGAAACGATGGACAGGATCGCCGTGCAGGTGGAGCGGGACCCGCTCTACGCCAGCATCATATCGGCCCAGCGCTCCACGCCGGAGGCGACGGGCGCCGACGCCGTTTCTCTGGCGGCGCGCCAGATGGCGGAGACGCTCAGCGTCGCGGCGATCGTCACCTATACGTCGACGGGCAATACGGGCCTGCGTACCGCCCGCGAGCGCCCGCTGCTGCCGATCATCGCCCTGTCCCCCAAGGTGGCGACGGCACGCCGACTCAGCATCGCCTGGGGCCTGCATTGCGTGGTCACGGAAGATGCGACGGATCTCGAAGGCATGGTCGACAAAGCCTGCCGCGTCGCTGTGGAGCAGGAACTGGCCCGGCCCGGCGAGCGGGTCATCGTGACGGCCGGCGTGCCGCTGGGCACACCCGGCGCCACCAACATGCTGCGCATCGCCTATATCGGCTCCGACGGCCTGTCGGCCGTCTGACGTCGCGTCAGGCGCGCTGGCCGGCCATCAGGTCGGCCAGCCGCGCCACGGCATCCTGCGCATCCTTGAGCGTGGGATAGACGTCGAGCGCGCGCTGATAGGCCTCCATCGCCTGTTCGTTGCGCCCGCTCTCTTCCAGCATCGCACCCAGGCCCATCAGCGCCGGATAGTGCCTCGGCTCCCGCGCCAGAACCTGCGTGACATCGACGATGGCGCGCCCGAAGTCGCCGCTGCGATAATTCAGCATCGCACGCCGGTTCCATATTTCCGGGTTGTCGGGCTGCAGCTCGGCGCCCTGTTCGACGAGGTCGAAGGCGACGGGCAGCTTGTTGTCCGAGATGGCCTTCTCGGACCATGTCAGAAGCAGGTCGACCGTGGCGCTGCCGCTGTCGTTCCAGATGGATTGGATCTGCCGGGCGATACGCTCGCCGCGAGCACGATTGCCCTCCCGCCGCAGATCGTGGAAGAGCGCGTTCAGCCGTTCGTCGCGGCTGAGAGTGCGCTGGTCCGTCCGGCTGACGCCCGGCACGGAATCAGGTGGCGGCAGCAACGCATCCGGCGCGATCGCCTCGATCTCGGGCGAGGGGGCGAGCGGCTGTGCCAAGGCCGGCGGGGCCACGAGCACGACAGGGAGAAGGGCAAAGAAAAAGCGCATCGGCGGAGTTTAAACCGCCAATGCGCTTCGTCAAATCAAATGCTATGCCTGTAAGGGCAATCCGGCTGGACCGGGCGCCATGGCGCCCTCGCCGGCAAGCCTCAGCCCTGGCGCGCCTTGAAGCGCGGAGCCTGCTTGTTGATGATGTAGATGCGCCCCTTGCGGCGAACCATGCGGTTGGCCCGGTGGCGGCCCTTGAGCGACTTCAAGGAATTCTTGATCTTCATGACACTCGACCGTCGGTATGTTGGACAGGCGACGATCCAAAATCATGCCGTCGCGTTAAAATGGCGCCCCCATTGCTAGAGCGCCCTTCGATGGGCACGGCATAGACGCCGCCGTGGTCGATGTCAATCACACGACACGGCTAACGCGCGTAAAATGACCCATTTTCCGGCCGGGGCGGGCTTCCGCCTTGCCGTAGAGCGTCAACAGGAGCGACGGTTCGGCCAGCAGCGCCGGCGCCTTCTCGATATCGTCGCCGATCAGGTTTTCCATGACGCAGTCGGCGTGCCGCACCGGGTCTCCGAGAGGCATGCCGCAGACCGCGCGTATATGCTGCTCGAACTGCGAGATCAGGCAGGCGGCTTCCGTCCAGTGGCCGGAATTGTGCACCCGGGGCGCGATCTCGTTGACCAGCAGCGCACCGTCGGCCGCGACGAAGAATTCCACGCCGATCACGCCGACATAGGACAGGCGGTCCAGGATCAGCCCGGCGATGCGCATCGCCTCTTCCGCCTGCTGCGGTGAGATGCGGGCCGGCAGGGTGCTCGTGCGCAGGATGCCCGTCCTGTGGACGTTCTCGGCTGGGTCGTAGGCGCGCAGCGCGCCGTCGGCGCCGCGTGCCGCAATCACCGAAATCTCGCGCTCGAAGGGGACTTTCTTTTCCAGGATGGCGGGGACGCCGCCGAGGTCGGCGAAGGCGTCGCCGGGCGCGGCGTCCTGCGTCAGCACGGCCTGGCCCTTGCCGTCATAGCCGAATCGCCGCGTCTTCAGGATGCAGTCGCCGCCCAGCTCGACCAGCGCGTGCTCCAGCTCTTCCGCATCGTCCACCGCCCGCCATGGCGCCGTCGCGATGCCGACCCCGTTGAGGAAGGCTTTTTCCGTTACGCGGTCCTGCGACACTTCCAGCGCCTCGACGGGCGGATGCACCGGGCGGATGGCCGCCAGCCGCCGCAGCGGCGCCACGGGCACGTTCTCGAATTCATAGGTGATGACGTCGCTGATGCGAGCCAGCTCCGCCAGTGCGGCCGGGTCGTCGTAGGCCCCCCGCACCATGACGTTCGCCACCTGTGCGGCCGGGCACTCCGGGTCCGGGTCCACGACCGCCGTGCGCAGCCCCAGCCGCGCGGCGGCAGAGGCGAGCATGCGCCCGAGCTGACCGCCGCCGATGATGCCGACGGTCGATCCCGGGGGCAGCGGGGGCGTGCTGGCGGTCAACTTGCGGCCTCCCCGTCGGAGGGGTGGACGGCCACGGCCGCCGTCTGCCGCGCGCGCCAGGCATCCAGCCTGTCGGCGATTGCCGCGTCGGAGAGCGCCAGCACCGACGCCGCCATCAGCGCCGCGTTCACGGCGCCGGCGCGGCCGATGGCCAGGGTGCCCACCGGAATGCCGGCCGGCATCTGCACGATGGACAGGAGGCTGTCCTGCCCGGACAGGGCCTTGCTTTCGACAGGGACGCCGAACACCGGAAGGGGCGTCATGGCCGCGGCCATGCCAGGCAGGTGCGCGGCGCCGCCGGCGCCCGCGATGACCACCTTGAAGCCTTTGTCACGGGCGGACGAGGCGAATTCGTAAAGGCGCGCCGGTGTGCGGTGGGCCGAGACGATAAGCGATTCGTGGGCGATGCCCAGGGCATCCAGCGTCACGCTGGCGTGGCGCATGGTGGCCCAGTCGGACTGGCTGCCCATTATGATGGCGACGGGAACGCTCATGCGATGATATCCGGCAGGATCTGGTCTTCAAGATCCTGGAGGCGGTCCTTGATGGACAGTTTCTTCTTTTTCATGCGCTGGATGCGCAGCCGGTCGCAGCCGGTTGCCTCCATCGCCTCGATCGCCGCGTCGAAATCGGCGTGGTCTTGCCTGAGCCTTGCGACCTGCAGCCGCAACGCCGCCTGTTCCTGATCCGACATCTGCCCCCCGGGGTCTGACGAATGCGTACCGCATACCCGCCGGGTACGCGTTCTTCCGGCTGCAAATACCAGCCGTCACAAAATTCTCAAAGAATGATCTTGCACCCCTTCCGTAATGACCCAAGCTTATGGGAAGCTTCCCGGTAGCGCCTACGGCTTTCGTCGGAAGGCGGGGCCGGAAGCTCGAGGAAACAAACAGAGGAGTCTGGAATGTCCCTTGACACGCATCTCGAGACGCTGGAACAGCGTCACAGCGCCCTGGACAGCGAGATTGCATCGCTTCGCACCAAGCCGGCCACGCCGGATGGGGAGATCGCGGAGCTGAAACGCAAGAAACTCCTTCTGAAGGACGAGATCGAGAGATTGAGGACGAACCGGCCGAATTGATAACGATCCGACAAGATGCAAAAATGCGGCGCCGAAAGGCGCCGTATCCATTTCAAGACGACAGATGTGAACCCGATGACAGCTGATTTCGTGCGCCCCCGCCTGATGCTGGCGACAACCCTACTGGCCGACGGCGCCCCGGGCCGCGAGGCGTTGTCGCGGGCCCTTGCCGGCGGCGACGTCGCCAGCGTGATCCTGGACCCGGCCGGGCGTAGCGACACCGCCTACCAGGCTTTTGCCGAAGGGCTGGTGCCGCTGATCCAGGAGGCGGGCGCAGCCGCCATCGTCGTCGACGACACCCGTTGCGCCGGCCGCGTGCGTGCCGATGGAATTCATGTCACCGGGGGAGATATCGAGGCATTGGGAGAGGCGATCGCGCGCTTTTCGCCAAAGGCCATCGTCGGAACCTCCGGTTTCCATACGCGGCACGAGGCACTGGAGGCAGGCGAGCGCATGCCCGACTATCTCCTGTTCGGCCCCATCGGCGGCGAGGACGATGCCGCGCGCCCCGCCGACATCGATCTGGCATCGTGGTGGGCCGCCATCGTGGAGGTGCCGGCCGTCCTGTCCGGCGGCGGCGCGCTCGAGGCGCTGCCGGCAGCCGCCGCGAGCGGGGCCGAGTTCATCCTCCTGTCGCGCGCCGTATTCGGCGGCGAAGGCCGGGAAGGCGAGGCCGTGGCCGAGGCGAACGCCCTCTTCGACGCGCTCGAGCGGAGTGCCGCCGCATGAAACGCCTTGCGCTCCTGGCGTTGGCGGCGCTGCTGGCCGCCGGCACCGCCGAGGCCCAGGAAAACCAGGAAAAACTGTTGCCGGACCCCACCACCGGGGAGGCGCCGGCCGGCGGCGACATGGCCGCCGCATTCAGCGCCTATCAGCGCGGCTTCTACCTGACGGCGTTCCGGATCGCCGAGCCGCTGGCCCACATGGGCGACGCAGCCGCGCAGTCCCTGGTGGCCGAACTGCTTTTGCGGGGGCAGGGCGTCCAGCTCGACGTGCCGGGCGCTGTGCGCTGGTATCGCCTCAGCGCCGAGGCCGGGCGGCCGGAAGCGGAGTTCCGCTATGCCTTGATGCTGCTGGAAGGCGAGAGCGTCGAGCGCGACCCGGCCCGCGCGCGTGAGTTGATGCGAGCGGCGGCCGATGCCGGGCAGCCGCTGGCGGCTTTCAACTACGGCCAGATGCTGATCCAGTCTTCGCCGACCGGAGGGTTCGAGCAGGCGCTGCGCTATTTCGAGCTTGCCGGCAATGCCGGGGTATCGGATGCGCAATATGCGATGGCCCAGCTCTACGCCAACGGGCGTGGCGTTTCGGCCCGCGACGACGTCACCGCCCGCTGGTGGTTGCGGCAGGCGGCGCTTCAGGGGCACGACACGGCGCAGATCGAATTGGGGATATGGCTCATCAACGGGCGCGGCGGGCCCGCCGAGGCGCATGAGGGATTCCGCTGGCTGAAGGGCGCCGCCGAGCGCGGCAACCCGATCGCCGTCAACCGTGTCGCCCATCTCTACAAGGATGGCATCGGCATCGCGCGCGATACGGCCGAGGCCGCCAAATGGACGGTTCTGGCGCGCCGCGTGCGCAACGCCGATCCGGCTCTGGATACCTTCTTCCGCGGCCTCTCGCCGGAAGAGCAGAAGGCCGCCCTGGACGCCGCCAATCGCTTCCGCTCGAGCTGAACGTCTTGTAACAAACCGGATTTTGTGGTCTTGAGCGGGAAAAAGGGGCGCGCCGGCGCCGCCTTCGTTCTTTCAAATGTCGAGCGACCCTTATGAAGATCAATGGAAACGAAATCCGTCCGGGCAATGTGATCGAGCACGATGGCGGCCTGTGGGCTGCGGTCAAGACGGCCCATGTGAAGCCCGGCAAGGGCGGTGCCTTCAATCAGGTCGAGCTCAAGAACCTCATCGACGGCACCAAGCTGAACGAGCGTTTCCGCGCCTCCGAAACGGTCGAGCGCGTCCGGCTGGAGCAGAAGGACTACCAGTTCCTCTACGCCGAAGGCGAGATGCTGGTTTTCATGGATAACGAGACCTACGAGCAGCTCGAGCTGCAGAAGGATTTTGTCGGCGACCGTGCCGCCTTCCTGCAGGACGGCATGACCGTGACGGTCGAAAGCCACGAGGAGCGCCCCATCGGCATTTCACTTCCCGACCAGGTCGTGCTGACCATCGTGGAAGCCGATCCTGTCGTGAAGGGCCAGACGGCGGCGTCGTCCTACAAGCCCGCCAAGATGGAGAACGGCATTCGCGTCATGGTGCCCCCCTTCATCGAAAGCGGCGAGCGAATCCTCGTCGATACCAACGAGATCACCTACATCCGCCGCGCCGACTAAACACCGTTGCCGCGCCGGGCACGAAATCGCGCCGCCGGACCCGGCAAGCGGGTTCCGGCGGCCTCATTATTCAAGGACTGCTAAGACATGGCCCGTTCAGCCCTGCTCAACGTGATGACCCAGGCCGCGATGAAGGCGGGGCGCTCGCTCATCCGCGATTTCGGCGAGGTGCAGAACCTGCAGGTGTCCATGAAGGGGCCGGCGGATTTCGTTTCCAACGCCGATCGCAAGGCAGAGGAGATCGTCTTCCAGGAACTGTCGCGCGCCCGGCCCGACTGGGGCTTCCTGATGGAGGAACGCGGCGAGCTGGAGGGCAAGGACACCCAGCATCGCTGGATCGTCGACCCGCTGGACGGCACCACGAACTTCCTGCACGGCATTCCCATCTTTGCCGTATCGATTGCCCTGGAGCGCGATGGCCAGATCGTCGCGGGTGTGGTCTTCAATCCGATCCAGGACGAGCTGTATACCGCAGAGCGGGGCGGCGGCGCCTTCCTCAACGACAGGCGCATCCGCGTTGCCAACCGCCAGCGCATGCCGGAGGCGCTGTTTGCAACCGGCATTCCCTTCCTGGGCAAGGCCGGCCATGGCCGCTTCCTCTACGAGATGCGCCAGATCATGGGTGAAAGCTCGGGCGTGCGCCGGCTTGGCGCCGCGTCCCTGGACCTGTGCTACGTCGCCGCGGGGCGCTTCGACGGCTTCTGGGAGCGCGGCGTTCTGCCCTGGGATATCGCGGCCGGCGCGATCGTCGTGCGCGAGGCCGGCGGCTTCGTCAGCAGCGTCGATGGAGACAGGTTCGACCACCTGCAGGGCGAAATCGCCTGCGGTAACGAACTCATCCTGAAGGCGATGACGGCGGAGCTGAAAAAGGCGAACGACTCCTACCGTGCGGCCAGCCAGCGTTCGGCCTGATCCCGGCCTGGAACCGAAAAGCGTGGATAGAGCTTGGTGACGGGGGTTGGAGCTTGCTGCCAAGGCCGGTTACAAGGAAGATGAGATAAGCCACGCACCGTGGCGCAACACCGGATGACGTGCCGATGCAGGTGATGAGTACGCCGCGTGAGGACAAGCGACCGGCCCATATCATGCCGGAGCGCCTCTCCAGCCCTATGGTCTACTTCTGGACCATGGCCGTCTTTCTGGCGCTCTCCGGTTTCGTCGCCCTGATACTCGGGCGGCAGATCGTGGCCGCGTTCCAGTCCAATCCCGGTCTCAACGGGCTGATCGGCGCCGTCCTTGCCATCGGTATCATTCTGGCGCTGGCGCAGATCCTGCGACTCAACAGCGAGGTCCGGTGGATCAACCTGTATCGCGACGGCTCGGAAGAGGCGGACGACGTCCGCGCGCCGGTGCTGCTTGCACCCATGCAATCCCTGCTTGCCGGGCGGCGCATCGGCCAGCCGCTGCCGACGCAGCTCGTCCGGTCCATCCTCGATTCACTGGCCACGCGGCTCGACGAAACGCGCGATATCTCCCGCTACCTCGTCGGTCTCCTCGTCTTCCTCGGCCTGCTCGGCACGTTCTGGGGCCTGTTGACGACGATCGGCTCGATCTCGTCCACCATCCAGTCGCTCGATCCGACGGCGACCGACGCCGCGACCGTCCTGAACTCCGTTCAGCAGGGCCTGTCCGCTCCGCTCGCCGGCATGGGGACGGCGTTTTCGTCCTCGCTCTTCGGCTTGTCCGGCTCTCTCATCCTTGGCTTTCTCGACCTGCAGATCGGCCGCGCGCAGAACCGCTTCTACACCGAGGTGGAGAACTGGCTGGCGACGGTGACCGACGCGGGCGGCGAGGCCATCGCGATGTCGGGGCCCATGCCAATGGCGCCCGCGGCGGCCTCGTCCGGCGCGGACCTCGAGGTTTTGGCGGACCGGATAACCCGTCTCATGCAGGATCAGGGCGCCGCCCCGCGCTCCGGCGCGGCGATGGCCAGCCTTGCCGAAAGCATCCAGGGGCTGGTGCAGCACATGCGCTCGGAGCAGCAGATGATGCGCGACTTCGTCGAGACGCAGGCACGCGAACAGCAGGAGTTGCGGCGCACGCTGGACCGTCTGGCCGGACATCTCGGCCACCGGCAGGACAGGTACTGACGCGATGGGGCTGTCGCGCAGAAGCGGGTCGCGCCGGCCGGTGGATTACTGGCCCGGCTTCGTCGACGCTCTGTCGACGCTGCTTCTTGCCATCATGTTCCTGCTGTCGGTGTTCGTGATCGCGCAGTTTCTGCTGAGCCGCGAGTTGTCCGGCCAGGACACCGTCTTGCAGCAATTGAACTCCCAGATCGCGGAACTCAACCAGCTTCTGGCACTGGAGCGCTCGAGCAGTTCCGACTTCCAGGACGAGATCGCCGCCTTGCAGGCTTCCCTCCAATCGGCCGAGAACGAGCGTTCGCGGCTTCAGTCGGCGCTCGATTCCGGCGCCGGCGGCGCCGCCGCTGCCGATGCCCGCATCGGCGATCTCCAGGGACGGCTGGAAAGCGAGCAGCAGATTTCGGAAGCGGCGCGCAGCCAGGTCGCCCTTCTGAACCAGCAGCTCTCGGCGCTTCGCCAGCAGATCGCGGCGCTGGAGGAGGCGCTCGACGCCTCGGAGGCGCGTGACCGGGAGAGCCAGACGCAGATTGCCGATCTCGGCCGCCGGCTCAATGTCGCGCTGGCGCAGAGGGTGCAGGAGTTGAACCGCTATCGATCCGACTTCTTCGGTCGCCTGCGTGAAATCCTGTCCGACCGCGACAATATCCGTATCGTCGGCGATCGCTTCGTCTTCCAGTCGGAGGTTCTGTTTCCGTCCGGCTCGGATGTCCTCCAGCCCATCGGCGAGGAAGAGCTTGCCAAGCTGGCTCAAGCCATTGTGGAGTTGAACGGGGAAATTCCCTCGGACATCGACTGGATCATTCGGGTTGACGGTCATACCGACAATGTGCCGATTTCCGGCGGGCGTTTCAGCGACAACTGGCAGCTTTCCACGGAGCGCGCGGGTGCGGTGGTGAAATATCTCATCACGCAGGGCGTGCCAGCCGATCGGCTGGCTGCCACGGGGTTCGGCGAGTACCAGCCCCTGGAGGCGGGCGACAGCCCGGAGGCGCGCGCCCGCAACCGGCGTATCGAATTCAAGCTCACCGAACGCTGAGGCGATCGCCTCAAGCATCTCAGCTTGCGGCGGCATGCACCGTCCACAGGGCCTCCTGCGCGGGCCTGACCCGTTCGGTCCACATGTTGCCGTCCGCCACGTTCAGGGCGCCCAGCATGCCATCATCCCGATCGAAGAAGAGATTCATCTCAAATATCAGGGCCTGCAGGGAGGCGCCCGTCAGCACGGCCCAGCCGTCCCCGCATCTGGCCACCAGCGACAGGTCGGCATAGCCGTCCTTGCCGTTTCCGAAATCGTCGATCAGAACGCTGGCCTCTCCTTCGACATCCGCCAGCGGGTCGGCAACGCCCGGCGTCAGGATACGCCCGATCTCCATGCCGCCGCCGGCGACGGTCCTTAGATAGAGGTTGCGATAATCGGCGTCCGTGAACAGCAGTATATCGCCGTTCTGCTGGCTTCGATCGCGCCCGGGTTCGACATAGAGCGCATCGGCACCGAACATTCCTTCGAAGACGAAGGTGTCGCCGCCGTCACCGCCGTACAGCATGTCCTTACCAGGCCCGCCCAGGAGAATGTCGTGTCCCTGGTCACCCAGAAGCATGTCCGTGCCGCGGCCACCGTAAAGAAGGTCGTCACCCGCCATTCCGGCAAGCGTGTCGTCGCCTTCGCGGCCGATCAGGATGTTGGCGCCGGCGTCGCCGGTCAGTATGTCCCTCCCGGCCGAGCCCTCCAGGTTCTCGACCCCCGCGAGACGAACTCCGATGAGGGCGTCCATCGCCGAAGGCGCGCCTTGGGAAAGCCGGCGCGCACTCGGCGTCGAGAAGGCGTTGCCGGCGGCGTCCCTGCCGATGCTCAGCGAGGCCGCCACGCCGCGCGGGGCCGTCTGGTTTCCGTCGCCGGCCGTGGCGGCCAGCCGAAAGCTGACAAGGTCGTCTCCGCCTTCTCCATCGGCGATGGTGCCCTGGTTCAGCGAGACGCCGGTGATCGATTCTGCGCCGAGCACGATGATGTCGTCCCCGTCGCCGCCCATGAGGATCGAGCGCCCGGACTGGTCGTACAGGCAATCGTCGCCGGCTTCGCCGTACAGGGCATCGTTGCCGGTTCCGCCGATCAGCGTGTCGCCGTCGGCGCCGCCGTAGAGGGTGTCGTCGCCCTCGTCGCCGCTGAGGACATCGTTCCCGGTTCCACCGTCCAGTCGGTCGTTGCCCGATTGGCCGTAGAGACGGTCGGCACCGGCTCCGCCGGCGAGAGTGTCGGCACCCGACCCGCCATACGCGGTATCATCGCCGTCATCGAGTGTCACGAGATCGTCACCGTCTCCGCCCCAGGCGACATCGTTGCCCGCGCCGCCGGCGATCGTATCCTGCCCGCCGTCTCCCGACAGGCGGTCGTCACCCGCGCCGCCATCCAGACTGTCGCCGTCGTCATTGCCCATCAGCAGATCGAAGCCAGCGCCGCCACTCAGCGTATCCGCGCCGAACCCGCCCGACAGGGTGTCGTTGCCGTCGCCGCCATCGATCCTGTCGGCGCAACTGATTGCCGGGGCCGCCGCCGCTGCATCGGAGACGTCGCCGAAGATGATGTCGTCGCCCCTGCCGCCGGACAGCGTGTCCTGGCCGGCTCCGCCGATGATGGAATCATTGCCCCATGCAAGAGCGATCCTGTCGTTGCCGTCGCCACCATCCGCATAGGAGCCAAGCGGGACCGGTGCTCCGGCCTTCAGCGTCGACGCGGCCTCGATGGTGTCGCTTCCGTCGCCGGCCATGATGGTATCGTTGGCAATGCCCCTGAAGGTGTCGTCTCCCTGCTGACCCAGCAGGATGCTTCCCATTCCGCCGGTGAAGATATCGGCGTTTGCGGTACCGGCGACGCCTTCGATGTTGACGAGACTGTCGGTGTTTCCATTCAGGTCGTACTTCCGCAGTTCCGTCACGGCGGTATAGCGCTTCGGCTTGTTCTTGCCTTGCGACTCTTCCTTGACGTAGCGGTAATTGATCTCGACGACCCCTGTCTTGATAACGTCGAAACCTCCGCGGGCCGTCGCCACGACGGCGACCTTCGCGCCGGAAAGCGCATATCCCGAATAATCGACCATATCCGTTTCGGATGCCGAGACGCCCGATCCCCCATCGACGAGCATGGCGCGGGCTGCGGCGATGACCCTGTCGCTGCCCCCGCCCATGAACAGTTCGATCCCGCCTTCGGCGCCGTACACCCGATCGACGTTCTCGATTGTGTAACGCTCGATCGTCGGCCGTCCGTCCACGTTCACGGTCCGGGTTCTGGTGACCTCACGAACCGCGGGTGTCAGGTTGCGGGCGTCAAATGTCGTGCTGGCGGCACCGTCGCTGAACTTCAGCGATTTCGGCAGGACCGGCCTGTTGGACGCCTTCTTGCCTGAGCCGATATCCTCCCGGACTTCCTGTTCGACGCCGGTGAAGGGGGTGGCGAAGGTAACGTATTGCGTCGTATCGGACGTGTCGCCCGCCTTGCCGAGTTGGTAGTCGGTGGTCCCGGGACCGAAGGGGTCCCATGCCGCCGATGCACCCCCGGCGTCAGCCGAAAACAGGAATGTCCGGCCGCTCTTCATGTTCTGCCGTATGGTCCCTTCGGACGCCCAACCCATCATCTCCGCGTCGGCATCCAGTTGCCGGGTGACGTAGACGCAGACGCGTTCGGCGCCTGTTGATTTTTTCAGTTCGGCGGTGCTGCTGGCATATTGCTGGCGCTCGGCCGCAGAGAAGCGGCTGTTGAAACCGTCGTCCCAGAACGCCGTCGCGGCTGCCGCCAGCTTTTCCTCGCGCGTATCGTAGGCATAGCGCGGATTGGCCCGGTAGGCTGGATCGGTGTCGATACGGTTGCCGTAATCCGTCAGGATCATGCGCGATGTCTCGGACATGTCGATGCCATCGTCGCCCGTCGCCATCTGCATGATGCTGGACAGGATGTTGAGCACCGGCATGCCGTTGACGACGGCGGCTCCGCCGCACTGTCTGTAATAGATGCCGATCGCCTTGTCGCCCATCCAGCCGCTTCGGCCATATCGGGCCTCGGCCTCGTCCGCCATGTCGAAATACATGTCCGCGACAGCGAACTGGGAGAAATTGGCCGTCGCAAGGAGCGCCAGGCCGACGACCCCTACGCCTGACGCGGCCAGGGCCGTAATCGCATAGGCCATGGCGACCTGGAACGCCAGATCCACGCTGGCGGCGGCGATGATCCTTGAGTCCGTGCCGCGCTGCGCCATGTCGGCGAGCGTCATGGCGGACGCGGCGGTCGACAGGATCTGGGCCGTTCCGGCGACGAGGGTGCCCGTGCCCTTGAACACGGCGCTGGTGGCCAGCGCCGGGTCGACGATGGGTCCGATCGTAAAGAGCGAGCGCGCGATCTTGAGCGAGTCCGACGCATAGCCGATATTGGCGATGTGGTTCTGCAGCGCGTTCTTGGGGCTGTCGTCCATGGATCGCCCGATGATGGAGGCGATATACATGCCGGCCGAAAGCAGGCTGCCGACGACGGCACCGGCACCGTCGGGGGTTGCGTCGGCATAGGTTTCGTCTGCTTCGAAAGTCCGGTCGAACCTGGCGCTCGCTGCGGCGAAATTGGCGGATTCGGACAGGAAGCGCAGCCAGTATCTGGCCTGCACCACCCGGTCCTGGGCCGTGGGGGTCGCAGACAGCGTCTTGTTCAAGGCTTCGAGCAGAACGATACCGACGGTGGTGCCGCGCAGCGCGAGTTGACCCTCGTTCATTTTGGTGAAGTTTCTGTCGTCGACCAGACGGATCTTTGTGCCATCGTACTTGTAATACTGGTTCGCCTGCGGGAAGGGCGCTGCGGCACGCGCATCCTTGTCGCTCATCAGGGCGCGATACTGCGCGACCGCGTCCTTCATCGAGAGGTAGGCTTCGGTCTGCGTCCCGACGGTCAGGATGGTGGGCAGCCTCAGCATTCTGCCGGCATCCCAGACCGTCAGGTACCAACTCTTGAACCAGTTGTCGGGCGCCGCCTGCTGCGCCGGCGTGAGCGTCTTCCAGAAGGCCTCGAAATCGCCGAAGGCGCCCGTCTCCTGATACGTCTGCAACTGCCAGAGCGTCTCGATCCGCGACAGGCGACGACTTTGCGTTTCGACGATCTCGCGTGCATCGCCGCCGATCGTGTCGTCGGCTTCCGGGTTGGCGCCCGACTGAAGTTCTTTCTCGAGGTTGCCGAAGGATTGCTCGATGCGCGCCGAATAAGTGTTGAAAATGCTGATGCGTTTCAGGGATTCGGACACAGCCAGTTGAACGCGTAAGACCTCTTCAGCCGAGTTGATGGCTTTGCTCTTTGAGGGCACGATATAGTCCGTCTTTCATGTGCGGTTTGCGATTGCACGGACGGATACAGTTGCCAGGATTCAGTTTTATGATATAACTATAAGTATAGTTTTTATACGGCGTTCCCGGCAGCCCGGTGCCGGCCAGGGTTGCCGTCAGGCGGGTTTCTCCCTTCCGCGCGACCAGCCCCTCCGCCAGCCGGCGCAGCGCCGGCAGAGCCGAAACGATCTCGGGTTTCAGGACCAGACAGGTATCGATGGGCGCGCTCCGGTCGCTCATGGCTTGCTGACCATGAAAAAAGCCCGCCCTGGCGGGCGGGCTGGGTTCAGCCTCTGGATCGGGCGCCTCAGGGCGTCAGCGGATGCGGCGACGCTCCGACGCGGGCTGGAACGCGATGCGCGCATGATACTGGCAGTATGGGCTGCCCTCGCCGGAGTGATTGCCGCAGAAGCGGAAATCCGGCGACAGCGGATCGCCGATCGGCCACTTGCATGTCCGCTCCGACAACTGCACCAAGGTCAGGTTGCGAGAGATGGGCACCACCTCGGCGCTGACGCGCTGCTGCGGCATCGGCTCCAGTTCGGGCTCCATCTTGAGAGCGGTTGCGCCCATGGTCCGTGCCATCGGCTGTTGTGCCGACGCGATGGACGCGGTGGGCTGCAGCACGCGCGGCGCCGAGGCTGCGGCGGCTTCGCGCTGGGGCGCGGCCGCAACCGGCGCCGGCGCACTGCGGATGGATGCCGGCGCGGGCTGGCTGGCCTGGGCGACGATTGCGGGGGCCGTCGATGCAGGTGCGACGGCCGCGGGTGCGGCGGCGGCGGCGGCCGGCGCGGAGGGCGCCTTGATACGGCTTTCCAGCTTCAAGCGGTGAACCTTGCCAATGACGGCATTGCGGCTGACGCCACCGAGCTCACCCGCGATCTGGCTGGCACTGTGCCCTTCCGACCAAAGCCGCTTGAGAGTTTCGATCCGTTCATCCGTCCAGCTCATCGCGGGTCCTTTCAATCCTGTCGGCGGCGGAATCCATAGGTGACCGGCGGCGGTTCAAGCCGGGTCATACCACATCTATTGAGCTGATGGGCTGGCCGCACGAAATCTGGTGTTGTCGGGGAAACTAGCAAAACGGCCGACGCCCTGACAAGACACACAGGGTTGTGGGCGAATCGAAAGTTGAGATATCCCCAGTCTTTGCGTGCGCCTGCACGCATGCGCGCGGAATGTCCTTGCGCGCACCTCATGTCGTTCATTCGTTGACAATGCGCAACCCCCGCATGGTATAGCGACACCGTTCTTTGCAGCGGAAAGATCAAAAAACGTCGCCAAATGGCAACGGGCCCGTTGTCTTTCAGCACCAACCCCAACTTTTCCGGAACCTTGTCGCCATGACACCCGAGACCGACACGCACTCCCCGTTGTACGCGACCTATGCGCGCGCGGACATCCGCGTGGAGCGAGGCGAGGGCGTGTGGCTGCGCACGGACGACGGGCGCAGCTTCCTGGACTTTTCCGGCGGCATCGCCGTCAACGTGCTCGGGCATGCCCACCCGCATTTGGTCTCGGCGCTGACGGAGCAGGCCCACAAGCTGTGGCACGTTTCCAACCTGTTCCAGATCCCCGGCCAGGAAAGGCTTGCCCGGCGGCTGACGGAAGCCAGCTTCGCCGACCGCGCCTTCTTCACCAATTCCGGAGCCGAGGCCCTGGAGTGCGCAATCAAGACGGCCCGGCGCTACCATTACGTGAACGGCCGGCCGGAGCGGTTCCGCATCGTGACCTTCGAGGGCGCGTTCCACGGCCGCACCCTGGCCACCATCGCCGCCGGCGGCCAGAAGAAGTACCTTGAGGGCTTCGGCCCCAAGGTCGAAGGCTTCGACCAGGTTCCCTTCGACGACATCGCAGCCCTGAAGGCGGCGATCACCGAGGAGACGGCGGCCCTGCTGATCGAGCCTATCCAGGGCGAGGGCGGCATCCGCCGCGCGTCCGGCGAATTCCTGCGGGCCTTGCGGCAGCTGGCCGATGCGCACGGCCTTCTGCTGATCTACGACGAGGTTCAGACGGGCGTCGGCCGCACCGGCGCCTTCTACGCCTACGAGCATAGCGGCGTGGCACCCGATATTCTGGCATCCGCCAAGGGCATCGGCGGCGGGTTCCCCCTGGGCGTCTGCCTGGCCACCGAGGCCGCGTCCGCCGGCATGACGGCCGGTACCCATGGCACCACCTATGGCGGCAACCCGCTGGCCATGGCGGTCGGCAACGCGGTGCTGGATGTCGTCCTCGAAGAGGGTTTCCTGACGCAGGTGCGCGACAGGGCCCTGCAGTTCAAGCAGGGGCTCGCCGGTGTCACGGACCGGTTTCCGGACCTGTTCGAGGAGGTGCGTGGCGAAGGGCTTCTGCTCGGCCTGAAGATGCGCGTGCCGAACGTCGACTTCATCGCGGCGCTGCGCGATCGGCTGATGCTTGCCGTTCCGGCCGGCGACAACGTCGTCCGCATCCTGCCGCCCCTGAACGTGACCTCGGACGAGGTGCGCGAAGGGCTGGAACGTATAGAGGCTGCGGCGCAGGCACTGTCCGCAACCCGTAAGGAGAGTGCAGCATGACACGCGGAACGGCCGGACGGCACTTCTTGGACATTTCGGCGATGCGGTCGGACGAGCTTCGCGCCATCCTGGACGACGCCGCACGCCGCAAGGCGGAGGGGCGCGCCTCTCCGCGCCCGCTCGACGGGCGCGTGCTGGCCATGATCTTCGAGAAGCCATCTACCCGTACACGCGTTTCCTTCGACGTCGCCATGCGGCAGCTCGGCGGCGAGACGCTGTTCCTGTCCGGCACGGAAATGCAGCTTGGCCGGGCCGAGACGATCGCCGACACAGCCCGTGTCCTGTCGCGTTACGTGGACGCCATCATGATCCGCACCACGGGGCACGAGCGCCTTCTCGAAATGGCGGAAGCTGCGACCGTTCCCGTCATCAACGCTTTGACCGACGATACGCATCCCTGCCAGATCATGGCCGATCTCCTGACCTTCGAGGAGAAGCGAGGCCCTGTCAGGGGCCGCACCTTCGCCTGGAGCGGTGACGGCAACAACGTGCTGAACTCCTTCATCGAGGCATCGGCCCGCTTCGGTTTCGCCCTGCGGATCGCGACGCCCGAGGGATCGGAGGCCGATGCCGGTTTCCTTCAGCGCGCACGGGCCGAAGGCGCCGATATCCTGACCACCCTCGATCCGGTCGAAGCCGTGACGGGCGCCGACTGCGTCGTGACGGACACCTGGGTGTCGATGGGCCGCGAAGACGTGGCGCGGGGGCATAACGTCTTCCTGCCCTATCAGGTCAACGAGGCCTTGATGGCCCATGCCCGGCCCGACGCGCTCTTCATGCACTGCCTGCCGGCCCATCGCGGCGAGGAAGTGAGCGACAGCGTGATAGACGGCCCGCAATCCGTCGTCTTCGACGAGGCGGAAAACCGCCTGCATGCGCAGAAGTCGGTGCTGGCCTGGTGCTTCGGGGAAGTCGACGTCCGTGGTTGAGGAGATCCGCCAGCCCGGCGAGTTCGGCTTCGCCGGCGACGACGCCGTCGTCCCGTTCGAGGTCGAGACGCTGGATGCGCGCGGCCGCGCCGTGCAACTGGGCGACATGATCGACAGCCTGCTCGGGCGCCACGATTATCCGGAGCCCGTATCGCGCCTGCTGGCGGAAATGATCGTGCTGACGGTCCTTCTGGGCACTTCGCTCAAGTTCGACGGCAAGTTTACCGCCCAGACGCAGACGGATGGACCCGTGGACCTGCTGGTGGTGGATTTTTCCACCCCATCCAGCGTCCGCGCCTATGCGCGCTTCGATGCCGAACGCCTGAGCGAGGCCGAAGCCGCCGGCATGACGAGCCCGGAAGACCTTCTTGGACGCGGCATCATGGCCCTGACGGTCGATCAGGGTGCGCTGATGCAGCGCTATCAAGGCATCGTCGAGCTGGCCGGCGCTTCCCTGGAAGATGTCGCGGAGGGGTATTTCCGTCAGTCGGAACAGATCCCCACCACGGTTCGCCTTGCCGTCGCAAGAATTGCACGGCGGCAGGATGGCGGCGGCTTCAAGGAAAGCTGGCGCGCCGGCGGCCTGGTAGCCCAGTTTCTTCCGCAGGCGCCGGAGCGCATGCGCATGCCCGACCTGCCCGGCGGGGATGCGCCCGAGGGTGCGGATGAGATCGAGTTCGAGGCGGATGACGCCTGGACGGAGGTGCGGGCGCTTGTCGACACAATCGACGATGCCGAGCTTGCCGATCCCGAAGTTGGCGTCGAGCGGTTGCTATTCCGCCTGTTCCACGAGCGCGGCGTCCGGGTGTTCCCGCCGACGGCCGTGCGGGATGACTGCTCCTGCTCGCGTGAGCGGATCCGCGAGGTTCTTGCCAACTTCACGCCCGAGGAACTGGCTGAAAGCGTCGAGGATGACGGCAAGATCCGCGTGACCTGCGAATTCTGCGGCGAGGCCTACGAGTTCAAGGCAGAGGAAGTCACCGGGCAATAGGCCCGGTTCTTCGCAACGTCAGTTCAACGTGCGCAGTCCATCCGGCGCGTCGAGGGAGAAGGGTGGAATGCTCACCTGGAACATCGAGCCGTCCACCCTTTCGAACACATAGTGGCCGCGCATGAACCCCGACGGTGTCGGCAGCGGGCATCCGGAGGTGTAGGTGAAGCTGTCGCCGGGCGATAGCAGCGGCTCTTCCCCGACCACGCCCGGCCCGCGCACTTCCTGCACGCGGCCCATGGCGTCGGTTATATGCCAATAGCGCGAGCGAAGCTGCACGGCCGCGCCCGAACCGTTCAGGATTTCGACCCGATAGGCGAACGCCCACCGGCCGGCCTCCGGGTCCGACTGGCCTTCGAGGTAGCTGGGCGTCACCGTAACGGTGATCTCGTGGGTGGTGCAGGTGAACATGGCTTGCGTGCGCTTCCATCAGGCGGCGTCGAGCGCCGCCTGGAAATCCTCGATCAGGTCGTCGACATCCTCGATGCCGGCCGAAAAGCGCAGCAGGCCGGGGCCGATGCCGGCCGCTACCTGCGCTTCGGGCGACAGGCTCTTGTGCGTGGTTGTGGCCGGATGGGTGATGAGGCTCTTGGAGTCGCCGAGATTGTTGGAAATGCTCACGATGCGCAGGGCGTTGCACAGCCGGAACGCCGCATCCTTGCCGCCCTTCATGTCGAAGCCGACGAGGGTGGAGCCGCCCTTCATCTGACGCTTGATGATCTCGGCGTCGGGATGGTCGGCCCGGCCCGGATAGATCACCCGCGCGACCTTGCTGCTGCCAGCCAGGAATTCGGCGATCCGGGCGGCGTTGTCCATTTGCTGGCGGACTCGCAAGGGCAGCGTTTCCAGCCCCTTCAGCAGAACCCAGGCGTTGAACGGCGAGAGTGACGGGCCGGTGTGCCGGAAGTAATCGTGCAGGTTCTCCTTGATCCATTCCGCCGAGGACAGGATCACGCCGCCGAGGCATCGTCCCTGTCCGTCGATATGCTTGGTGGCGGAATAGACGACGACATCGGCACCCAGTTCCAGTGGCTTTTGCAGCAGCGGCGTCGCGAAGACGTTGTCGACAACCAGGATGGCGCCGGCCGCGTGAGCGATATCGGCGACGGCGGCGATGTCGATGACTTCCAGCGTCGGGTTGGTCGGGCTTTCCAGGAAGAAGAGCCTGGTTTCCGGCCGTACCGCCGCGCGCCATTCTTCCAGGTTGCGGCCATCGACGAAGGTGGATTCGACGCCGGCGCGGCCGAGCACGGTCTGGATGATGTAGGTGCAGGAGCCGAACAACGCACGGGCGGCGACGACATGGTCGCCGGCCTTGAGCGAGCATTGCAGCGCGGCGGCCACGGCGGCCATGCCGGAGGCCGTCGCGCGGGCGTCGCCGGCGCCTTCCAGTTCCATCATCCGCTCTTCGAACATGCGGGTGGTGGGGTTGGCATAGCGCGAGTAGATGAAGCCGGGGTCCTCGCCGTTGAAGCGCGCTTCCGCCGCTTCGGCGGACGGATAGACGAAGCCCTGCGTCAGGAAGATCGCCTCGGATGTTTCGCCGAAGCCGGAGCGCACCGTTCCGGCGTGTATCATGGCGGTTGCAGGACGGAACGGCTTTTTCGCGCTGTCGGACATGGAAACCTCGGGGCGGCCGACTTCGGGCGACGCGTCCATGACCGGTCCTTGCGAGGAGATCGGCCCTTTAGCGACTTGTTTAACGTGGCTGCAAGCCGGCCGGCAAAATCACCACGGCACGTTCCTTAAGCCCCCGCGCGGTGCGGCGTCAACTGGCCAAACGGCACGCCTTCGTTTATGCGCGATACGCAACGTATCGCACAGGGTTGACGCAATGACTGAAGGCATCCTGCCGGACCGGGAAATCCAGGCCCTCCACGAGGCGGGGCGGATCGTTTCCGTCCGTCCGCTGGATGACGACCAGGTGCAGCCGGCCAGCCTCGACCTGCGGCTCGGCGCACGGGCGCACCGGGTGCGCGCCAGTTTCCTGCCTGGCCGCCAGCGCAGCGTGGAAGAGGCGCTGAACCGCTTTTCGCTGCATGTCGTGGACCTGTCGGAAGGCGCGGTGCTGGAAACGGGCTGCGTCTACATCGTGCCGCTGATGGAGCGTTTGTCGCTGCCGCCGGAAGTGCGTGCCGCCGCCAACCCGAAATCCTCCACCGGGCGTCTCGACATCTTCACCCGCGTCATCACCGATCGCGCCCAGGAATTCGACAAGGTGCCGGCAGGCTATGACGGCCAGCTCTACCTGGAGATTTCGCCGCGCACCTTTCCGGTGCTCGTACGGCAGGGATCGCGCCTCAGCCAGATCCGCTTCCGGCGCGGCCGCGCCACGCTGACCAGCGACGAGATCTCGAGCCTGCACGAGGGGGAGGGGCTCACCAGCGCGCTGGATGCCAATATCTCCGGTGGCGGGATCGCCCTGTCGGTGGACCTGACGGGCGACGACGACGGCATGATCGGCTATCGCGGCAAGCGGCATACCGGCGTCGTCGATGTCGACAAGCGGGACGCCCATCGCATACTCGATTTCTGGGAGCCGCTGCACCGCAGCGAGGGCGGCGTTCTGGTGCTGGACCCGAACGAGTTCTACATCCTCGTCTCGGAAGAGGCGGTGCACGTTCCGCCGGACTTCGCCGCCGAGATGACTCCCTTCGACCCGCTGGTGGGAGAGTTCCGGGTGCATTATGCCGGCTTCTTCGACCCGGGCTTCGGCCATTCGGGGGCGGGGGGCACCGGCAGCCGGGCCGTGCTGGAGGTGCGCAGCCATGAAGTGCCGTTTATCCTGGAGCATGGGCAGATCGTCGGCCGTCTGATCTTCGAGCGCATGGCCGCCCGCCCGGGGCGGCTCTACGGAGCGGATCTGAAATCGAACTATCAGGCACAGCGGCTCAAGCTGTCCAAGCACTTCTCCTGATGGCGGATGGCGGCAACTTCCTCTTGCGTGCCACCCGCCATTCCTATAGTGCATTCACCTACGGATGCGGGTGTAGTTCAGTGGTAGAACGCAAGCTTCCCAAGCTTGATGTCGTGGGTTCAATCCCCATCGCCCGCTCCATTTTCATTCCCTCTCCTGTCAGGCGTTGAGGCCACCGGCCTCCGCCCGTCGACGCCAGAAGACGATCCGCCGCTCGACGAACGAGACCAGCCAGAACAACGCCAGGCCGACGAGGCTGAGAAACAGGATGAGCGAGAAGATGCGCGGCGTATTCAGTTGCGCCGCCGCCACGCGGATCAACTCGCCGAAGCCCTTGCCGCCACCCAGGAATTCGCCGGTGATGGCGCCGGCCATGACGCCCACGGAGGCGATCTTGAGCCCGGTGAAGATATGCGGCAGCCCGAGCGGCAGCTTCATGCGCCACAGGGTTTGCCAGCGGGTGGCGCCCATGGTCTTGAAGAGCATGCGGGCGTTCTCGTCGGACGCATGAAGCCCGGCGGCCGTCGCCACGACGATGGGGAAGGTGGCGATGAAGGCTGCCAGCGCCACCTTGGACGAGATGCCGAAGCCGAACCACGCGAGGAACAGCGGCGCGAAGGCCACCTTGGGCATCGTGTCGATGGCGACCAGATAGGGCAGGACCACCCGCTCGCCGAAGCTGCTTTCGCCGACGATGACGCCGAGCGTGAAACCGACCGCGATGGCAATGACGAATCCCAGGGCGACTTCCTGAAGGGTGATCCACAGCGCCGCCAGCATGTAGCCGCCCGTGGCGAGATTGGTTCCCACCAGCAGGATGTCGCGGAACACCGCGGCCGGTGGCGGCAGGATGATCGGCGAAAACAGGCCGATGGCATGGACGCCCTGCCACAGGGCGATAAAGGCGACGGCCAGCAGCGCCATGCCGACCGGGCGTGGTATCCGGTCGATCAGCGGCACCTCTTCCTGCCACAGCGTTTCGGGCGGCGCCTCGCTTCTTTCCAGCTGAACGTGGGTCAATGCAGGCCTCCCTCGTCCAGAAGAGCGCGGATATGACGGACATAATCGCCGAGCTCGGGCGAGGTGAGCATGTCCAGGGTGCGTGGACGATCGAGCTCGATATGGATCGTCTCGACAAAGCGGCCTGGCCGCTTCGACATGACGTAGACGATATCCGACAGGATGACGGCCTCTGGAATGGAATGGGTAATCAGGAAGGCCGTCGCCTGCTTTTCCAGGCAGATGCGCTGGAGCTCCATGTTCATGAAATCGCGCGACAACTCGTCCAATGCGCTGAAAGGCTCGTCCAGCAAAAGGACGGACGGCTCGGTTACCAGCATCCGGCAGATCGCCGCACGCTGCGCCATGCCGCCCGAGAGCTTGTCGGGATAGACTTCTGCAATCCCTTGAGACCCACAAGATCGAGCAGCGCGCGGGCGGCAGGCTCCTTTGCCTTAGCAGCCGACGTCCCATCGCGGATCGCGATGGGAAGCAGGATGTTTTCGATGGTCGTGCGCCACGGGAACAGCGTCGCCTGCTGGAACATCATGCCGATATCGCGGCGCGGCCCCGTCACCGGTCGCCCCTCCAGCATGACGCTGCCGGACGAGGGTGGCGTCAGCCCCGCCATGATTTTCAGGAGCGTGGACTTGCCGCAGCCGGATGGCCCGATGATGGAGCTGAAGGTGCCCCGCTCCAGCGTCAGGTCCACATGGTCGAGGGCGCGGATGGCGCCCCGGCCGAAGGCCTTGGAGACGTTGCGCAGCGCGTAGACGGCATCGCCGTCCCGGGGCCGTGCGGCCGGATGCGTGGGCACCGCCTGTCGCAGCGCCGTCATTGCGCGTTCCAGCGTTCGACGAAGTCGTTGGTGTAGGCGGCGGACAGGTCCGGCAGCGGCGCCGAAAGAGCCTGCGTCGCCACCTGGGCATCCTGCCAGAGCTTCCAGTGCTCCGGCGGCTGATAGCCGAAAGCGTTGCCGGTATCGATCGGGGTGACGCGGTCCCTCATCGTTTCCAGCATGGCGGCGGCAAGGCCCGCATCCTCGCCTTCCTGCGGGTTGGCCGCGGCGGTATGCGCCAGGACGGCTTCGGTATTGGCGGGGTCCAGCCCGAAGCGCGTGCCCTTTACCATGGCGCGCCCGAACCCTTCGATCACGTCCGGATTGGCGTCGATATAGCTGCGGGTCGCCGCCCAGCCATTACCGAAATAGGCCAGGAACTCGTCGGGCGTGATCTCGGTCAAGGGAATGCCGCGCGCCTCGATGATGGCTGCGTCGGCCACGGCGGCCGCATAGGCGTCGATCTCGTCGCTCATGAAGGCGGCGACCGCGGTGCCCCCGTCGCCGACGGTCAGGAATTCATAGTCCCGCCCTTCCTCGAACCCTTCCTTCGCAAGGATCGCCCGCGTGAATCCGACTTCCGCGCCATCGGCCGTGCCGACGCCGATGGTCTTGCCCTTCAGGTCGGAGGGCGCGGCGACCTCGGAGCCCTCCTTGACGACGAGCCCGAACACCGATTTCGGCCAGTAATTGTACAGGAAGACGATGTCTTCTCCGCGTTCGCGGGCTGCCAGAAGAGGACCGGGGCCCGGCTGCCCGATCTGTGCCTGGCCCGCCGCCAGCGTCTGCAGCACCGTGGCCGATCCGTTGACGACCTCCACCGTCACGTCCAGCCCTTCCGCTGCGAAATAGCCCTCCGCATCGGCGACGTGCAACGGAAAGATATTGAGCGCGGACGGGTTGGGGACGACAACCGTCAGTGGCTTCAGATCCTGCGCTTGCGCGGCACCCTGCAGGGCCATGGCCGCAAGAAGGCATGCACCGGCCAGCGGCCGGATGCCGATAGAGAACGATTTCATGATCTTGACCTCCCTGGCCCGTATCTTCGGGCTCTCAGGAAAACCTACCACAGATAATATGCATGAAAACCCGCATTCGCCTCAGAATCGCACATTTTTCTTGCGTGCCGGCCCGGCCGGTCCCTTATTGTGGGTGCGCAGGGGGAGGACGTCATGAAAGTTGCGATCGTATCGGGTGCATCGGCTGGGCTTGGGCTTGCCCTGGCACGGAAGCTGGTGGAAGCGGGCTACGAAGTTTTGGGCATTGCCCGCTCACCCAGGCCCGAGGGCCTGCGGGCCGAGTGGCGCCAGGTCGATCTGCGCGATGTCCGCGATGCGGCGGCCGCGCTGGACCCGCTTGACGATATGGATGGCGCGAACGTGACCGAGGCGCTGCTTGTGCTGAATGCCGGCACGGAAGAGCCGATCGGGCCCGTCGGCAAGCTAGCGGTCGAGGACATAGCCGCGCATGTCGCCCTCAATCTGACCGCGCCTATGGCGATGACCGCGACCTTCCTGTCGAAGACGGAAGGGTGGCCCGCGGACCGGCGCATCCTTGCCGTTTCGTCCGGCGCATCGCGCCGCGCCACTGCGTACTGGAGTGCCTATACCGCCAGCAAAAGCGGCCTCGACGGCTTTGTGCGCGCGGTGAACGCCGAATATTCCGAGGGTGCCGGCGCGGCGGGCGCGCCCCGCACCGCCGCCGTGGCGCTGGCGCCGGGGGTCATCGACACCGCCATGCAGCAAAGGGTTCGCGAAGCCGATTTCCCGACCGTGTCCCGCTATCGCGGTCTGAAGGACAAGGGCGAGCTTGCGAGCGCCGATGAGGCGGCGGCCCGCGTGATGGCCTATCTGGCGCGGCCCGGTTTCGGCTCGGTGGAACTGGACGACGTGCGCAATTACGAGTGAGCCCGCAACGCAGATTCACGCGGCAGACCGGGCGGGCGCCCTTCCGTTCGCCATAAAAATCGTTAGAAAGCCGGAAACGCCGCAATTCTGCGATGGTCGCCGTGCGGCCTCGCACCGCTATGGACGACGCGCCCCATGAGCAACGACACTTTCATTCGCGAAGTGAACGAGGAAATCCGCCAGGAGCGGGCCCGCGCGATCTGGAAGCGTTACGGCATCGTCATCATCGCCCTGGTGTCACTGATCATCCTCGGCACGATCGGCTATGTCGTCTGGGAGCGTATGGCCGCCGGGCGTGCCGCAGCCGACGGGGACAGGCTGATCGCCGCACAGGAGCTGGTGTCCAACGGAGATTTCGCCGGAGCCGAAGCGGCCCTTTCCGCCCTGGCCGAGGACGGCACCGCGCACTATCCGGTCATCGCCCGCATGCATCTTGCCGGCGCGCAGTTGCAGGCGGGCGATCCGACGGCCGCCGTGGCCACCTACGACGCCGTCGCCTCCGATAGCTCGACCTCGCGCCCCTTGCGCGACATCGCCTCGATCCGCGCGGCCTATATCCTGGTCGATCACGGAACCGCCGACGATGTACGCCAGCGCGCCGAGGCCCTGACCGGCGAGGGAGAGCCCCTTCGCCATCCGGCGCTGGAGGCCATCGGCCTGGCCCTCTGGAAGGCCGGCGACCATGCCGGCGCCGCGCCTGTCTTCGGCCAGCTGGTGGACGATTTCTCGACGCCGGCCGGCATGGCCGAGCGAGCCCGCATGATGCAGGAGTTGATCTCGGCCGAAACCGGGCCCGCCCCCGCCGGGGAGGCGCCCTCGGCGCCTGACGCGGCCGGCGAGCCTGATCCGTCCTGAGCGGCCGGAAAGGCGCGACCATGGTTTCCATCGCCATTATCGGACGGCCGAATGTCGGCAAGTCCACCTTGTTCAACCGCCTTGTCGGCAAGCGTCTGGCGCTCGTCGACGACAGGCCGGGCGTGACGCGCGACCGGCGCGAGGGCGAGGCCCGGCTGCTCGACATCGAGTTCCAGGTTCTCGATACCGCGGGCCTGGAGGAAGCGGGCGGCGACACCCTGGAAGGTCGCATGCGTGCCCAGACGGAGGCCGCCATCGCGGCGGCGGACCTGTCGCTCTTCGTGGTGGACGCCAAGTCGGGCATGACCCCGCAGGATTCCCATTTCGGAGAGCTGTTGCGCCGCTCTGGCCGACCGGTCGTGCTGGTGGCCAACAAGGCCGAGGCGCGGGGCTCGGATGTGGGCTTCTATGACGCGTTCTCGCTCGGCCTTGGCGAGCCTGTCGCCATTTCGGCCGAGCATGGCGAGGGCATGGGAGACCTTCGCGACGCAATCGTGGCTGCCCTGGGAGAGGAAGCGTTCTTCGTCGATGTGCCGGAAGCCGAGGCCGACGTGCCTGTCGAGCTGGACGAGAATGGTGAGCCGGTCGAGACTTACGACGCCACCAAACCGCTGAATATTGCCATCGTGGGCCGGCCGAATGCCGGCAAATCCACGCTGGTCAACCGGTTCCTGGGCGAGGACCGGCTTTTGACCGGCCCGGAGGCGGGCATCACGCGCGATTCCATATCCGTGTCATGGTCCTGGCGCGGCCGTCAGATCAAGATGTTCGATACGGCCGGCCTGCGTCGCAAGGCAAAGGTGCAGGAGAAGCTGGAAAAACTGTCCGTCGCCGACGCCATCCGCGCCATCAAGTTTGCCGAGGTGGTCGTCGTCGTGCTGGACGCCACCGTGCCCTTCGAGAGGCAGGATCTGCAGATTGCCGACCTGATCGAGCGCGAGGGCAGGGCCCCCGTCATCGCCTTCAACAAATGGGACATGATCGAGGACCGGCAGGAGGCGCTGGACGATCTTCTCGAAAAGACGGAACGGCTCTTGCCGCAGATGCGCGGCGTCAAGGCCATCCCGATTTCGGGCGAGACCGGCGAGGGGCTCGACCGCCTCATGCGGGCGATCGTCGAGACGCACGAGACATGGAACCGGAGGATCTCCACCTCCAAGCTCAATCAATGGTTGGAGCGCGTGGTCACGCATCATCCGCCGCCCGCCGTGGCCGGCCGCCGCATCAACGTGAAGTACATGACGCAGATCAAGACGCGTCCGCCGACCTTCATCGTGTCGACGTCGCGGCCGGAATCGCTTGGCGCTTCCTATACCCGCTATCTCGTCAACGGGCTGCGCGAGGCGTTCGGCCTGCGCGGAGTGCCGATACGGCTGCACCTGCGCAAGCCCAACAACCCCTATGCATCCCGCCGCAAGCGCTACTAGGAGCGCTGCGTTAACCAAGCGCTAAGGTTAATGAAACATGATCGGCATCCATCGAAATGATTTGGATACCGAATATGAGCGTCACCAGAAGAGCTGCGCGACAGCCCGTTCCCGGACGCTCCGGCGGTCTTGCCCGGCGTACCCGCAGCCTTGTCGCATCGCTGATCCTGGCAACGGGGGCCGTACTCGGCCACCAGTCCGCCACCGCCGTCGCGGAGCGCCCCGAACTCGAGCTTGAGATCGCCGCCGGCCTCATGCAGGGCGCACTCGAACTGGAGCGGGAAGAGCTCGCCTCGCTGCGACCCGTGTCCGAGTTGGCCGAGCGCGGCGGCCGGGTGGTCAGCCAGTACACCATGCTCAAGCGTTTCTCCACCGGGCGAATCGCCCGCAACGGCCCCCGTCTGGCCGCCGAGATCGCTGGCGGGGACGCCATCATGCTGACGGCACTATCGGGGCTTCCCGCCCGTTTCGAGGCCAGCCCCGACCGCCTCGCGCGCTTCGAGCGCGCCAACCCCTTCAAGGATACGGTCGAGGACACCATGGCCATCGCCGATGCGGAGGCGTCGCAAAAGCCGCTGCTGCGCGAGGCGAAAGCCGACACCGGCACGATGGAACTGGGTTACGCCCCCGCCTCGGGGCCGGCGGCATCCGGCCGGTTCGATACGATCCTGAGCGGCGAGGGGCCATCCTTCGTGCCGCCGATCGGCGAGAAGGACCATGCCTGGGCGGCGACGCCCCTGCCTGCGGATGCCTTCGGCACGGCCGAGCAGACCTGCCTGGCGACGGGCATCTATTTCGAGGCGCGCGGGGAATCGGAGCGGGGCCAGGCGGCCGTCGCACAGGTGATCCTGAACAGGGTGCGCAACCCCGCCTACCCCGACACGATCTGCGGGGTGGTGTACCAGAACCGAAACTGGCGCAATCGCTGCCAGTTTTCCTTCGCCTGCGATGGGCGCGCCGACCGCATCACGAACAAGCGCGCCTACGAACGGGCCGAACGGATCGCCATGGACGTGACCACCGGCCGGGAGTGGCTGGCGGATGTCGGGTCCGCCACGCATTATCATGCGACCTATGTTCGCCCGCGCTGGGCGCGGACGATGGAAAAGGTGGACAAGATCGGCCTCCATGTCTTCTATCGCACCTATAATGGCGGGTGGAACTGACGGAAGGCCGAGGACATGGCTGTGAACGAACAGGAGTCGGAAGGCCCCGCGCAGGATCTGGAATTCGTCGCGCGGCGCGCGCGCCTGAACGAGCGGCTCGACGCCGCCCGTGCGCGCCAGGCGCCGCAGCCCTCGGCACTGCAGCCCAAGGGCGGCCTGTCCGGAATGGCGGCCGGACTGAAGATCGCATCGGAGTTCATCGCGGGCGTCGTCGTCGGGGCGCTGATCGGCTACGGAATCGATCTTGCCTTCGGTACGCGGCCCATCGGATTGATCGTGTTTCTGCTGTTCGGCTTCGTCGCCGGCGTGACGAATGTCGTCCGATCGGTCTCGAAGGACAGAAAGTCGCCCGATTCCGGCCAACAAGACCCTCTTGATCGCCCTTAGGGAGTTGCGAAGCGGTCCTTGTGACGCTATGGCAGTGTCGCCCGCACGGAGCTTCATGCCAATGACGACGAAGACTTCCTGTCTTCGTATCGTCGGATCCGTGTTCATATCGAAGGACTGGGGTCCACCGGCAGAGATTGCCTGCGACCCACGCGACAGAGGACCAGACGCTTGGCGAACGATCCGCTTCATCAATTCGTGATCTCTCGGCTCGTGCCGATCGAGATCGGCGGCCTCGACCTTTCCTTCACCAATTCGTCGTTGTTCATGGCGGTCACGGTGGTTGCCGCCTCCGGCTTCCTGTGGGTGGCCACCAGCGGCCGGGGCCAGATCCCGACCCGCACCCAGTCCGTGGCCGAGATGGCCTACGAGTTCATCGCAAACATGTTGCGGGATTCGGCCGGTGCCAAGGGCATGGTCTTCTTCCCGCTGGTGTTCTCGCTCTTCATGTTCGTGCTGGTGGCCAACCTGCTCGGCATGTTCCCCTATTTCTTCACCGTTACCAGCCACCTCATCGTAACCTTCGGGCTGGCGATGCTGGTTATCGGCACGGTGGTCGTCTACGGCATAGCCAAGCACGGCCTGTCCTGGTTCAAGGTCTTCGTTCCGTCCGGCGTGCCTGCGGCGGTCGTGCCCTTCGTGGTGGTGATCGAGGTCATCTCCTTCCTGTCGCGGCCGATCTCGCTGTCGATTCGTCTGTTCGCGAACCTGCTTTCGGGCCACATCGCGCTCAAGGTCTTCGCGGGCTTCGTGGTCTCGCTCGGCTCGCTCGGCGCCATCGGCATTGCCGGCGCCATCCTGCCGCTGCTGATGACGATGGGCCTGACGGCCTTTGAATTCCTGGTCGCCTTCCTGCAGGCCTATGTGTTCGCGGTGCTGACCTGCATGTATCTCAACGATGCGGTGCATCCGCATCACTGAGGTTGATCGTCTTCACATGATCGCGATGATCAGGTTGAGGAAACTTTGAGAATAAGGATCATCCGGCTGTTCACCTGGAGCCTCGGATGGTCTAGAACCCCTTCGACTTTCGCGGCCTTGGTCGCGGATTCTTCCCGCACGATCCAAAACAGGAGTTTCACATGGACGCGGAAGCCGCTCGCTACATCGGTGCTGGTCTCGCTTGCTTCGGCATGGCCGGAACGGCGCTTGCTCTCGGCAACATCTTCTCGAGCTTCCTTTCGGGCGCTCTTCGCAACCCGTCGGCTGCCGACGGCCAGTTCGGCCGCCTCGTGTTCGGCTTCGCCGTGACGGAAGCGCTGGGCATCTTCTCGCTCCTCGTCGCTCTTCTCCTCCTCTTCGTCTAAGTTCAGTCTGAACGAGGATTGTGCTTCCGGCCGCCTTGGACAATCGGGGCGGCCGGCCTTGTATAGACCGGGGTGAGAGATGTTTATCAGCCAAGCCCACGCGCAGGTCCAGGACCATTCGACGGGCAACGCTCCGCTAGAGCCCGGAGTCGTTCCGCCAACGCCGGAAGCCGAGTTCCTGGAAGGCCATGAGGTGCATGAAAGCGCCGGCTTCCCGCCGCTCGAGACGGAGTTCTTCGCCTCGCAGATCCTGTGGCTGGCGATCTCCTTCGGCATTCTTTATCTCATTCTGTCGCGCACCATCGTGCCGCGCCTCGCAGGCATCATCGAGGGCCGCCGCGACCGGATCGCCGCCGACCTCGAGGCCGCGGAGCGCATGCGCACCGATGCCGACGAGGCGCAGGCCGCCTACGAGCAGGAATTGGCGGAAGCGCGCGAGCGTGCCCACGCCATCGGCCATACGGCCCGTGACGAAGCGCGCCAGAGCGCCGAGGCCGAGCGCCGCCGCAACGAGTCGGAACTTGAGGCGAAGCTGGAGGCCGCGCAGGCCCGGATCGCCGACATCAAGGCCAAGGCGCTCGCCGATGTGGGCGCCATCGCCGAGGACGCCGCCGAGGCTATACTGACCGAACTGACCGGCAAGGACGTCTCGCGCGAGGATGTCGCGAACGCCGTGCGCGAATCGCGCTAAGGAGGGCTGACCAATGGCATTCGACGCAAGTTTCTTCGCACTCGTCGCCCTCATCCTGTTCTTCGTGCTGCTCTGGTACGTGAACACGCATCGCACCATCGCCAAGTCGCTGGACGATCGCGCGGCCCGTATCCAGGCCGAGATCGACGAGGCGCGCGAACTCAAGGAAGAGGCCAAGCAGCAGCTGGCCGAATATCAGCGCCGCCGCCGCGAGGCGGAAGCCGAAGCCAAGGACATCGTCGCCGCCGCAAAGCGGGAAGCCGATGCCATCGTGGCCGAAGCGCGTACCAAGACGGAAGAATACGTCGCGCGCCGTACCGCGGCCGCAGAGCTGAAGATTTCGCAGGCCGAGGCGGATGCCATCGCCGAAGTTCGCGCATCGGCCGTCAACATTGCCGTTGCAGCGGCAGAGCGGATCATCCGGGACAAGGACTTGGGTTCCGATACCCGCCTGACGGAAAGCTCGATCGAGGAAGTGCGCCGCCGTCTCAACTGAGGGCGAACACTTTACGGCGTCGGCGGACCGGGTTCATCCGCAAATGCGAACTGTCCAGGGCGGGGCTTCGGCTCCGCCCTTTTTTGCGCCCTACAGCAAGACAGGGTCGTCTTGCCGTATCGGCCGGAAGCTCATGCGGTGGTAGGGGCATGGGCCGTTATCCCGCAGGGCGCCGAGGTGGGTTGGCGTCGCGTAGCCCATGTGCTGGCTGAAACCGTATGCTGGAAATGTCGCGCAGAGCCGCGTCATCATCCTGTCTCGCGTGACCTTGGCGACGATGGAGGCCGCTGCGATGGACAATGAGCGTGCATCGCCGCCCACCACGGCCGTGCCGCGCAGCGCGAAACTGGGTGGCACGTCGCGTCCGTCGACCAGCACGTGGCAGGCCGGCCTGGACAGGCCGTCGAAGGCGCGGCGCATGGCAAGCAGTGTCGCCTGGCGGATGTTGATACGGTCGATCTCGGCGGCGCTGGACGATGCGACGCAGACGGTGGCGAAGCGCATGATCTCGGCGAAGAGGCGCTCGCGCTCGGCCATGTCGAGCTGCTTGGAATCGTTCAGGCCATCGGGGATATTGGCTGCGTCCAGAATGACGGCCGCCGCGACCACCGGCCCCGCAAGCGGGCCTCGGCCGGCTTCGTCCACGCCGGCGACGCAGCGCGCCCCGCGCGCCATGCGCTCTTCCTCGAGTGCGAAGTCCGGTCGTGCGGGAGCGACCTTGGATTGGAGCGGAGAATCGGTCTTGCGATAGGCCATCGGGGTAGCAATCCCGCAAAAGCCGATCCTCCGCAAGCCTCCCTCGGGGGTGGGGGAGGCAACCGTGATCAGAGGAGTGACAATTGTACTCCATTGCCGCGCGGCGGCACGAAGAGGTCGGTGCGCAGCGCGGTGCGGCTTTCGTTCAGGCCGAGGCGACGGGCGGCAAGCTCGAAGCGGCGGCGGATCTGCATGGCATAGGGGCCGGTGCCCCGCATGCGCTTTCCCCATTCGGCGTCGTAGTCCTTGCCATCGCGCATGGAGCGCATCAGCGACAGGACATGCCGATAGCGATCCGGATAATGGCGAAGCAGCCAGTCCTTGAAGAGGGGCGATACTTCCAGCGGCAACCGCAGCAACACGTAGCCGGCCTCGCGCGCGCCGGCCGCGTGTGCCGCGTCCAACAGGCGCTCGATCTCGGAATCGGTCAGGCCCGGCACGATGGGCGCCGTCATGACCATCGTTGGAATGCCGGCCTCGCTGAGTTGCCGGACGGCATCCAGCCGCCGTGCCGGAGTGGCGGCGCGAGGCTCCATCGTGCGGGCCAGGGTCTTGTCCAGCGTGGTGACCGACAAGGCCACCTTGGCAAGGCCCTTGGCCGCCATGCGCGACAGGATGTCGATATCGCGCGTTACCAGGGCCGACTTGGTGACGATGCCGACCGGATGGTTGGCGGCCTCCAGCACCTCCATGATCTCTCGCATGATGCCCATCTTCTTCTCGATGGGCTGGTACGGGTCGGTGTTCGTTCCGATGGCGATGGACCGCACCTCGTAGCCGGGCTTCGACAGCTCGGCCTCAAGCAGGGCGGCGGCGTTGGGCTTGGCGAACAGGCGCGACTCGAAATCGAGGCCGGGCGACATGCCCATATAGGCGTGCGTCGGCCGCGCGAAGCAATAGATGCAGCCGTGCTCGCAGCCCCGATAGGGGTTGATGGAGCGGTCGAATGAAATGTCGGGAGACGAGTTGCGCGTTATGATCGTCTTCGGTCGCTCGACCTGAACTTCCGTCTTGAAGGGGGGCAGTTCTTCCAGCGAGTTCCAGCCATCGTCGAAACTCGCCCGGGAGAAGGGCTCGTAGCGGCCCGAAGGATTGACGCCCGCGCCCCGGCCGCGCCGACGCTCGAAACCGACACGCACGCCGGACTGCTGGACGAGATGCTCCGCCATGTCCACGCCGCCGGGGCCGAAAGCTGCCTTGTCTGCCGTCGAGATCTGCTGCATGGCCGTTCTCCGTTGCCGTGTTCCAGAGATAGGCCCGCGAAGAGAACAAATCAAGAACAAGATGTCGGTGGAATGACGGCAGGAGGCCGCACCCCCTGCGATTTCCCTTCCGCGCCGGAATGTTCTATCGGTGTGACATGTTGTCCGTGCTGATTGCAGCTCGTGAAGAGCCCGTCCTGATCGCATCCACGCTTGCCTCCCTCGTGCCCGGTGCGGTCGAAGGGCTGATCGGTGACGTGGTCCTGGTGGACGAGGGCATGGGCCCGGAAGCGCACCGTGTGGCAGACCATGCCGGCTGTCGGGTCCGGCAGGATCCGCTCCCGGCCTGTATCGCCGCCGCCAAGGGAGACTGGATCCTGTTCCTGGAAGCTGGGGCGCGTCCGGCGCCCGGCTGGGTGGACGAGGTATCGAGCTTTCTCGCCGACGCCGCCGAAGGCCGCGCACGCTCCAGGGCGGCGCGTTTCCGCGTGGCGCGGCAGGACAGGCCGCTTCTGTGGGCGGGGCTGACGTTTCGACGGTCCCCGATGGCAGGGGGGCTCATCGCGCGCAAGGCCGATGCGGTGGCCGCCATCACATCGGATCGCGGAATGGCCGGGCTGGTCCGTTCTCTGAGGCCGATGGTGCTTTCCGCCGATATGCGGCCGAGGCCGCCGGATGGCGAGCCGCAACGCCGCCGGTAATTGGGGGCGTCAGGCCGAGCGGCCGCCCCGTCGCAGGTGCTCGTCCAGCCGGGGCATGATCTCTACGAAATTGCACGGCCTGTGCCGGTAATCGAGCTGCGCCGCCAGGATACCGTCCCATGCGTCCCGGCAGGCACCGGGAGAGCCGGGAAGCGCGAATATGAAGGTGGTTCCGGCCAGCCCCGCGACAGCGCGCGACTGGATGGTGGATACGCCGATCTTCTGCATCGAGATCTGGTGGAAGACGACGGAGAACCCGTCCATCCGTTTGTCGAAAAGCGGCTCGACCGCCTCGGGCGTGACGTCGCGCCCGGTGAACCCCGTTCCGCCCGTGGTGATCACGACGTCGATGCCGGGGTCGCGGACTGCGTCCAGCACGCGGTCGCGGATGGCCTCGATGTCATCGGTGACGACGCCGCGCACCGCAAGGCGATGACCGGCGGCTTCCAGCCGCTGCTGCAGCGTATCGCCCGAACGGTCGTCAGCGAGCGTGCGCGTGTCCGAAATCGTCAGCACGGCGATCGACAATGGAATGAACGGGCGCTCCTGAGCTGTCATGCGGCCCTCCTGTGGTGCGTCGGGCGGGCGGTTGTGGCGCGGACCCACCAGCCGGGATTGGCAGCCGTGATGGCGGCTGCGGCGCGTTGCGCCTGCGACGCGTCATCGAACAAGCCGTAGCACGTGGCGCCGGAGCCGGACATGGCGGCGCGCGCCGCGCCCGCTGCCTGCAACGCGTGGAGGCAGGCGGCGATGACCGGCTCCATGCTCATGGCCGGCGCCGCGAGGTCGTTGCGGCACCGGGCCAGATAGGAGACGAGACTGTCGAGGCTGTCGAAGCCCTGCGCCGGACCGTCGGGCAGGGGGTCGTTGCAGGCCGTCGGCAACGCCTTGAAGATGGCAGGCGTGGAAACCGCCACGCCGGGATTGGCCAGCACCATCGGCAAAGCGGGGAACTGCGGCAAGGGTGACAGCGCCTCGCCGATGCCGCGTGCAACCAGCGCCCGCCCATCGAGGCACATGGGCACATCGGCGCCGAGGCCGAGCGCGGCGCCCATCAGCGCATCCCGCGCCGCGCGTGGCATGCCCGGCAACAGCGCCCGCAGAACCGCCGCCGCATCGGCGGAGCCGCCACCGATGCCGGAGGCGACAGGCAGGTTCTTTTCGAGCTCGATGGAGATGGGGCCGATCGCGTGGCCGTGCGCCTCGCCCACCCGCCGCGCCAGCGCCAGCGCGCGTGCGACGATATTGTCGTGCCCCTCCAGCCCGGGGCCGAACGGCCCCGACAGATACAGGGCATCCGTGTCGGCCCGTGTCAGGGTGAGGCGGTCGCCCACATCGGCAAAGGCGACGAGGCTGTCCAGGAGGTGATAGCCGTCGGCACGTTTGCCGACGACATGAAGCGCGAGGTTTACCTTGGCATGGGCTGTCGCCCTTATGGCTGCATCCGCCGCCATGGCGTCAGTTGGGCTTGGTGTTGTCGTCGGGTTCCGATACGCCGGGTGCGTCGGCCGAAGCGCGGTCGCCGGGGGCGGCCTTCGGCGTATGGTTCAATTCCGGGTCGTCCGCGACGCTGGGAAGGCCGCTGTCGAGTTTCTTCTCGATCTTGGCCACGAGCTCGTCTTCCGGGGCCGGATTTCCGTCCAGCGCGCGCTGCCACTGGAAACGGGCCTCGCGCTCGCGGCCGACGCGCCAGTAGGCATCGCCGAGATGGTCGTTGATGGTCGGGTCGGACGGCGTGATGAGAACCGCGCGTTCGAGCTGCTCGACCGCGTCGTCGAACCGCTCGAGCCGATAGTAGGCCCAGCCGAGCGAATCGATGATGTAGCCATCGTTCGGGCGCAGTTCGACGGCTTTGCGGATGAGATCCAGCCCTTCGTCGAGATTGCGGTTCATGTCGACCCAGGAGTAGCCCAGGTAATTCAGCACCTGGGGCTGGTCGGGCGAAAGCTCCAGCGCCTTGCGAAAGTTGGGCTCGGCCTTGTCCCATTCCTTTAGGCGCTCATAGGCGATGCCGCGCTGGTAGTAGATGTTCCAGTTCTGCGGGCCGTCTTCCGGAGCCAGTTCGACCGCCTTTTCCAGAACCTCGGCCGCACGGCTGTAGTTTTTACCGGCGGTCAGCACGTCGGCGAAGGCCAGGTGCGCCTGCAGGTCGTCGGGATAGGTCTGGATGGCGGTTTCCAGGACGGTGGTCGCCTCGTCCTTCCGGTCGGCGAACCACAGGTCCAGCCCCTTCTGCAACGTGGCGGTGCGCCGATAGGGAGAATCTTCCGGGATGCGGTCGTAATAGGCGATCGCCTGGTCCACGCGTTCGCCCTGTTCGGCAACGCCGGCCAGCGCCGTGACAAGCTTGTCCGAGGTGGTTTCGCTGACGGCGTCCGCCAGCTGGAAATACAGTAGGGCGACATCGCGCCCGTCACCCCGGTTGATCGCCTGTCCGAGCGTGTAGAGCACTTCCGATGCACCCTGCTGGGGCGTCTGGACCGTAGGCGTAGCGGCTTCTCCCGCATCGAGCTGGCGCTCGAGAAACAGGATCGGATCGTAGGTCGGCGCGACCTGGAGCCCGTAGGCGAGGGCCTCCTCGGCGGCATCCTTGTTGCCGGCCTGCATTTCCAGCCGCGCCAGCGCCTCGACCGCCGCCAGATAGGCGTCGGGTGAGGTTTGGACGGAGGCCCTGTCGTCCAGGAGGACCTTCAGCACGCGGCGCGCCTCGTCGGGCTGGCCGGCCTGCATGAAGATCAGGCCTTTCTGGTACAGGTTGAAGATGGCGAACCAGGGTGGCCCGGAAATCTCGTCCAGCCGCCTGATGGCGGCGCCCGCATCGCCCTTGCCGGCATCCGCCCAGGCCGAAAGCTGGCCGAGCAGCAATGTGTCCAGTTCGCTGGAATCGGGCAGGTCCAGATTCTGCAGCGCCGCGTCGTAGGCACCGGTGCGCAACGCATCCATGCCCAGGGCAATGCGCGCCACCTTGCCGGCATCGTCATCGTCGCGCAGCTTGGCGGCCAGCTCGACGCCGCGATCGAAGCGACCGTCGGCAAGGAAGGTGAACATGGCTTCGCGCTGAAGGGGCAGCGACGACGGATCGATGGTCAGTGCCTTCTCGTAGTAGTCGCTGGCGACACCGAGCGCGCCGGCGGCCTGCGCGGACTTCGCCGCGAGATAGGCGCCCGAAAGCGACTGGACGTTGACTTCGGGAAGGCTGCGCACCAGCCGCATGTCGTCCTGCGTCGAGGCGGCCAAGGCCGGAGGGAGAAACAGGGCGAAGCTCGCAAGTGCCGTGGCGAGTGCGAATTTCCGGGTACCGTATTTCTGCACGTGTCACGCCCCCTGGAGCATCGATCCGAAAGAAAGAGAATTTGTCCGGCGCAATGTCCGGAACCAGCATGACGTTTTTGGGGCCGAGATCAATTGATCCTGTCGACGCAGAAATCGACCACGTCGGCCAGGGCGGCGCGCACCGGCGACGCCGGCAGGCCGGACAAGGCATCCAGCGCCTCGGCGCCATAGCGCCGGGCTCGCTCCTTTGTTTCCTCGAGCGCGCCGTGTTTGCGCATCAGCTCCATGGCCTGCGCCAGTGCCGCGTCGTCGTTGCGGCCGTCTTCCATGGCAGCGCGCCAGAAGGCGCGCTCCGCTTCGTCGCCGCGCGCATAAGCGAAGATGACGGGCAGGGTGATCTTGCCCTCGCGGAAATCGTCCCCGACATTCTTGCCGAGGGCATCGGCCGAACCGCCGTAGTCGAGCACGTCGTCGACGAGCTGGAAGGCGAGGCCGAGCGCCATGCCGTAGCGGCGCATGGCGGCGATGTCGGCCTCGGAGGCTTGCGCGATGACGGGGCCGACCTCCGCCGCGGAGGCAAACAGCGCCGCCGTCTTGGCCTCGATCACGGCAAGGTAGTCGGCCTCGCCGGTGGACATCTTCTTGGCAGCCGACAATTGCCAGACTTCGCCCTCGGCGATCACGGCGGAGGCATTCGACAGGATGGCAAGAGCGCGCATCGAGCCCACCTCGACCATCATCTTGAACGCCTGGCCCAGCAGGAAATCTCCCACCAGCACGCTGGCCTGGTTGCCCCAGATCGTCCGTGCGGTGCGCCGGCCGCGCCGCATGTCGCTTTCGTCCACCACGTCGTCGTGCAGCAGCGTCGCCGTGTGAAGAAACTCGACGCTGGCCGCAAGCCTGACATGCCCGTCGCCGCGATAGCCGAAGGCCTGTGCCGCAGCCAGCGTCAGCATGGGGCGCAGGCGCTTGCCGCCCGACGAGATCAGGTGGTCGGCGATCTCGGGGATCAGCTCGACGTTGGAACCGGCCATCGAAAGGATCAGCGCGTTCACGCGGTCCATGTCGGACCGGGTCAGGTCCAGTATCGCCTCGATGGACGGCCGCGGCGAAAGCGCGCTGACGGAATTTGCAAGGCTCACGATGTCACTCCGTTCGACACGCCGGGAATAAACTTCGGCGCGGCCAGCGGCAAGGTGTTAGATGGCGCTCGCGCGGCCAAATGAAAGCGATTTGCCCGATTGCGATGCCACCGCCTTGCGACAGGCGCCCGATTCGTGCCGAGATGACATTATGCTGGAACTCATCCGATCCAACGACGCCGTCCTCATATCCTTCGTGGAATCCCTCCTCAAGGAGGCCGGCATCGGCCATTTCATCGCGGATTCGCACATGAGCATCCTCGACGGCTCCATCGGCGCGCTGCCGCGCCGCCTGATGGTGGATGCCGACGAGTTGGACTCCGCCCGCGCGCTGATGCGGGAGGCCGGGCTCGGCCATGAGCTGTCCTGAGCCATCCTTGACGCAGGACGCGTTCTGGCGCGGTGCGTTTCACCTCGTGCAGCCGCGAAAGGGCGCCTACCGCTCCGGGTTGGATGCGCTGCTGGTCGCATCCGGTGTGGCAAGCGAGGCGTCGGGCTATGCGCTCGACATGGGGGCAGGGGCGGGGGCCATCGGCTTCGCCGCCGCCAGCCGGGCGCCCGCCTTGCGCGTCATGCTGGCCGAAAAGACGGCCGAGATGGCGGCCTGTGCAAGGGCGGGCCTGGCGCTCGGCGACAATTCCGCCCTGGCGGGGCGGGTCTCCATCGTCGAGGCGGATCTTCTGGCGCCGCGCGCCGCCCGCGAGGCTGCGGGGCTTGGCGATGGCAGCTTCGACCATGTGCTGAGCAACCCGCCCTTCTATCCGCATGGGCATCGCGCCTCGCCCGCGCCGCTGCGCCGCGAGGCATTGTCCATGCCGGACGACGCGTTCCTGGCGCGGTGGCTGCATGTGGCATCGGCGCTGTCGCGCCATGGCGCCTGCTTTCTCTGCATTGTCGCGCCTGCCTGCCTGCCGGCCCTGTTGTCGGCGATGGACGGGCGCTTCGGCGCTGTCGGCCTCCTGCCGGTGCATGCGCGGGCGGGCCGGCCGGCGACGCGGCTGCTGGTCGGCGCGCGCCGTGGCTCTCGTGCGCCGCTGCGCGTGCTGCCCTCGCTCACCCTTGCCGACGCCGACGGCGGGCCGACGGCGCAAGCGGAATCGCTTGCGGGCGGAACGCTTCACCTTGATTTGTAGACCCTTGGCGGACCGGGGTGCGGGTGCCTATCTGTGTGCGCGATACGATCCTGAAAAGAAGAGTGATTCCGGGTGGCCAAGGGCTTGCAGCGTTTTCTTCCCAAGCGTTTCCGCAAACAGCGCACCGTCGTGCCGGTTGTCCGCCTGACGGGCATGATCGCCGCCGACAGCGGCGGCATCGGGCGCAAAGCCCTGTCCATGGCCACCATCGAGCCACTTCTGGACAAGGCATTCGAGATCAAGGATGCGCCGGTCGTCGCCATCGAGATCAATTCGCCCGGCGGCTCGCCCGTCCAGTCGCGGCTGATCTTCCGCCGCATCCGCGAACTGGCCGCAAAACACGATCGCAAGGTTTTGGTGTTCTGCGAGGATGTCGCGGCCTCGGGCGGTTACATGATCGCCTGTGCCGGCGACGAGATCATTGCCGATCCTTCCAGCATCGTCGGCTCGATCGGCGTGGTCTCGGGCGGCTTCGGCTTCGTCGACCTCATCCGGCGCATCGGCGTGGAGCGGCGCCTGTATACGGCCGGGCGCAACAAGGCGACGCTGGACCCGTTCTCGCCGGAAAAGCCGGAAGATGTGGAACACCTGAAATCGCTGCAGCTCGACGTGCACGAGACGTTCATCGAACTCGTCCGGGAGCGGCGCGCAGGCCGCCTCAAAGAAGACGAGCCGGACCTGTTCTCCGGCCAGTTCTGGTCGGCCCGCAGGGGCATCGAACTCGGCCTTGTCGACCGTCTCGGCACCTTGCACGAGGTTCTGGCGGAGCGCTTCGGCCGTGATGTCGAACTGGAGCGCATCCGGCCCCGGCGCGGCCTTCTGGGAGGGCGCATCGGCTTCGGCGCAGACGCTGCCGCGGCGGCGGCCGAGCGGCTGGCCAGCGTGGCGGAAGAGCGCGCGCTCTGGTCGCGCTATGGCCTTTAGGGGGTAATTCGCCGCGCTGCCTTGCTTTCGCTCCGGTTGCGCGCAAAATACCTCGCGAAAGGGCCCTTGAAGGATATGGAAAGCCTTATGCCGCCGCTCATACTACTCGGTCTTCTCGGCGCAGCCGCCTATCTGGGCGTGCAGCAGATGAAGAAAGAGGCGACGCGTGTCAGCGCGCGCAACCGCCGCGCCGAGATGGAGGCGCGCAACAAGGCCCAGGGCACCCTGGTGCGCGGCGACGACGGGGTCTACCGCCTGGAGCGGGATTGACCGGGCACGCTTGCGCATGGCAACTGACGCAGCCGTGGCGGGACCTGCCCGCCGGTCGTGTCCGAGAGCCTGTAGCACCATGTCCGAACTTGCCCCGCATATGCGCCCCGAGCGGTCCTTCCAGGGCCTGATCCTCGCGCTTCATCGCTATTGGGCCGATTACGGCTGCGTCGTGCTGCAGCCCTACGACATGGAAGTCGGCGCCGGAACATTCCACCCGGCCACGACGCTGCGGGCGCTGGGGCCAAAAAGCTGGAACGCCGCCTATGTCCAGCCGTCGCGCCGCCCGAAGGACGGGCGCTACGGCGAAAACCCCAATCGCCTCCAGCATTATTACCAGTATCAGGTGCTGCTGAAGCCGAACCCGTCCAACCTGCAGGAGCTGTATCTCGGGTCGCTGCGGGCCATCGGCCTCGATCCGTTGACGCACGACATCCGCTTCGTGGAGGACGACTGGGAAAGCCCGACGCTGGGCGCCTGGGGCCTTGGCTGGGAATGCTGGTGCGACGGCATGGAAGTATCGCAGTTCACCTATTTCCAGCAGGTCTGCGGCATCGAATGCGCGCCGGTGGCCGGTGAGCTGACCTACGGTCTGGAACGGCTGGCCATGTATGTGCAGAACGTGGACAATGTCTACGACCTGAACTTCAATGGCCGCGAAGGCGCGGAAAAGGTGACGTATGGCGATGTCTTCCTGCAGGCCGAGCAGGAGTATTCCCGCTACAATTTCGAGTTTGCCGACACCCAGATGCTTCTGAAGCATTTCGAGGATGCCGAGGCCGAATGCGCGGCGCTGCTGGCGGCCGGCGCCCCCGATGCGCCCGGCATGTTGCACCGCTGCGTGCTGCCCGCCTACGACCAGGCGATCAAGGCCAGCCACGTCTTCAACCTTCTGGACGCGCGCGGCGTCATTTCGGTCACCGAGCGGCAGAGTTACATCCTGCGCGTCCGCACGCTGGCCAAGGCCTGCGGCGAAGCCTTCCTGCTGACCGATGCCGGCGGGGCAGTCAGGGCCGCCTGATACGGCGAATAAACAACTGGTGATTATTCGGTGATCTGCCCTATCCTCCTCGGCATGTAGCAGTGGAGGGTTCCCATGCAGTGGAAGGGTCGCAGGCAGAGCACCAACGTGTCCGACCAGCGCGGGTCGGGCGGCGGCTTCGGCGGCGGCGGCCCCATGCGCATTCCGGTGCGCGCGGGCGGCGGCGGCGGAATCGGCCTCCTCATCATCCTCGCCATCCTCTGGTTGGGCTTCGGCATCAACCCCCTTGCGCTGCTGGGCATGGACCAGGGCGGTGGAAGCGGGCAGGGCCAGGTGGCGCGCGGGCCCGGTCCGCAGGGCACGTCCGATGAGACGGACGATTTCGTCGCCACGGTACTCGCCGATACCGAAGACGTCTGGAACCGCCGCTTCGCCGATGCCGGCGAAACCTATCCGGAACCGACGCTCGTCATGTTTTCGGGCAGCGTCTCCTCGGCCTGCGGCCAGGCCGCCGCGGCAATGGGCCCATTCTACTGCCCGCTCGACCAGAAGGTCTACATCGACCTGTCCTTCTTCCGGCAGCTCGCCGGCCAGCTCAATTCTCCCGGCGATTTCGCCCAGGCTTACGTGATAGCGCACGAGGTGGGGCATCACGTCCAGAACGTGACCGGCATCCTGCCCCGCACCACGCAGATGCGGCGGCAGATGTCGCAGGCCGACGCCAATGCGGTTTCGGTGCTCGTGGAACTGCAGGCCGACTGCTACGCCGGCATCTGGGCGCACGATACGTACGAAGCGGGGTATCTGGAGCCGGGTGACATCGACGAGGCGCTCAATGCCGCTTCGCAGATCGGCGACGATACGCTGCAACGCCGCAGCCAGGGCACGGTCGTACCGGACAGCTTCACCCACGGCACGTCGGAGCAGCGGCAGCAATGGTTCAAGCGCGGCTATGAAAGCGGCGACATGGCGGCGTGCGATACCTTCGAGGGACGGCTGTAGCGGCCTTGACAGGCCGGGCATGGTGTCGGAAGGAGCCGGGCGAAGTCCCAACGCCGGAACGTGACCATGCCAGACCTGCTTCTTGAACTCCGTTCGGAGGAGATCCCCGCCCGCATGCAGCGCAAGGCGGCGGGCGACCTGAAGAAGCTCGTCACCGACGCGCTCGTGGCAGCCGGCCTGACCTATGAGGGAGCCCGCGAATACTGGACCCCGCGCCGCCTGACGCTGGACATCAGGGGCGTGGATGCCCGCTCCCGCGACGTGCGGGAGGAGCGCAAGGGACCGCGGACCGACGCGCCGGAAAAGGCGATCGAAGGTTTCCTGCGCGGGGCGGGGCTATCGTCCATCGACGAAGCCGAGGTGCGCTCCGACGGCAAGAAGGGCGAATTCTACGTTGCCGTGATCCAGAAGCCGGGCCGCCCGGCGGAAGAGATCGTGGCCGAAGTGATGCCCGGCATCATCCGCGATTTCCCGTGGCCGAAGTCCATGCGCTGGGGCCCGGCCTCGCGGGAGGCTGGCAGCCTGCGCTGGGTGCGGCCGCTGCAATCCATCATCTGCCTGTTCGGACCGGAGCAGGGCGAGACGGTGGTGGTGCCCTTCGAGGTGTCGGGCATCCGGTCGGGCAACCAGACGGTCGGCCATCGCTTCCATGCACCGGAGCCGTTCACCGTCCGCCGTTTCGAGGATTATGCCCGCAAGCTCGAGAAGGCGCATGTGGTGCTGGACGCTGAACGGCGGAAGGACATTATCCGCAGCGACGCCGAAACGCTCGCCTTTGCGCAGGGGCTGGAAGTCGTGGCCGACGATGGCCTGCTCGAGGAAGTCAGCGGCCTCGTGGAATGGCCCGTCGTGCTGATGGGCGAGTTCGAGGAAGCATTCCTTGCCATTCCGGCCGAGATGATCCAACTCACCATCCGGACCAACCAGAAATGCTTCGTCACCCGCCGCCGCGGGCAGGATGGGCTGGCGAACCGCTTTCTGCTGGTGGCCAATATCGAGGCCGCCGACGGTGGGCGCGAGATCATGCGCGGCAATGGCAAGGTGGTGCGCGCGCGCCTGTCCGACGCGCTCTACTTCTGGCGTACCGACCAGGGCGACCTGCCCGACGTGGCGTCCTATGCCGACATTGCCGCCAGTTTCGGGCTGGATCTCACCCGTCCGCTGGACCAGCGCATGGCCAAGCTGGAAGCGCTCGGCGTGACCTTCCATGCAAAGCTGGGCACGCAGGGCCAGCGCGTGCGCCGCATCGCCGATCTTGCGCAGGTACTGGCGCCGATCGTCGGCGCCGACCCGGTCGAGGCGCGCCGCGCCGCCATCCTTGCCAAGGCGGACCTGACCACGGAAGCCGTCGGCGAGTTTCCCGAGCTGCAGGGCCTGATGGGCCGCAAATATGCAGGCCTGCAGGGCGAAACCCCGGCAGTGCAGGCTGCCCTGGAAGATCATTACAAGCCCCTTGGCCCGACGGACCGTGTTCCGGCCGACCCGGTGGCGATAGCCGTCGCCCTGGCCGATAAGCTGGACACGCTGGCCGGCTTCTGGTCCATCGACGAAAAGCCGACCGGTTCGAAAGACCCGTATGCGCTGCGCCGTGCGGCGCTGGGTGTGATCCGCATCCTCATCGACAATGCCATCCGGTTGCCCCTCGGCCAGTTCGTGCCGGCGGGCGACCTGGTCTCCTTCTTCCACGACAGGCTCAAGGTGCAATTGCGCGACAGCGGGGCGCGGCACGACCTGGTCGACGCCGTGCTGTCGGGCGAGGGTGAAGGCGCGCGTGCCGACGATGTCGTGGATATCGCGGCGCGCGTCGCGGCGCTCGGCCAGCTTCTGGAGACGGAAGACGGCCGCAACCTTTTGGCGGCCTATCGCCGCGCCGCCAATATCCTTGCGGCGGAAGAGAAAAAGGGAACGCAGGTGGCCGCGGCAGTCGACCCTGCCCGGTTCGAACAGGCAGAGGAGCAGGCGCTGCTGATGGCGATCGGCGATGCCGAGCGTACGCTCTCCGAGGCGCTCGGAGCGGAGGATTATGGCGCCGCGGCGGCGGCGCTGGCCACGCTTCGTGTCCCGGCCGACGCCTTCTTCGACAAAGTGCTGGTGAATGCGGATGATGCCGCCATACGCGCCAATCGCCTGGCGCTGCTGGCCCGCATTCGGCAGGCCACCACGCGCGTTGCCGACTTCTCGCGCATCGCGGGATGACGCATCCGTTACAATGCGGCCTTCCACTGCAATGATTCATTAAGGAAAAAAATACGTTTGTGCCCGTATCCTGCCGCCAACTTGCCTGATTGCACTGGCACAAGGGCTTGAAATAGCGGCAGAAAGCGCCGCGAAAAGCAAAGTGCGGATATCGATGCGGTCGCCTGGCTGCGCGCCACTGCGACGATTGAGGGGGCATACCGAATGCGAAAGCGGGCTGCGGCGCTCAAGGCCGCGATGCACTGGACTGCCGCCATTGCGGCGAGCCTTGTGGTCATTGCCACGACGCCGGCTTCCGCCGCCTGGAACCAGCCCTGGAAGAACGAGGATCGCGCCCTCGTCATCGACGCCTATGAATTCAACCCCATCGACTGGGTCGAACTGACCTCCGACGAGCGGATCGCCGGTTTCATCAACAAGGCGTCGGACGGGCTGCCGCCGTCATGGTCGTGCCGGGGCCTGTCGGGCGACGACGAAAAGCTGTGCAAGAACCGCTGGTGGAAGTATTCCGTCACGCGCGAGCTGTACCAGACCCGTCGCGCCATGGCCAAGCAGCTTGGCCTCAAATGGGGCGCCTACCATCTGGCCCGGCCGGGCAACCCGCGCGAGCAGGCCGACCATTTCCTCGATTTCGCCGAGCCGGCGGAAGACGATCTGATCGCCCTGGATATCGAGGATATCTCGCCGGAATGGATGTCGCTTGCCGACGCGGAGATCTTCGCCGACCAGATCAAGCTGCGCACCGGCCGCTATCCCGTTCTGTATACGAACGGCAATACCGCCGCCTATATCGACAAGAACCAGAAAGCCTATCCGCTGCTGTCGCGGCTGCCGCTGTGGTATGCGCGCTACCGCGACGACATCACCGGCCTGTTCCCCGAAAACAGCTGGCCGGAGTACGCGCTGTGGCAGTTCTCGTCGATGCATAATTGCTCGGAACGCTCCTGCCCCTATCGCGTGCAGGGCGCGCAGACGGATATCGACGTCAACGTTTCGCCGCTGTCGGTTGCCGAACTCAAGAAAGCCTGGCCCTTCCCCGATCTCGTCCGCGATCTGCCGGCCGACGAGGGAACCCTGGTGGCGGAGGCGGCAAGCCCGTCGCCGATGCTCAACGCCTTCGGCCCATCGGACGACCTTGCGCGGCCCGATCCGCTGGCACTCCTGACGGAGGTCGCGCGCCGCGAACATGCCGGGCAGGACCGCCAGCCGATCCTGTCATCCCTGACCGGTTCGCCCCGAACCGACCCGGATATGCCGGGCGACAGGCATGGCGGCCCGGTCGAGGCCATGGCCAAAACCTTCCAGAAGCTTGGAACCAAGATGCAACGGGTGTGGGCCGTCCTGGCCGACGGCGACACGGCGGCCGTGCCGATGCGCGGGCAGTACCGGCATCCCGTTGCGTCACCTGCCGGGGACGCTGCCCCGCGCATCCCTGCCGAAGCCCGCTCCTTCATCATAGAGCAGATGCGCAAGGTGCAGGACGCACCGGAACAGAAGGCCGGCAATGCTCACGGCGCCTCGGCCGTGGCGGCGCTCGTCGACGCCCATACCGAGCGCGGCGGCCGCCTGACCGGTGCCGCTGTGGCGGTCCAGGCCCTGGCAGAGACCGGCGGGCGTGTGGCCGAGGCCTTCGACCTGACGCGCTGAACGCGCGCTGCATCTTTCCTTTGCCTGTCGCTTCACGATAGATGCTCGCGGTGAAACGCGCAGGGGCACATGGCAGGCCGCATCCTCGACAGTTCTGAAGACAGCATGGTTAAGGCGGTTGCCTGCCTGGCGGAGGGCGGGCTCGTGGGCCTTCCGACCGAAACCGTGTATGGCCTTGCGGCCGACGCGACGTCGGGCCGGGCCGTTGCCCGCATCTACGAGGCCAAGGGCCGCCCGTCCTTCAACCCCCTGATCGCGCATGTATCGAGCATGGAGATGGCGCAACGCTTCGCGCGGTTCGAGCCGCTTGCGCTGGCGCTTGCCGAGCGCTTCTGGCCGGGTCCGCTGACCCTGGTGCTGCCGCTCGCCGAGGGATCGCCCGTACATCCTCTGGTGACGGCGGGGCTCGCAACGCTTGCGTTACGCATGCCGCGCGGCCCCATGGCCGAGATCGTGGACAGGCTGGGACGCCCTCTGGCAGCGCCCAGCGCCAACCGCTCGGGCAAGGTTTCACCCACCACCGCCGCTCATGTCGCGCGCAGCCTCGGCAACCGCGTCGACCTGATCCTCGATGCCGGTCCGGCCAAGGTGGGGCTGGAATCGACCATCCTCAAACCCCAGGGCGAGACGCTGTATCTGCTGCGGCCCGGCGGCTTGACCGTCGAGGCGATCAGCGAAGCGGTCGGCCTGCCGGTCATGCCGGGGCAAGGCGAGGGCATCGAGGCGCCGGGCCAGATGCAATCGCATTATGCGCCCGCCGGTTCGGTTCGTCTGAACGCTACGCATGTCGAGCCCGATGAGCACCTGATCGCCTTCGGCAGTACAGACATTGCGGGGGCGGCCGGAGCCGCGAGCGTGTTCAATCTCAGCCCCGGCGGCGATCTCGCCGAGGCCGCCGGCAATCTCTTCGCCGCGTTGACGGCGCTCGACCGTGCGGACATCACGCGGATCGCCGTGGCGCCGATACCGGAGCGCGGACTTGGCATCGCCATCAACGACAGGCTTCGCCGCGCGGCCGCCCCGCGATAAGGAGGAACAGACATGGATACGACCATCACCGCCAAGGCCCTGACGGATGCGCTGATCGAACGCTTCTCCGCCATCGTCGGCAAGGCCAACGCGCTGACGGAGGCCGACCGGATCGCCCCTTATATCCGGGAGGAGCGCGACCTCTTCGCCGGCAGCACGCGGCTGGTGCTGCGCCCCGGCACGGTGGATGAGGTTTCGGCCATCATGGCGCTGGCGCAGGAAACCGGCACGCCCATCGTGCCGCAGGGCGGCAATACCGGACTGGTCGGCGCACAGTCGCCGCGCTCCGAGGCCGAGATACTCTTGTCCCTGTCGCGGCTGGATTGCATCCGCGACGTCGACCCCGCCGGGCGCACCATGGTCGTGGAGGCCGGCGTCGTGCTGCAGAAGGCGCAGGAGGCGGCCGCCGAGGCCGGGCTTCTGTTCCCGCTGTCGCTGGGGTCTGAAGGCTCGTGCGAGATCGGCGGCAATCTCGCCTCGAATGCCGGCGGCACCAACGTCCTGGCCTATGGCAACGCCCGGGAATTGTGCCTCGGGATCGAGGCGGTCCTGCCCGGCGGCGAGATCTTCCATGGTTTGCGCCGTCTCAAGAAGGATAACCGGGGATACGATCTGAAAGACCTTCTGATCGGCTCTGAGGGTACGCTCGCCGTCATCACCGCGGCCGTGCTGAAGCTGTTCCCCCGGCCGGCCGGCCGCGAGGTCGCCTATGTCGGCCTGCCGTCGCCCGAGGCGGCGCTGTCGCTTCTGAAGATGGCGGAAAGCCGTGCTGGCGGGCAATTGACGGCATTCGAGCTGATGCCGCGCATCGGCATGGAGTTCACCATCCGCCACACCCAGGGCGCGCGCGATCCTCTGGCCGGGCCGCACGCCTGGTACGTGCTGATGGAGATATCGTCGGGCCGTTCCGCCGAGGATGCCCGCGAGACGATGGAGCATATCCTGGAAGCGGCTTTCGAAGACGGCACCGTGGAAGACGCGGCCATCGCGCAATCGCTGTCGGATGCCGCCGACTTCTGGCGCATGCGCGAGGAGATGAGCTGGGCGCAGAAGCCGGAAGGCGGCTCCATCAAGCACGATGTTTCGGTGCCGGTGGCCCTGGTGCCGCAATTCCTGGCCGAGGCCGGAGCAGCGGTGGAGGCAGCGATGCCGGGTGCGCGGATCGTCTCGTTCGGCCACATGGGCGACGGCAATATCCACTACAACATCTCGCAGCCCGTCGGTGCCGACAAGGAGGCTTTCCTGGCCCGTTGGGGGGAGATGAACACCATCGTCCACGGTATCGTGGCCGGTCTCGGCGGCAGCTTCTCGGCCGAGCATGGTATCGGCCAGCTCAAGCGCGCCGAACTGGCCCGCACCAAAGCTGGGCTGGAAATGCACCTGATGCACGGGATCAAGCAGGTGTTCGACCCCAAGGGCATCATGAACCCGGGCAAGCTTCTCTAGGGGCTGCCTGCCCGTCGCCGGCAGGGCGTCACCTGCCTGTCACCCGGTTTCGATAACAGGACCGCAGATCGAGGATCAGTCGAGGGCATGGATCGATGGTGACGAGGCGTGACCTGATGGTCGGCGGCACGCTTCTGGCGGCGAGCCCCGCGCTGGCGGCATCGGACGGCTCTTCCCACCGGAGCCCATCCGGGGGAGAGCCCTTGCGTTTCGGTATCGTCGCCGATCCGCAGTACGCGCCGGTTGCGCCGAATGTACGCTCCGGCCGATACTATGCCCACTCGCTCCGGAAGCTGCGGCAGGCCATCGGGGCCTTTAATGCGGAAGACCTGTCGTTCGTGGCGACACTGGGCGATATCATCGACCGGCACTGGGACAGCTTCGGCGACATCATGCCGGTCTATGACGGGCTGCGGCACGAAGCACGCTTCGTCCTCGGCAATCACGATTTCGATGTTGCCGCACAATATCTCCCATCGGTCGTCGCAGCGGCGCGTATGGATGCTCCCTGGTACGATTTCCTCAAAGGCGACACACGCTTCATCGTGCTGGACGGCAACGATATCAGCCTTTTTTCGACACCCGACGGCAGCGAACGCCGGGCACTGGCCGAGGAGCGGCTGGCGCGATTGCGGGAAACCGGCGCCTCGAACGCGCAGGGCTGGAACGGTTCGGTGGGAGAGGCGCAGATGCGCTGGCTGGACGAGCGCCTCGGCGCCGCCGATGCCGCCGGCGAGCGCGCCATTGTGCTGTGTCACTATCCGGTCTTTCCGCAGAACGACCATAACCTCTGGAACTCGGGCGAGATCGTCGACCTCGTCCTGTCGCATCGAAGCTTCGCCGTCTGGATGAATGGCCACAACCATGCCGGAAATTACGGCGAACTGGACAAGCGGCATTTCGTCAATTTCCGCGGCATGGTCGATACGCCGGACACGAGCGCCTACGCCATCGTGACCCTGCAAGCCGACCGGATGGAGATTGCCGGTTTTGGCCGCGAGGAAAACCGGACTTTGAAGCTGACCGCTGTTACATGACTGTCATCGATCTGTGGTTGTTGCCAGCCACGCGAAACCGCACTGGAAGTCCAAGATGACCCGCATTCTCGCCACCCTGGCGCTCTGCCTCCTGAGTGGGGCGGCCTCCGCCGCCGACCTCGTCCTGTATACGAGCCAGCCCAATGAAGACGCGCAGGCCACGGCCGACGGCTTCAAGCAGGCCACCGGGCTCGAAGTCGAGTGGGTGCGCGACGGTACGCCGAAGGTGATGGCGCGGCTGATGGCCGAGATCGAGGCCGGAAACCCGGCGCCGGACGTGCTCCTGATCGCCGATAGCGTGACTCTGGAGCGCATGAAGCAGGCGGGCCAGCTTCTTGCCTATCGTTCGCCTCAGGCCGAGGGCTACGCGGAGGGCCTGCACGACCCGGATGGCGCCTACTACTCCACCAAGCTGATCACGACAGGCATCGTCTACAACACGGCCGCCGGGATGACACCGCAAAGCTGGGCCGATCTGGCCAAGCCGGAAGCGAAGGGGTTGCTGGCGATGCCGAGCCCGGCCACGTCCGGTGCGGCCCTGATCCACGCGCAGACGCTGACCGGCGTTCCCTCGCTCGGGTGGGACTATTATCGCAGCCTGAAGGACAACGGTGCGGTGGCGGCCGGCGGCAACGGCGCGGTGCTGAAATCCGTCGCCTCCGGCGAAAAGGCCTACGGGATGGTGGTCGACTATCTGCCGATCCGCGAGGCCGCCAAGGGCGCGCCCATCGCTTTCGTCTTCCCGCAGGAGGGCGTCTCCGCCGTGACCGAGCCGGTGGCGATCTTGTCGACGGCACGCAATGTGGACGCCGCCAAAAAGTTCGTCGATTATCTCCTCTCGGAGGAGGGGCAGGCGCTGCAGGCGAAGCTTGGCTACATTCCGGCGCGCGACGGTATCGCGCTGCCGGAGGGCTTCCCGGCGCGTGAGGAGATCAAGCTCCTGCCGTTCGATCCGGCGGCCGCACTGGCTGCATCCGACCAGGACCTGAAGGAATTCAACGCCATATTCGGCGCAACCCAGTAAGGCGCTCATGCCCGCATTACCTGCCAACCGGCTTGAGCCGCGTTGGCTGACAGGCTTCGTCACCGGGGCCATCCTGTTCCTGTGCGCCCTGCCGCTGCTGCGGCTGGGCGCAACTGGTATACGCTCCGCCGGTAGTGGTGGACTGGCCGCGCTGGCAGCGGACCCGGCGCTCTGGCCCGCCTTCCGCAATACGCTGACGACATCCGCAGGCGGCATGGCGATCTCCGTGCTTCTGGGTGGGCTCTTTGCCCTGGCGCTGACCCTGTGCGACCTCCGTTTCAAGCGCACCCTGGGCATTCTCTTCATGCTGCCGATGATGATTCCGCCGCAGGTGACGGCCTTGGCCTGGATCGGCATGAGCGGGCCATCCAGCGCGCTGCTGAAGGCCATCGGCATGGCCCCGCCGCTCGGGAGTCCGCAGCCGCTCTACTCGGTCGGCGGTATCGCGCTGCTGTACGGGGTGCAGCATGCGCCCCTGGTCTATCTGACCTTGCGCGCCAGCCTGCTGGCTCTGCCGCGCGACGCCATCGAGGCGGCGCGCCTGTCCGGCGCCTCGAAAGGCCGCGTCCTCAGGGACATCGTCCTGCCGCTGGCAACGCCCGGCCTTGTCGCCGGCGCGGCCATCGCCTTCGTCTCGGGCATCGGCAATTTCGGCATCCCGGCCATTCTGGGCCTGCCCGCCGGAATCGCCACGTTGCCGACCCTCATCTACAGCCGGCTGACGGCCTTCGGCGCCGGCACCTTCGGCGATATCGCGATGATCGCGGCCTTGATCGCCGTGATCGCCTTTGCCGGCCTGTGGGTGCAGGAACGGGCGCTTGCCGGGCGCGACTACCGCACCATCGGGCATTCCGGCGCAAGCGCCACATTCCGGCTCGGCGGCTGGGGGTTTGCGCTGCAGATACTCCTGTGGCTTCTGGTCGCCCTGATGCTGTTTGCGCCCTTCGCCTCGCTCGTGGCCGGCTCGCTGGCGCCGGCCTACGGGGTCCGGCTGACGCCGGACACGGCGACGCTCGACGCCTATCGCGAAGTCCTCTTTCGCCAGTCGGCGACGCGGCGGGCCTTTGCCAACTCCTTCCTTCTGGCGGCCGGCGCGGCATGCGCGCTGGGCATCGTCGCGCTGTTGACCGCCTACCTTCTGACGCGGCGGCGCGGGCCGCTGGCGCGCATTCTGGCCATGCTGACCGAGGTTCCCTATGCGTTGCCCGGCATCGTCATATCCGTCGCCTTCGTGCTGCTGTTCGCGGCGCCCGTGCCGTTTCTCGGTGTATCGCTGTACGGCACCCTGTGGATCATACTTCTCGCCTACCTGTCCTCATTCCTGGCCGTGGCGCTGAAACCCGTGGACAGCGCCTTCCGCCAGATGGACCCGGTGCTGGAGGAGGCCGCCCGCATTTCGGGCGCCGGCTTCGGCCGACGGATGCGGGACATCCTCCTGCCGCTCGTTGCGCCTTCGGCGGCGGCGGGCGCGGTGCTGGTATTCCTGTTCGCCTGCAACGAGCTGACCGTCTCGGCCCTGCTCTGGTCGGCGGGTACGCAGACGATCGGCGTCGTCATCTACAATCTCGATGACAGCGGCAGCTTCAACCTCGCCGCGGCGCTGTCTGTCCTCGTCGTCCTCGTCGTGACCGCGCTGATGCTGCTGCTCGACCTTTGCGGCCGCTGGCTGCCCCGCGGAACCGTTCCATGGCAAAACTGATCCTCAACGCCGTCACCAAGCGGTATTCACCCGAGGCGCCCCCGGCCGTCGACAGCGTGTCGCTGGAGCTCAAGCCCGGCGCGTTCCTGGCGCTGCTCGGTCCGTCGGGATGCGGCAAGACGACTGTCCTGCGCATGATCGCCGGTTTCGAGCAACCGACCGGCGGGGAGATCCTGCTTGGAGAGCGGCGGCTGGCCGATGCGGGCGGCATGGTGCCGCCGGAGCGGCGGGGCATGGCGATGGTGTTCCAGTCTTATGCGCTGTGGCCGCATATGAGCGTCGCCGACAATGCCGGATACCCGCTGAAAGTGCGTGGTATCGGGCGTGCCGAATACGACCGGAAGGTGGGCGAGGCGCTGGCGGCGGTGCGGCTGGACAAGCTGGCGGACCGCCGCCCGGCCGACCTCTCGGGCGGCCAGCGCCAGCGCGTGGCACTGGCGCGCTGCCTGGTCACGGACCCGGCCGTGGTGCTTCTGGACGAGCCGCTGGCCAATCTGGACAGGCATCTGCGCCACGAGATGGAAGAAAACTTCCGCGTCTTCCACGAGCGGTCGGGCGCCGCCATGATCTATGTGACGCACGATCAGGCCGAAGCGATGGCGCTGGCCTCCGACGTGGCCGTGATGTCGGAGGGGCGGCTTCTGCAGGTAGCGGCACCCGCCACACTCTATGCGCGGCCCGAAGGGCGCATCGTCGGCAACCTCGTGGGACGCGGCGCCATCCTCGATCTTCCCACCCCGCCGGGCGGGCCGCGCCAGCCTGGCTGGCCGCAACTGGCCGCGATGCTGTCGAGCACCGACACCGGCCCGAAGGCGGCCTTCCTGGTGCGGCCGGAACATGTCCATGAGGATGCCGCCGGCATCGCCGCCCGTGTCGAAATGGCCGTCTTCCAGGGCGAGCGCTACTGCCTGACGCTGCGTCTGCCGGACGGACAGGCCCTTTTGGCCTATAGCCCGACGCGCCGGGATGCCGGCCAGCCGATGGCCGTGTCCATTTCCAGCGCCTGGCGACTGTAGAAGACGACGATCCCGGGCGTCTGCCGCGCGGGCGGGGCTGGTCCGCCGATAACCGAAACCTGACCGCCGAACCGCTAAAATGCAGGGCTTTGGCCACCATTCGATAACCCTGATTTCGGCTACCAACGCTTAACCCCGTTTCTTCAGAGGCTCGCAACGCGGCGCCCCTAAAAGTCGATGCAACAAGGGGCCGGATCAAAGCCGGTCCGCGCGACGACTGAAGAAGGTGACATCAGGATGAGCATCGTTTCCGGCAAGGTTCCCGTGCATCCCGCCTGGACGCGGACGCCGATCCGCCTCGACCCCGCCGTGGCCGACCGCCGCGTCAGCTTCGACGTGAAGGACGGCGAGGAGACCGTCTCCTACCGCGTCGATCGACGGGGCGCCGTCGTGCGCCGCTGCTACGAGGGCAGCATGGTGCCCGTTTCCATCCCGCTGGCGCCGGCCGCCTTCCGGGGGGTCGCCGCCCGGGCGATGGAGGAGCCGGGCGGGCGGGTTACCGTGACGCTGGAGCTGATGCACGACGATCCGCGCCTCAGCGTGCCGCTGCTGGTGGCCTCCGACCTCTTCGACGTGGCGGCGGACTGGCGCAGCTGGTCCAACATGTTCGGCATTCCCATGCTGATGGTCGAGGCCGACGGCACCGTGACGGCGCTGGAAGAAACGCTGGGCAAGCTCAAGGCGGCGTCGCCGGCAGACCGGCGTCGCAACTACCACAAGGGCCGTCGCCCGCGCTTTCTGGTCCGCCGCAAGCCCGGCGGCATCGGGATGCGGATGGTCATCTCGGGCAGTGAGATCATCGCGCGCCGATAAGTAGGCTTGCCCATCCTGTTTTGGCGACCCATGATTGCGGGCGTCGAATCCGGTTGGGAGCATGGACCATGGCAGGCAGGATGAAGGCGGCGATCTTCGTCGAGAACGGGCGGATCGTCCTGGACGAGAAACCGATACCGGATGTCGGGCCGCTCGATGCGTTGATGCGCATAACCACAACCACCATCTGCGGCACGGACGTTCATATCCTGAAGGGCGAGTATCCCGTCGCCAAGGGACTGACCGTCGGTCACGAGCCTGTCGGCGTCATCGAAAAACTCGGCAGTGAAGTGAAAGGCTATCGCGAGGGCCAGAGGGTCATTGCCGGGGCCATCACGCCATCCGGCCACTCCTATGCGTGCCTTTGCGGCTGCGGTTCGCAGGACGGCCCGGGCGAGCGCCATGGCTTCAAGGTGGCCGGCGGCTGGAAGTTCGGCAACACCATCGACGGCTGCCAGGCCGAGTATGTGCTGGTGAAGGACGCGCTGGCCAATCTGAGCCCCATTCCCGACCATCTGTCCGACGACGAAGTGCTGATGTGCCCGGATATCATGTCGACGGGCTTCTCGGGCGCCGAGCGCGGCAATGTCCGCATCGGCGACACGGTCGCCGTCTTCGCGCTGGGCCCCATCGGCCTGTGCGCCGTCGCCGGCGCTAAGCTGATGGGCGCCACCACGATCATCGGCGTCGATACGGTGCCGGCGCGGATGGACGTCGCACGCCGCCTGGGCGCCGACCATGTGGTTGACTTCAAGGCCGGCGACCCGGTCGAACAGATCATGGCCCTGACCGACGGGCGCGGCGTCGATGTCGCCATCGAGGCGCTGGGGACGCAATCCACATTCGGGTCGGCACTCAAGGTTCTGCGCCCCGGCGGCACGCTATCGAGCCTCGGCGTCTATTCCGGCGACCTGTCGATTCCCTTGTCGGCCTTCGGCGCCGGCCTTGGCGATTACTCCATCGTCTCCACCCTGTGCCCCGGCGGAAAGGAAAGGATGCGCCGCCTGATGGCGGTATGCGGCTCCGGCCGCATCGACCTCAAGCCGCTGGTGACGCACCGCTACAAGCTGGACGATATCGAGGCGGCCTACGACCTGTTCGCCAACCAGCGGGACGGCGTGCTCAAGGTGGCCATCACGCCCTAGCCGTCAGTCGACGAAGGGGAAGGACAGCGTCCAGAGTGCGGATGCCAGAAGGCCCAGGAAAAGGATCCAGCCGAAGACGTTGTTGGAGCGGAAAAGCCGCAGGCATTCGTCTGCGTTGTCGATGTCGAGCCGCAGGATCTGCCACAGCATCTGTGCGGCGCCGATGGCCAGCGCCGCGTAGGCCGGCCAACTGGGCCCGGTCGTGACCGTGCCCGTCATGACGAAGGCGGCGAGGAACAGCGCCATCGCGCCGCCATACAGGACGACCAGAGCCAGCCGGGTCCTGGTGCCGAAAAGCCGCGCGGTGGACCGTACGCCCACCAGCGCGTCATCCTCCCGGTCCTGATGCGCGTAGATCGTGTCGTAGCCGATCGTCCATAGCACGGAGCCGGCATACAGCAGCACGGGCGCCAGCGCGAGCGTCCCCCAATATCCCGCCCAGCCCATCAACGCGCCCCAGGAGAAGGCGAGGCCGAGCCCCAGTTGCGGCCAATCCGTCACACGCTTGAGGAAGGGGTAGATCGCCACGACGGCAAGCGAGGCGATGCCGAGAAGAATGGAAAAGCTGTTGAACTGGATGAGCACCAGGAAACCGGCCAGAAGCTGCGCCGCCAGGAACAGCTTGGCCTGTCGGCGGGACACTCGCCCCGACGGCAGCGGGCGCGAGCGTGTGCGCGCCACCTGATTGTCGATCTCGTGGTCGACGAGGTCGTTATAGGTGCAACCCGCACCCCGCATCGCGACGGCGCCGACCAGAAACAGCAGGAGATGAAGGAAACTCGGCAAGCCGGTATGCACGGCCGACGGCGCGGCCCATTGCGGGGCAAGCGTCGCGCTCCACAGGCAGGGCCACAGCAGGAGCTGCCACCCGATGGGGCGGTCCCAGCGGGCGAGCTGCGCATAGGGCCAGAGCGCGGCCGGCAGCATCCGGTAGACGAAGTTTTCCGACGGGGCGTCGGCGACGCGGCCCTGAACCATCCCCGTATCTTTCCTGTCGTTCTGCATCGGCGGGAGGAAGGCCCTGAATACATGCCGCGTCAAGCGCTTTTGGATTAATATGAACCGTTTCGGCCTTGACCCCTTCCATACGGCCACCCTAGACGATGGCCCATAGCCCGGATTCTTGCGGAAGACCTGTCCCTGATGAGCATCGACATCCTCCTGATCGGTTCCGGTGGCCGCGAACATGCGCTGGCCGCCAAGATCGCGACATCGCCGCGTGTCGGACGGCTCTACGCCGCGCCGGGCAACCCCGGCATCGCCACGGTCGCGGCCTGCGTGGATCTGGACCCGGCCGACCATGCGGCCGTCATCGCCTTTGTCCGGGAAAAGGCCATCGGGCTTGTCGTCGTGGGGCCTGAGGTGCCTTTGGTCGACGGTATCGCCGACGCGCTGGAAGCCCATGGGATCGCCGTTTTCGGGCCCGGCCGCGCCGCCGCGCAGCTTGAGGGCTCCAAGGGGTTCACCAAGGATCTGTGCGCCCGGATGGGCATCCCGACGGCGCGTTTCAGGCGGTTCGATGCCGCCGGGCCGGCGCGCGCCTATATCGAGGCGGAAGGCGCGCCGATCGTCGTCAAGGCCGATGGGCTGGCGGCCGGCAAGGGCGTGACGGTCGCCGCAACCGTATCCGAGGCGCTTGAGGCCGTGGACGCCTGCTTTGCGACGCCGGGCGCGAGCGTGGTCGTCGAGGAATGCATGACCGGCCCGGAGGCCAGCTTCTTCTGCCTGTGCGACGGCACCCGGGCAGTGCCCTTCGGGACCGCGGAAGACCACAAGCGCGCCTATGACGGAGACAAGGGGCCGAATACCGGCGGCATGGGGGCGTATTCGCCGTCGCTGCTGATGACGCCGGACCTTGTCCACCGGACCATGCGCGACATCGTGGAGCCGACGATGAAAGGCATGGCCGATGCGGGTACGCCCTTCAAGGGCGTGCTCTATGCCGGCCTGATGCTGACGCCGGAAGGCCCCAAGCTCATCGAGTACAATGTCCGCTTCGGCGACCCCGAGGCGCAGGTGCTGATGATGCGTCTGGAAAGCGATATCGTTCCGTTGCTCGAAGCGGCAGCGCACGGCGACCTGTCCGCCGCCGAGCCGAAATGGAGCGCCAGCGCCGCCGTGACCGTGGTCATGGCCAGCAAGGGCTACCCGGGCGCCTACGACAAGGGAACGCCGATCCTTCATCTGCCGCAGACGGAACGGGGAGAGGCGATCTTCCATGCCGGCACGACGGAAGAGGACGGCGAGCTCACGGCCACGGGCGGGCGGGTGCTGACCGTGACGGCAACCGGCGCCGATGTCGGCGAGGCGGCCGACAGGGCTTACCGGCTGGTCGGGCAAGTCGACTGGCCCAACGGCTTCTACCGCACCGATATCGCCCACCGGGCGCGCGGCTGACGGGGAGTTTACAGAAAATATCGTCTTGCCGGGTGGCAGGGCTTCTGCCGCATCTTACGTTAGCGTAAAAGCATTCCTTGCTTGAGCTTTGCTAACGGGAGGCCGCGACATGGCAAAAGGTTCATTTCGGCGCGAGAAGCTGACACGCCCGATCTTCCGCTGGGCACAAAAGGCGATGCCCTCGATCTCCGAAACGGAATCCAAGGCCATCGACGCCGGCACCGTCTGGTGGGACGGCGAACTCTTCGGCGGATCGCCCGACTGGGAAAAACTCGTCGCCATGCCGCCGGCCGAGCTGTCGGCCGAAGAGCGGGCGTTCATGGATGGGCCCGTCGAGCAGCTTTGCGCCATGGTCGACGACTGGAAGATCACCTCCGTCGATCATGACCTGCCGCCCGAGGTATGGGACTTCCTGCGCCGCGAAAAGTTTTTCGGCATGATCATTCCGAAGGAATATGGCGGCCTCGGTTTCTCCAATACCGCCCATTCCGAAGTGGTGCGCAAGGTATCGTCGGTCAGCGTCGTCGCCGGTGTGACCGTGATGGTGCCCAATTCCCTCGGCCCCGGCGAGTTGATGCTGCATTTCGGCACCGAGGAGCAGAAGAACCATTGGCTGCCGCGCCTTGCCGACGGTCGCGAAATCCCCTGCTTCGGCCTGACCTCTCCGGATGCGGGCTCCGACGCCGCCTCCATGCGCGATACGGGCGTCGTGGAATATGGCGAGCACGAGGGGCGCGAGGTGCTCGGCATCCGGCTGAATTTCGACAAACGCTATATAACATTGGGCCCGGTGGCCACCGTCATGGGCCTCGCCTTCAAGATGCAGGACCCGCAGAACCATCTTGGACGCGGCGAGAACCTCGGCATCACGGTGGCGCTGCTACCGACGGCGACCAGGGGCGTCACCTTCGGTGAGCGGCATGTGCCGCTGGCGACGCATTTCCAGAACGGCCCGCTGCACGGGCGCGACGTGTTCATTCCGATGGACTGGATCCTCGGCGGGCAGGCGCAGATCGGCGAAGGCTGGACCATGCTGATGACGGCGCTGGCCGCCGGGCGCAGCATCTCTTTGCCATCGCAGTCCGCCGCCGCCTGCGCCATGTCGGCGCGTGCGTCCGGCGCCTACGCGCGGGTGCGGCACCAGTTCGGCCTGCCTATCGGCAAGTTCGAGGGCATCCAGGAGCCGTTGGCCGAAATCGCCGCCAACGCCTATCAGGTGGACGCGGCGCGCCGATTGACGCTGGCCGCGCTGGACCAGGGGCATCGCCCGTCGGTGATCTCGGCCATCATGAAGGCCAACGCGACCGAAAGGATGCGCCAGTCCGTCAACCTCGCGATGGATATCCATGGCGGCAAGGGCATCGTCGAGGGCCCGCGCAACTACATGGCCCCGCAGTACCGGTCGATCCCCATCGGCATCACGGTGGAGGGCGCCAATATCCTGACGCGCAGCCTGATGATCTTCGGGCAGGGCGCGATTCGCGCGCACCCATACATGCTGAAAGAGATGAAGGCGCTGTCCGATCCGGACAAGGAAGCCGGGCTGGATGCCTTCGACAGGCATTTCTGGGGACATGTGGGCCATGCCTTCCGCAATGCCGGGCGCGCCTTCCTGCGCGGCTGGACGGGCGGCATCGCCGCGCCCGCGCCCGATAACGCGGAATTGACCGGCCATTGGCGGCAACTGTCCCGCCTGTCTTCGGCATTCGCGCTGACGGCGGACATGGCGCTGCTGAGCCTCGGCGGCGCGCTCAAGCGCAAGGAGATGCTGTCGGGCCGGCTTGGCGACATCCTGAGCGAATTGTACCTCCTGGCCGCGTGCCTGAAGCGCTTCGAGACGGAAGGGCGGCCGGAGGCCGACAAACCCCTCATCGAGTATGTCATGCGCCGCGGCATCAACCGAATCGGCGAAGCCTTCGACGGCATCATCGCCAATCTTCCGTCACGTTCGGCGGCCTTTGTGATCCGCGCCATCGCCTTTCCGGCGGGGGCGCCCCGCGCAGCCATGCGCGACGACCTGGTAAGCGAGGTGGCCGAATTGCTGATGCGCCCCACATCCCAGCGGGACAGGCTGACGGCCGACCTCTACCTCGGCGCCGGGCGCGAATCCTACGCCATCGCCGAACTGGAGGAAGCTCTCGACCTTGTCACGAAGGCGGAGCCCGCCATGCGCAAGATGAAGGAGGCCAGGATGAAGGATGCCGACGCGGCGCTGGAGCAGGCGCTCATCACCACGCAGGAGCATGAACTTCTGATACAGGCGCGCGCGGCGACCGAACGGGTCGTGGCGGTGGATGCCTATCCGGCCGAAGAGGTGTCGCACCTTGCCAGGCGGGGCGCCGACGCGGCCCGTGCCGAGGCAGCCGAATGAGCCGTCCCGTCTATCTGGTGGATGGGGCGCGCACGCCCTTCCTGAAGGCGCGCGGCAAGCCGGGTCCGTTTACGCCCGTCGATCTCGCGGTCCAGTGCGGGCGCCCGCTGCTGTTGCGGCAGGATTTCGACAAGGCGCTGATCGACCTCGTCATCCTCGGCTGCGTCAACGTCGTTGCCGACGAGATGAACCCCGCGCGTGTGGCGGGGCTGCGGCTCGGCCTGCCGGAATCGACCCCCGCCTTCACCGTGCAGATCAATTGCGGTTCCGGGATGCAATCCATGGATACCGCATTCCGCACCATCGAGGGCGGCCATGCCGATATCGTGCTGGCCGGGGGAGCCGAGTCGCTCAGCCATTCGCCGCTGGTGCTGCGACGCGAGGCGGTGGACTGGTTCGCGCGGCTCAACGGCGCGCGCAGCACGGGCGACAGGCTCAAGGTGCTGGCCGGGCTCAAGCCGGGATTCCTCAAGCCCGAGATCGGGCTGGAGCGCGGCCTGACCGATCCCATCACCGATCTCGGCATGGGACAGACGGCGGAAAAGATCGGCCACATATTCGGCGTCACGCGCCGCGACGCCGATGCCTACGCCGCAGAAAGCCACCGAAGGCTGGCCGCGGCCCAGGCCGAAGGGCGGCTTGCCGGTGAACTGCTGCCCGCCGTCGCACGCGACGGGCAGGTGTTCGACCACGACGATGGCGTGCGGCCCGACAGCTCGGTGAAGAGCCTTTCGACGCTGAAACCCGTCTTCGAGAAACCCTATGGCAACGTGACGGCCGGCAATTCGTCGCAGATCACGGACGGGGCGGCCTGGACGATTCTGGCCAGCGAGGATGCCGTGCGGAAGCACGGGTTGAAGCCACTGGCGCGGATCGTCGATTCTCACTGGGGCGCGCTCGATCCGTCCATCATGGGCCTCGGGCCCGTCATGGCGACGGCGCCCATCCTCAAGCGGCGCAATCTTTCGATCGGCGATATCGACCTGTGGGAGTTGAACGAGGCCTTTGCGGCCCAGGTGCTGGCGTGCCTTGCGGCGTTCGAGGACGCTCAGGTGTGCCGCGACGTGCTGGGCTTCGACGGCGCAGCCGGGACCATCGACCGTGAGCGCCTGAACGTCGACGGCGGGGCGATCTCGCTCGGCCACCCGGTGGGCACCAGCGGCACGCGTATCGCACTTCATCTCGCCAATGCCATGCGCCAGCGTGGCCTGAAGCAGGGCATCGCGACGGAATGCATCGGCGGTGGGCAAGGCGGCGCCATGCTGCTGGAAGCGGCATGACGAGAGGTATGACGGGTCACATGGACAAGATGCTCGAAACGCTGACGCCCCGGATCATCGAGCTGGGCGCGGCGCGCGATGCCCAGCCGCACGGCAACTGGCGCTATGCGATGGACGCGGACAGGGTGTTCTGGCTGGTGCTGGACAGGCCGGGCAAGTCGGTCAACGTGGTGGATCGCGAGGTGCTCGAGGAGCTCAACTCCGCCATCGACCGGATCGAGGAAGAGCGGCCGACCGCTGTCGTCCTGCGGTCGGCCAAGCCGGCCGGCTTTGCAGCCGGCGCCGATATCAACCAGTTCGTCGGCGCCTCCACGCAGGATATCCGGTCCATGCTGGGGCAGGGCCACATCGTGCTGGACCGCCTGGCGGCCCTGTCGATGCCCACCATCGCCGTCATCCATGGCCATTGCCTGGGCGCGGGGCTCGAGATCGCACTCGCCTGCCGCTACCGCCTTGCGGTCCATGGGGCTTCGCTGGGCTTTCCCGAGGTCATGCTGGGATTGCATCCGGGGCTTGGCGGTACGTTCCGCTCGCTGGAGGTGGCGGATCCGGTCGAGGCGATGACGATGATGCTGACCGGCAAGCCGGTCGACGCCCAGCGCGCACGCAGCATCGGCCTTGCCGATGCCGCGCTGGAAGAACGCCACGTCGCCAATGCGGTGGCGGCCATCCGCTCGGGCGAGATGCGGAAAGGCGATGCCGGTTTGCGGCGGCGGGCGTTTTCGCTGCGCCCGGCGCGAAGCCTGCTCGCCAAGCAGATGCGCCGGAAAGCGGCGGAAACCGCGCCCAGGTCGCATTACCCCGCGCCCTACAAGCTCATCGACATCTGGGAAGCCAATGGCGGCAGCGCCGACGCCATGCGCAAGGCCGAGCTGGACAGTTTCGCCGAACTGATAGAGACGCCGACGGCGCAAAACCTTGTCCGCGTCTTCTTCCTGCGAGAGAAGATGCGCGGCCTGAGGTCCGGCAGGTCGGCCATCTCGCATGTCCATGTGATCGGCGCAGGCGCGATGGGCGGCGATATCGCCGCCTGGGCGGCGCGGCAGGGGTTCACCGTGACCTTGCAGGACATCGACCTGAAGCCGATCGGACGCGCCATCAAGGCCGGTGCCGGGATGATGGCCGCGACGCTGAAGAACGACCTGAAGACGCGCGATGCGCTGGACAGGCTGATCCCCGATCCGGACGGCATCGGCGTCGCCCATGCCGACCTCGTCATCGAGGCGGCGCCCGAACGCATCGAAGTGAAGCGTGCGATTTACGAGACCGTGGAGCCGCGCCTGAAGGACGGGGCAATTCTGGCAACCAATACCTCGGCTCTGCCGCTGGAGCAGCTTTCGGACGGCCTTGCCGACCCGAGCCGGTTCGTTGGCCTGCACTTCTTCAACCCGGTCTCGCGCATGCAACTCGTGGAGATCGTCTCGCATCCGGGCGCCGGTGCGGAGACGCTGCGCCGCGCCACCGCCTTTGCGGTGGAACTGTCGCGCCTGCCGGCACCGGTCCGCTCCGCGCCGGGATTCCTGGTCAACCGGGCATTGACGCCATACATGGCCGAGGCGCTGCTGATGGTGGGCGAGGGCCTGCCGAAGGAACGCATCGACGCGCGCGCCGAGGCTTTCGGCATGCCGATGGGGCCGGTCGAACTGGCGGATCGGGTCGGGCTGGATATCGCACTCGAGGTTTCGGCCTCGCTTCGCAAGGGCCTTGAGGGCGACTTCCCGGAAACGCCGGCCTGGCTGGTCCAGATGGTCAAGGAAGGGCGGCTCGGCGCAAAGACGAATGGCGGCCTCTACGATTACGAGGACGGCAAGCCGAAAAAGATCCATGTCGACGCGATACCCGACGGTGCGAAGGACGATGCGGACCTGGAGGATCGCCTGATCCTGCCCATGCTCAATGCCGTGGTCGCGGCACTGCGCGAGGGGGTGGTGTCCGATCCGGACCTTGCGGATGGGGCGATGGTGTTCGGAACCGGCTTTGCGCCCTTCCGTGGCGGTCCCATGAAATACGCGCGCGATCGCGGCATCGACGCCATCGTGCGCCGCATGGAAGAACTGGCGGAAAAGCACGGTCCCCGCTTCCGGCCGGATGCAGGCTGGAGCAGCCTTGCCTGAAGTCGCGCGGGCTGCCGCGCCGACAGGCCTCAGCCCTTCGTGACGCTGCGCAGAAACGCCGCCACCGTATCGACGGCTGGCGAGCGGAAGGCATCGCGCCGGTACAGCAGTCCGAAACTGCGGTCATGGGTCGTTTCGGGACAGGCAATTTCGACCAGGCCCGTGCCATCGAGCTTCTGGCTCGACGCGAAACTGATCAGGTCGGTGTCGCCGATCAACCGAGGCATCAACACAAGGGAGTTGACCTCGACCTGGACACGCGGGTGCGACAGGCCGGCGCGTTCGAAGGAGTGGTCGAGCCATCGCCGCAGGGCGACGGTCGACGGCGGCAGAATCCATTCGTAATGCAGCATGTCCGCCATGGTCGACGGCGTGGAACAGAGCGGGTGGCCGCGCCTTGCCACGACGACGACCCTGTCGGAGATAAGAGGCTCGCTCTCGAATTCGTCGCCGCCCTCGGCCGTCGGACTGATCAGCAGGTCGAGACGGTTTTCGCGCAGGGCCTCGCGCAGGACGTCGTTCATGCCGGTCGCCAGTTCGATCGTTATGCCCGGTGTTTCCCGCATGACCCGCTTGAGGGCGCCCGGCAGAAGCGCTTCCGTCATGGTTGCGGCCGCGCCCAGGCGGACGTGCCCGCTGTGGCCCGTCGCATGGTTGGACAATTCCTGCATCGCATCCTCCATCCGAAGCAGAATTGCCTTCGCCCGGCGGTGGAACAGGATGCCGGCCGGTGTGAGCTCCACATAGCGTCCCTTGCGGGACAGCAGAGGCGTGCGCAGCACGTCCTCGAGACGGTCGACGCATTTGGTGACCGCCGGTTGCGTCACGCCCAACCGTTGCGCGGCCGCGCCGATCCCGCGACAGTCCACGATGGCCACGAAGTACCGGAGGTCGCGCTCGTTCATACTATTCCCAAAAATTATGAATTGCTGAATTTTATATATTAGACAGAATGAGTCAAGAATGGTTCGATGCCTGTGTTCCGGGGAGGGTACAGTCATATGCAACGAATCGTCCTGATAACGGCGCCATCTCTTGCGCCTGCCGGGCAGGCTATCCTGGCCGAGGCGGAATGCACCCTCCGCTACGTAACCGGCTTCTCCGACACCGAAGGGCTTCGGCATATTCTGAGGACCGAGCCGGTAGACGGGATCATATCGAGGACGATGCACCTGTCGGCGGATCTGATCGGGGCGTGCCGATCTCTCAAGGTCATTTCCAAGCACGGCACCGGAACCAGCAATATCGACATCGCCGCTGCGAGCCGGCAGGGCATCGGCGTCTTTTCGACGCCGGGGGCGAATGCCAGGGCGGTGGCCGAGTTTACCGTCGGCCTCATGCTGGCGGCAGCCCGCCGCATCGTCCGATTCGACCGCAGCGTCCGGATGGGAGAGTGGAGCCGGGCGGGCGACGGCGCCCAGCTTTCCGGCAAGACGCTGGGCCTTGTCGGCTATGGCCGGATTGCGCGGCAGGTGGGCACCATCGCTCACGCCATGGGGATGAGGGTCGTGGCCTTCGACCCGGCCCTGCCTGGCGTCAAGGATGCCGAAACCGTCTTCTGCGGCGATCTGCACGACCTTCTGGCGCGCAGCGATGTCGTAAGCCTGCACTGCCCGGCTATCCGGGGTGCGCCGCCGCTGATCGACGGACCCTCACTGGCCGTCATGAGGCGGGGGGCGATCCTGGTGAATACCGCACGTGGCGAACTGGTCGACGAAGCCGCGCTCGTGGCCATGCTCGACAATGGGCACATCAGCGCCGCGGCTCTGGATACCTTTGCGCATGAGCCCCTGCAGGATGGTCCCTTGCGGCGCCACCCGAACGTCATCCTGACGCCGCATGTCGGCGGCTCGACACCCGAGGCCCTGGACGAGATGGCGGCCCAGGCGGCGCGTAACGTGGTCGCCTACCTCGATGCCACGGCATCGGGGAATGCTCTGCCGGGGGAAATCGCACAGCTTTGCCTGAACCCGGATGTGCTGAAGACAGAACGGGGGCGATGCGACGCCGTCGCATGAGAATGCTGCAGCGCGCCGGGGAGGGTGCGCCGAAAAAATGACGATCTGGGAGGACTGATCATGAAACATCTGAAACTTTCCGCATCCGCGATCGCCCTGGCCATCGGCCTTGTCGGGCATCAGGCATCGGCCCTGGCCGACGATATACGGATCGCGGCCGGGACGGGCATCCTGTTTGCCCCTTTCCACGTGATGAAGCAGGCAGGTCTGATCGAGAAGCATGCCGAAGCCGCCGGTATCACGGTTACGCCCCAGTACCTGAATTTCCCGTCAGGGTCCGCCGTGACCGATGCCCTCATCTCCGGGAATGTGGACGTGATCGGCGTGGGTCTGTCCAACGCCCTGCTGCTCTGGTCCAGGACGCGCGGGGACATCAAGGCGGTGGCAGCCGTCAGCGGTACGGAAAGCATTCTGGTGACCAAGGATCCGGCCGTCCAGACCCTCGCCGACTTCAAGCCCGATAACCGCATATCCGTGACGTCGCTTCGCGTGTCCAACCAGGCGATCTATCTTCAGATGGCCCTCGACAAGGAGTTCGGCGATCCCAACCGCTTCGATCCGATGATGGTTCAACTTGGATTCACCGACGCCGTGCAGGCGATGGTGACGCCGAATGGCGCCATCGACACGATGTTCGCCGGCCCTCCCTATTACCAGCAACTGCTGGAGATGGAAGGAATGCACCCCGTGCTCAGTACGCTCGACGTGGCAGGCCCGACGACGAACCTCCTGGCCGTATCGCGGACCGCATGGCACGACGATCATGCCGAGGACGTCGCGGTCTTCCTTGGCGCGCTCGAGGAAGCCCAGCAGATCATCAACGACGATCCGGAGCGGGCCGCCGAACTCTATCTCTCATCGACGGGCGAGCGGTTCGAGAAAGACGAGTTCGCCGCGATGCTTGCGGATGACGGTAACGTTTTCCAGTCGCTGCCGATGGGAACGTTCCAGACGGCGGAGTTCATGGCCAGGATCGGCCTGATCCGAGACGCGCCGCAGGACTGGAAGGATTACTTCTTCGACAATCTGAAGGGGCGGCCGGAAGCCGCCAACGCCGACTGACGGCGAGGGGAGCCCGGAACGAGGAGGAACCCATGAACATGATCACCAAGCCGGCACAGCTACACAGCGCCGTCATCCCGGACGAACCCGTCCTCCGCATCGATGGAGTGACCTTGCAGTACGTTGCCGGCGGGCATTCCGTCATGGCCACCTACAAGGTCAGCGCCGATGTCTGCAAGGGCGATCGCTTCGTGCTGCTCGGCCCGTCCGGCTGCGGCAAGTCCACGCTCCTGAAGGCGATAGGGGGCTTCCACCGGCCAGCCGACGGGCAGATAACGCTGAACGGCAGGGTGGTCACCGAACCGGGTCCGGACAGGATGATGGTGTTTCAGGAGTTCGACCAGCTCCTGCCGTGGAAGACCGTGCTGCAGAACGTCATGTTTCCGCTTCTGGCGACCGGCCGGTGCAAGGACTGGAAGGAGGCGTCCGACCGGGCCAGCCGCTACCTGGACAAGGTGAACCTCAGCGGCTTTGCGGACAAGTATCCGCACATGCTGTCCGGCGGGATGAAGCAGCGGGTGGCCATTGCGCGCGGGATGGCGATGGAGCCGGAAATCCTCCTGATGGACGAGCCCTTCGCCGCGCTGGATGCGCTGACGAGAGCCAAGATGCAGGACGAGCTGCTCGAGCTCTGGGATGACACCCAGTTCACCGTGCTGTTCGTGACGCACTCCATTGCCGAGGCCATCAAGATCGGCAATCGCATCCTTCTCCTGTCCCCGCATCCCGGTCAGGTCAAGGCCGAGCTGAACGGGCTGGATCGGACCGATCAGTCTCCGGAAAAGGCCGCGAAACTGGAAGCCGAAATCCATGATCTGCTGTTTGCGCAGCCCGTCGAAGCAACCGGAGCCGCACGATGAGCGATCTTTCCGTCCGTCCGGGCTTTACCGGTAATGCCGTGCGCCCCGAAATCCGCCGCGAGCCGCGGCCCGCAACCGAATTCGGGCTGGTCGAGCGCCAGCTCACGCCGTGGGAAAGGGCCTGGGGTTCGTCCGCCGTCCGCAAGGCGCTCATTCTCGTGGCGCTGGCCCTGATCTGGCAGGCCTACGGCCTCTATGTGGGCAACGATCTTCTGTTTCCCACCTTCGGCCAGACCGTCGACGCCGTCATTGCCGGCTTTGCAACCGGGGAACTGCCATTGCGCATCTGGGGTTCGCTGAAAGTGCTTCTGGTCGGATACGGCATCGGCATCGCGCTTGCCGGGCTGTTGACCGTGTTGGCGATCGGAACGCGGATCGGCGAGGATCTGATGGTTCTGCTGTCGTCCATGTTCAGCCCCCTGCCGGCAATCGCATTGTTGCCGCTGGCCCTGATCTGGTTCGGGCTCGGTAACGCCAGCCTCGTTTTCGTCCTGGTCCATTCCGTCCTGTGGGCGGTCGCGCTGAACACGTTTTCCGGCTTCCGCTCGACCTCGACCACGCTGCGGATGGTCGGCCGAAACTACGGGCTGAAGGGATGGGGCTTCGTCTCGCAAATCCTTGTGCCGGCCGCTTTGCCGTCCATCGTCACCGGCCTCAAGATCGGGTGGGCTTTCGCATGGCGCACCCTGATCGCAGCCGAGATGGTGTTCGGCGTCTCGTCCGGTTCGGGCGGGCTTGGATGGTTCATCTTCCAGTCCAAGAACATGCTCGACATTCCAGCCGTCTTCGCAGGCCTGCTCGCGGTGATCGTCATCGGCCTGTTCGTCGAAGGCGTCCTGTTCAAGGCGCTCGAGGACAGAACCATACGCCGCTGGGCCATGGCGTCCTGACCGCCCATCGGCATCCATAGCTAATCCAAGAGGAACGAGTTCCAATGAACGTCGCCACCAAACCCACCGCCGCCCGGGCCGCCCCGGACGTGGTCGAAACCGTCGCCGCCTATTTCCGCTCCGCGCACTGGAACGAGGTGATGGAGGCGCTGCAGATCGACAGCGAGCCGGTCTACCATCTGCACGCCTATATCGAGACCCAGATCCACCCGATGAGCCTGGAAGAGATCGTCAAGGGCTACTTCGCCCGGATCGGGCGCCCCGTCCACCGCAAGATCGAGATATTCACGTCCGGGCAAGTGGCGGATTCCGGCTCGATCCACGGCATCGAGCCGCAGGGGCTGCCGCATTTCGACCTTCTCTGGAAGTATTCGCCCGATGCCCTGATCAAGCCGGCCGCGCGCGCCGACAACGTGGAATGGTGGGGCGCGTCCTACATGAAGGAATTCTATGCGCGGTACCCATTCGTCACCGAGATGACGCCGGACGCGCAGAAACAGGTGGACGCCTATTTCGCCGGCCCGGCCTGGGCCCGCTACTGCGATCTCAACGAGCATCGCGACGTGGTCCACATCCATGCCAATGTCGAAACCAGCCTCCACCCGGACCTGATCCTGAAACCGGCCCTGGCTGCAATGAAGAAGCGCGGATGGGATATCCACGAGGTGGTTCCCGTGGCCTTCCAGATGCGCGGCCAGATGCATGGGAAGCTGGTCTTCATCGCCGACAAGCCGGAAAAGATCTTCGATATCGCGTGGTGCTTCAACCCGACGGTCGCCTTGATCCCGTCCACTCGATACTGGCTGACGACGGAGGATCCGACCTACGACGCACGCACCATGGCGGAACTGCCGCTGCTGCTGAAGCGCGATCCCTATCGCCTGCTGTCGCTGGCCGAGGTCGAAGCCGTGGTGGAGGCGATCTGATGCTCGACCAGGCGACACGATACTTCGACAGCGCGGCGGGAACGGCGGGCAGGGTCGTCGCGGCGCGCATCCATCCGGATCGCGACCTTCTCGAAAGCGTGGAGGAGGTCTGCCGCGCCCACGACATCTCGTGCGGCGTCATCACCACCACCATCGGCAGCTTCCGCCGCCTGGCCATGCACTACGTGGACAGGGTCGAGCCGACGAAGGAGGAAGGGTACACGCGCCAATTGGTCATGGAAGGGCCCTTCAGCCTGATCGCGGGACAAGGCATCGTCGCGCCGAGCCTGCAGCCGGGGCGCCTCGATATCCACTATCACTGCGTGGCCAGCGGCAAGGACAACCGCTTCTACGGCGGCCATGTCGAGCCCGGCACCATCACCCTGACGACACTGGACCTGGTGATCCAGGAAATTCACGGCATCGACATCGTCCGGGGGCGGGACCCGCAGACAGGCGTGATCGTGACGACGATCAAAGAGAAGGAAAGCGCGCGATGAAAGTCTTCATAACGCAGCCGCTGGAAGAGGAGGCCGTCGATCTCCTGCGCGGCGCCGGTATCGAGGTGGCATGCTCGAACGTGAACCGTCCTTTGACGCGTGGCGAGTTCCTGGACGGAATACGCGATGCCGACGGCGCGATCTTCGTATGGCACACCGAGCATCTCGACGCGGAGGCCATGACGATGGCCCCGAAGCTGAGGATCGCTGCACGGCGCGGCGTCGGCTACGAGAATTTCGACCTGGAAGAAGCGAAACGCCGCGGCATTCACGTGACGGTCACGCCGGTTCATACGCATACGATCGCCGATCTGACCTTCGGCTTGATGATCAACGCCGCGCGCAAGCTGCATCTTGCCGACCACTATGTCCGTAGCGGGCAGTGGACCGAGGCCGGCACCGCCGTGGCCCGCCGGTTCATGGGATACGACGTGTCCCACAAGACGCTCGGCATCATCGGCTTCGGCAAGATCGGCAAGAACATGGCGCGACGCGGGCGCGGCTTCGAGATGGAGGTGCTGTACAACGACCCCGTCCGGCAGCCCGAGGCCGAGGCCGAGTTGAACGCCACCTGGGTTCCGCTCGACGAGCTGTACGCCCGGTCGGACTTCATTTCCGTCAATTGCGCGTTGACGGAGTCGTCCCGTCGGATGATCGGGCGGGAGGCGATCGACAAGATGAAGGATACGGCCGTGATCGTCGTTTCGGCGCGCGGCGGCATCGTGGACGAGGAGGCGCTTTACGAAGCCCTGACGACGGGGCGCCTTGGTGCCGCCGGCCTCGACGTCTTCGAGGAGGAGCCCGTCAGCAGGAATTCTCCGCTTCTGACGCTGGAGAATGTGGCCTTGTCGCCGCATCTCGGTACCAGCGTCCAGGAAACCCGGGTGAAGATGGCGGTCACCGCGGCCGAGGAGGTCATTCGCGTCCTGCGTGACGAGCAGCCGGCCTACCCGCTCTTCAGTCTCAGCGCATGATGGGTCGGAGGTCTTGACCATGAACGAGATGACGCAAGCAACAGCGGCCGAATGGCCGACCGGATTCCGGGTCAACCCGCGTTGCCCGGGCCCCATGCCCAAAATCGTCGAGGCTTATCGGGCCGTACCCACCTGCCACGCGGGCGATGTCATGGGACGCCATACGGGATCGGTCGGCCTCAAGGCCTATCACGCGGACCTGTCTCTGGTGACCTGCGGGCCGGCGGTCACCGTGCGCATCCGCCCGGGCGACAATCTCATGATCCATCTGGCGATGATGATGGCGAAGCCCGGCGACGTCATCGTGATCGACGGAGGCGGCGACGTGTCGACGGCGGTCATCGGCGGATTGATGCGGACAACCGCCGTGGCGCGGGATATCGCCGGTTTCGTCCTGGACGGAGCGTTGCGCGACGTGGCGGAGTGGGCGCAACCCGGCATTGCCGCTTACGCCCGGGGCCATACCCTTCGTGGGCCGTCCAAGGACGGGCCGGGCGAGGTGAACGTGCCGATCGCCTGCGGTGGGCTGGCCGTCAATCCGGGGGATCTGATCCTGGGCGATGCCGATGGCGTCATCTGCATTCCCGCCGCGGATGTCGAGCGTCTGCTTCCCTTGTGCCTGGCGCACGCCGAAAAAGAGAAGGGTATAGCGGCTCGCAACGCCACCGGACAACTCGATCGTCAACGCTTCGACGCGTTGCTGCGTGCGAAAGGATGCCCCGTCTGATTGACGTAAACGTAAACCCGCGCTAGCTGAATGCCTCTGCATCGAACTGCCGGGGAGGGGCATTCAGCATGTACAAGGCACCCGTTTCGGAAATCGGCTTTACCCTCAGGCAGGTCATCGGCCTGGACGATGCGATGGGGCGGGGCAAACTGGGCGATCTCACGCCCGACCTCCTCGACGCCATCCTGGAAGAGGCCGGGCGTTACGCCGGCGATGCCGTTGCTCCTCTTTACGAAAGCGGCGACAGGATCGGCGCGCATTTCGACAAGGGTGTCGTCACCATGCCGCCCGGATGGGGCAAGCTCTATACCGATTGGTGCGCGGCCGGCTGGAACGCCCTGACCGGCCCGGTGGAAGCCGGCGGGCAGGGGCTGCCCACGGCGCTGTCGGCGGCGGTGACGGAAATGTGGAACGGTGCGTCCATGGCCTTCGGCATCGGCCCGACGCTGACCATCGCCGCCGTCGAGGCGCTGCACAAGCATGGCAGCGAGGCGCTGAAGGCGATCTACCTGGAAAAGCTGACCTCCGGCGAATGGACCGGGACGATGCAGTTGACGGAGCCGCAGTCCGGCTCCGACCTTTCGGGCCTGCGGACCCGCGCCGAGCGGCGCGACGACGGCACCTACCGCCTGTTCGGCCAGAAGATATTCATTACCTTCGGCGAGCACGACATGACCGACAATATCGTCCACATCATCCTCGCGCGGCTGTCGGATGCGCCGGCGGGGGTGAAGGGCATTTCGATGTTCCTGGTGCCGAAGTTCATTCCCGATGCGGATGGCCGGCCCGGCCTGCGCAACGACGCCTTCTGCGTCGGCATGGAGCACAAGCTTGGCATCCATGCCTCGCCCACCTGCACCATGGTCTACGGTGACAATGCCGGCGAAACCGGCGAGGCCGGCGCGGTCGCCTGGCTCGTCGGCGAGGAAAACAAGGGCCTTGCCTGCATGTTCACCATGATGAACTCGGCGCGGCTCTATGTCGGCGTGCAGGGACTTGGCGTCGCGGAGGCGGCGACGCAGAAGGCGCTGGCCTATGCAAAGGACCGCCGGCAGGGGCGCGCCCGCGATGGCGGCGAGGGCATGGTGCCCATCATCCAGCATCCGGACGTCCGCCGCATGCTGATGACGATGAAGGCCCTGACGGCGGCGGCCCGCGCCATCTGCTATTCCTGCGCCTTCGCGATCGACATGTCGCACGCCGAGGACGGCGCGGAAGCCGCGCGCTGGGCCGACCGCGCCAGCGTGTTGACGCCGATGGCCAAGAGCTTCGCCACCGATATCGGCGTCGAGGTGGCGTCGATGGGAATCCAGGTCCATGGCGGCATGGGCTTCATCGAGGAAACGGGTGCGGCGCGGCTGCTGCGCGATGCCCGGATCGCCCCGATCTACGAAGGCACCAACGGTATCCAGGCGATGGATCTCGTCATGCGCAAGCTGCCGCTCGGCGGCGGTGCGGCCCTCGACGCACTGTTGGCCGAGATCGAGGCGGATATCGACGCCGTCGAGACCGCCAATCGCCCGGGCATCGCGCAGATGGCCGAGGGGCTGCGCGAGGCGCTGGACGATCTGCGCGACGCTACCTTTTTCCTGCGGCAGGCCGGCGTGGACGATGCGCTTGCGGGAGCGACGGCGTATCAGCGCCTGTTCTCGCTCGTGCTCGGCGGAGCGCTGATGGCACGCGCCGCGCTGCGCGCCGACGAGGGCACCGGCCACGGCGCGCTGGCGCGCTTCATGGTCGCGGACATCCTGCCGGAAACGCGCGGGCTGAATCGCAAGGTCAAGGCAACGGGCCGTGCGCTCGAATCCATCGAAGCGGCACTGGCCTGAGGGGCGAACCGAATGAGCGAGCTGGTCATCATTGAGTTGGCGGATGGCGTCATGACGCTGACGCTGAACCGACCCGACAAGAAGAACGCGCTCAACCAGCCGATGTATGCCGCATTGGCCGACGCGCTGGATCGCGCAGGGGCGGATGACGCCGTACGCGTGGTCGTGGTGCAGGGAGCGGAAGGCGCATTCTGCGCCGGCAACGACATCGGCGATTTCATGCGCTTTGCCAATGAGGGCGTGGGCCTGGAAGAGACATGGCGCTTCCTGGAAGCGCTCGGGCGGCTCGAAAAGCCATTGATCGCGGCTGTCGACGGGCTGGCGATCGGCATCGGCACGACGCTGATGTTCCATTGCGACATGGCCTTCGCGACCGCGCGTTCGCTGTTCCGCACGCCGTTTCTGGATCTCGGCGTCGTGCCGGAAGCCGCATCCAGCCTTCTGGCGCCGCGCGTGATGGGCCCGCAGAAAGCCTTTTCGCTGCTTGTCATGGGCGATCCGTTGGATGGCCGTCAGGCTGCGGATGCAGGGCTTGTCACCCTTGTCGAGGATGGCCTGCCGGTCGCGGACGCGGCGCGTCAGGCGGCACGGCGACTGGCCCGCAAGCCGCAGGGTGCGCTGGACGTCGCGCGCCGTCTGATGCGCGGCGACCGGGAAGAGGTGCGCCAGCGTATCCGCGAGGAGGTGGCGGCCTTCGACGAAAGGCTCCGCTCTCCGGAAGCGCGGGCGGCCTTCGACGCCTTCATGGCGCGTTCTTCTTCCGCCGCATGACGTACAGGCCGTAGGCAACGGCGGCGACGCCCAGCCCGATGCCCACGACATAGAAGGCCTGACGGCCATAGTGCAGATAGTGCTCCAGCTCCGTGCCGAAGGCATAGGCCGCGAAAGCCCAGAGGCCGGTCCAGAGGGCCGCGCCGGCGGCGTTCGCTACGATGAAATGCAGCCAATGCATGCCGGTGATGCCGGCGACGAGCCCGTTGAGCTGTCGAAGAACCACGAAGAACCGCGCGAACAGAACGACAAGCGCGCCATGCTTCAGGAATTGTCGCTCCACGGCGGCAAAGCGCGGTTCTGTCAGACCTACCTTGGAGCCATAGCGTACGATAACCGGTCGGCCGACCGTGCGGCCGATAACGTAACCCAGATTGTCGCCCAGCACGCCGCCGGCCCAGGCAGCCAGGAACACCGTCCAGATATCCAGCTCGCCGCGCCCGGCCAGAAGGCCGGAAGCGATCAGCAGGCTTTCGCCGGGCAGCGGCAGGCCGGTGGATTCCAGAAAGATGATGACGAAGATGGCGATGGCGCCATAGGCATGGAGAAAGCCCAGTACCTGATCCATCGGCGAACCCTTCGCTCAGACGCGCTCGAAAAGCGCCACCGCCTCGACGTGATGCGACCAGAGAAACTGGTCTATGGGCGTCACCTCGGTCAGGCGGTAGCCGCCATCGACGAGGATGCGGGCATCGCGCGCCAGCGTCAAAGGATTGCATGAAACGGCAACCACGCGCCGCACCGACGAGTCCGCCAGTTGACGGGCCTGTGCCTCGGCGCCGGCCCTTGGCGGATCGAACAGCACGCCATCGAAGCGTTTCAGCTCCCTGGTGGTTACGGGCCTGCGGAAGAGGTCGCGGCGTTCGCTTGTCAATGGCTTGAGGCCGGAAGCGGCGCGCTGCGCTCGGTCCAGCGCCGCCAGCGATGCAGCGTCGTTCTCGACCGCGTGGGTCGCCTGGTGCCGTGCGAGGCGGAATGCAAACGTACCGACGCCGCAGAAGAGGTCGGCGACCTGTCGGCAATCGTGAAGATGCGCCAGCGCCAGCCGCGCCATCTCGGCCTCGGCCCCGGCCACCGCCTGCAGGAACGCGCCGGCGGGAAGAAGCACCGGAACATCGCCCGCCAGCACCACCGGCGGGCGCGGCTCGATCACGATCTCTCCATTGACGCTGAGCCGTGCGAATTCCGATGACAGGGCAATCTGCATGGCGCGGGCGCGCAAGGGTTCGCTGAGCGTCTGTCCGGTTTCGACGGCGACATCCAGCCCGGTGCCGGCCAGGGTTACCGTCAGCCGGGTTTCTCCCTTCCGCGCGACCAGCCCTTCCGCCAGCCGGCGCAGCGCCGGCAGGGCCGAAACGATCTCGGGTTTCAGGACCAGACAGGTATCGATGGGCGCGATCCGGTCGCTCATGGCTTCGTGGAAACCGAACAGGATACGGGTGCCGGCGCGCGTGGCCGAAAAGACGGCGCGGCGGCGGGTGCCCGGTGCGGTCGGGACCATCGATCGTACGGGCGCTTCCAACCCGGCGCGTCGCAACGCTTCCACCACCAGATCGCGCTTGAACCCGGCATACAGCGCGGGGCTGGCATGCTGCATGTCGCAGCCACCGCAACGCGTGTAGTGCGGGCAGGGGGCAACCTGCCGCTCGGGCGAAGGCTCCAATATGGCCGTGGCGCGGGCGCGCTGGCCGTGCCGTTCGGCCTCGATGCTTTCTCCCGGCAGGGTGAAGGGAACGTAGGCCGGACCACCGGGGCCAATCCCGATGCCGTCGGCTTTGACGCCCAGTCGCTCTATGCGGATCGTTTCACTCACGCCCTGCGTCCCACCAGAAGATATTCCCTGTTGCCGTCGCCGCCCGCTATCGGAGACGCCGTCGTCCCCACCGGGCGCCAGCCATCCTGCGCCCCGAGCCAGCCGGACATGTCCCGTGCGATGGCTTCGCCTTGCGAGCGATCCTTCAAAAGGCCGCCCTTGCCGATGGCATCGCGGCCGGCCTCGAATTGCGGCTTTACCAGAAAAATGCCCAGCGCGCCCGGTTCAGCCAGCGATAATGCCGGCGGCAGGGCCAGCTTCAACGATATGAAGCTGACATCCGATACAATGAGGTCCACGGGGTGGCCGCCCAGATCCGGCCGGGTCAGTGCCCGCGCGTTGAGCCCGTCGATCCGGGTAACGCGCGGATCGGCCGCGATACTGGGGTGCATCTGGCCGTGGCCGACATCGATGGCCACGACGTGGCGCGCGCCGGACAGCAGGGCGACCTGGGTGAAGCCGCCCGTGGATGCGCCGATATCCAGCGCCACGCGGCCGGCGATATCGAGGCTGAAATGGTCCAGCGCCGCCACCAGCTTGAGTGCGGCGCGGGACACGTAGGCCGAAGCGGGATCGTCCATGTCCACGCTCACGGTATCGGACACGAGTTGTCCGGGCTTGGAGGCCGCCACGCCATCGACGCGGACGTGACCGCGCAGGATCGCATCCCTTGCGCGCACCCGCGTCTCGCTCAAACCCCGATCCACCAAAAACTGGTCGAGCCGCGTGCGTTCGCTCACGCCTGCAATACGCGGTGGGACGTATCTCCGAGAGTGCGGAAAACGGCATCCACGATGCCCGCTTTATCCAGGCCGGCACGCTGGATCATCTTTTCCGGCGCGGCATGGTCGACGAAGCTGTCCGGCATGGTCAGCGGACGTACCTTCAACCCGTGTTCCAGGAGGCCGTTGCGCGCCATATGCTCCAGCACTTGCGCGGCGAAGCCACCGCCCGCGCCTTCTTCCAGCAGGATCAGCACTTCGTGGTTCTGCGCAAGGCGCCGGATGAGATCGGTATCCAGCGGCTTGGCGAAGCGCGCATCGGCGACCGTGGTCGACAGGCCGAAGGTCTCCAGTTCTTCGGCTGCCGCAAGAGCATCCGCGAGCCGGGTGCCGAAGGACAGGATGGCGATCTTGGAGCCTTCCCTGACGATGCGCCCCTTGCCGATTTCCAGGATCTCGCCACGCGCCGGCATATCCACGCCGACGCCGTTGCCTCGCGGATAGCGAAACGAGATCGGGCCTTCGTCATAGGCCGCGGCCGTGCGCACCATGTGGCGCAGCTCCGCCTCGTCGGCCGCTGCCATCACCACCATTCCCGGCAGCGGCGCAAGGAAACCGGTATCGAAGGATCCCGCATGCGTCGGCCCGTCGGCACCCACGAAGCCGGCCCGGTCTATGGCGAAGCGCACCGGCAGATGCTGGATCGCAACATCGTGGACGATCTGGTCGTAGGCACGCTGCAGGAAGGTGGAATAGATGGCGCAGAACGGCTTGAAGCCCTCGCTGGCAAGGCCCGCCGCAAAGGTGACGGCGTGCTGCTCGGCGATGCCGACATCGAAGGTGCGCGTGGGGAACGCCTCGCCGAACAGGTCGAGGCCGGTTCCGTTGGGCATGGCGGCGTTTATCGCGACGATCCTGTCGTCCTCGCGCGCTTCCTGGACGAGGCTTTCGGCGAAGACACGCGTATAGCTTGGGGCATTGGCCTTGGCCTTGGCCTGCTCGCCGGTCACCACGTCGAACTTGGATACGCCGTGATACTTGTCGGCGGAGGATTCCGCCGGGCCATAGCCCTTGCCCTTCTGCGTCACGACATGGACGAGGATGGGCCCGTCCTGCGCGTCGCGCACATTCTTCAGAACCGGGAGCAGATGGTCGAGATCGTGCCCGTCGATGGGGCCCACGTAATAGAAGCCGAGCTCTTCGAAGAGCGTGCCGCCGGTGAAGAAGCCGCGTGTGAACTCTTCGGTGCGGCGGGCGCCCTCGCGGACGAACTCCGGCAGCTTGTCGGTGATCTGCTTGGCGCGATTGCGCAGGGTGCGGTAGGCCTTGCCGGAAACCAGCCGCGCCAGATAGGCGCTCATCGCGCCCGTGGGCGGGGCGATGGACATGTCGTTGTCGTTCAGGATGACGATCAGCCGCGCGTCCAGGGCACCGGCATTGTTCATGGCCTCATAAGCCATGCCGGCCGACATCGCGCCGTCGCCGATCACCGCGATGACGTTGTTGCGCCCGCCGGAAAGGTCGCGCGCCACCGCCATTCCGAGGCCCGCCGAGATCGATGTGGAAGAATGCCCGGCGCCGAACGGGTCGTAGACGCTTTCCGAGCGCTTGGCGAAACCCGACAGGCCGTCTTCCTGGCGGATGGTGCGCATTCCCTCGCGCCGGCCGGTGAGGATCTTGTGAGGATAGGCCTGGTGGCCGACATCCCAGATCAGCCGGTCTTCCGGCGTGTTGAATACGTAGTGGAGGGCGACCGTCAGCTCCACGACGCCGAGGCCGGCGCCGAGATGGCCACCGGTGCGCGACACCGCGTCCACGAGATCGCGCCGAACCTCATCGGCAACCTGCGTCAGTGCCGATTCCGGCAGGGCGCGCAGATCGGCCGGAGAGGCGATCTCGTCGAGGAGGGGCGTTCTCAGCATATCCGACACGGTGCAGCTTCACCTTTCGATAATCGCGCCGCCTTCGGTGGCGGCACGGCCCATCACGGAAGGTGCCCTTTCGTGGAGCCGTTTCAAGCTTCGCTCTATAAGATGGCTCGTCGCGGGGCGAAAGTTATGACTTCCCGGTAAAGCTTTACACCGCGATGAAATCTTGCGTGTTCGCCTCAGGCCGGGTCCAGCGGCTCGGTGCCGGTGGCCCGGCCGCGCGTCGACTTGATCTTCTCGACCTTGTCCTCCGCGGCCGCCAGCAGCTTGTCGCAATGGGCCTTCAGCTTTTCGCCGCGCTCATAGGTGCGGATCGCCGCCTCCAGCGGAACGTCGCCGCGCTCGAGATCCGAGACGATACGCTCCAGTGCCGCGAGGGCCTGCTCGAAGCTGAGCGCGGAGATGTCGTCTTCGGTTTCGGGACGTTGCTGCTCTGGCATGATGTCTCCTCAGCCGGTCATCAGGCGTTGGACATGGACGGCGACCGATTGGGACAGCCCGGTCAGGTCGTAGCCGCCTTCGAGAATGGATACGAGGCGACCGTTACAGAAGCGGTCGGCCAATGTCATCACCTGGCCGGTGGCCCAGTCGAAATCCGCCTCGCGAAGCTGCATGTCGGCCAGCGGATCACGGGCGTGCATGTCGAAGCCGGCCGACAGGATGATAAGATCCGGCTGGAAGGATTCGACCGCCGGTACGACACGCGTCAGGAAGGCTTCGCGGAAGGCGTCGCCGCCATCGCCGGCGCGCAGCGGTGCGTTGACGATATTGCCGGCGCCCGTTTCGCTCAAGGCGCCGGTGCCGGGATAGAGCGGCATCTGGTGCAGCGAGGCGTAGAGCACCGTCGGGTCGCTCCAGAAGATGTCCTGCGTGCCATTGCCGTGATGGACATCCCAGTCGATGATCGCGATATGCGAGAGGCCCAACGCCTCCTGTGCGTGGCGGGCGGCGATGGCCGCCTGGTTGAACAGGCAGAAGCCCATGGCGGTGGCGCGCTCGGCATGGTGTCCGGGCGGGCGGGCGGCGACGAAGGCGTTGGACACCTGGCCGGACACGACATCGTCGACTGCAAGGCATGCGGCACCCACGCCGTGCAGGGCCGCGACGAAGCTGCGCGGGCTCACCACCGTATCGCCATCGATCCGCGCCAGCCCTTCGGCCGGCGTCGCCTGTGCGACGCGGCGTACATAAGCCTCCGGGTGGCACAGATAGACGTCCTGCAACCGGCCCTCCGGCGCCTCGGCCCGCTGCAGCAACTGGAAGCTTTCCGCTTCGAGGGCCGCCTCGACAGCGGCGATCCGCTCCGGACGCTCGGGATGGCCGGGCCCGGTCAGGTGCTCGGCAAAGATGGGATGGTGGTAGAGCCGCGTCCTCATCCGCGACCCGTCTGGCCGCGATGGCGCAGATAATGATCGGCGATCGCACAGGCCATCATTGCTTCGCCGATGGGCACGGCGCGGATGCCGACGCATGGATCGTGCCGGCCCTTGGTCATCACGTCCACCTCCTGGCCCAAGGCATCGATGGACCGCCGGGGAGTCAGGATGGAGGATGTCGGCTTGACGGCAAAGCGCGCCACAATGGGCTGGCCGGTGGAGATGCCGCCGAGGATGCCCCCGGCATGGTTGGACAGGAACTCGGCCTCACCGTCGGCGCCCATGCGCATCTCGTCGGCGTTTTCCTCGCCGGTCAGGCGGGCGGCGTTGAAGCCTTCGCCGATCTCTACGCCCTTCACGGCGTTGATCGACATCAAATTGGCTGCGATATCCTGGTCGAGCTTGCCATAAAGCGGCGCGCCGAGGCCGACGGGAACCCCCTCGGCCACCACTTCGACCACCGCCCCGATGGATGAGCCGGCCTTGCGGATCTTGTCGAGATCCTCGGCCCACAGTGCCGCGGTGCCGGCATCCGGGCAGAAAAAGGGGTTCGACCGGACATCGTCCCAGTTCCAGCTCTGGCGGTTCACGGCGCGGTCGCCGATCTGCACCAGCGCGCCGCGTATCCGCACCCCGGGCACCACCAGACGGGCTATGGCGCCGGCGGCCACGCGCGTCGCCGTCTCCCGCGCGGATGAGCGTCCACCGCCGCGGAAGTCGCGGACCCCGTATTTCCGGTCGTAGGCAAAGTCGGCATGGCCGGGGCGATAGCGCTGGGCGATGTCCGAATAATCCTTCGAACGCTGGTCCACGTTGCGGATTTCCATGGCGATGGGCGTGCCGGTGGTGACGAGCGTTCCGTCCGCCTGTTCGATGACGCCGGACAGGATCTCGACCGTGTCCGGCTCCTGGCGCTGGGTGGTGTAGCGCGATTGTCCGGGACGCCGCCTGTCCAATTCGGCCTGGATATCTGCGCGCGTGAAGGTTAGCCCGGGCGGCGTGCCGTCGACGATGCAGCCGATGGCCACGCCATGGCTTTCACCGAAAGTGGTGACGCGGAAGAGGTGGCCAAAACTGTTATGCGACATAACTCTCCCCGGCATCCGGAATTGCTGCGGAAAGCTCTAGGCCACGCCCGGCAGCAGGGTCAAATTTTAATCTTTGCCGCATTAGGACGGGCGCGAAAAAAACACAAAGGCGGTTGAGTTTTCCTGACGCCGACATTTCGTTCCCAGCGATCGTAGCAAGTTCATGGACCGCAGAGCCATCGCCCTATTCGCCAGCACCGTCCTGGTCATCTCCGCCACGATACCGCCCCGCGCGCGGGAGGCGGAGGGCATCGTCGCCTCCATCGACCGCATGGGCGCGATGCTGACGCTGGACGACGGCACCCGCTACGTCCTGCCGGACACGCACGACTATGCGCCGCTTCAGCCGGGCATGCAGGTGCATCTTCTCTATCTGGCCTGAGGGCCGGCGGTCATACCCAGTCGATCCGGCCGTTTTCGGCCTTCAGCACCCTGTCCTGCAGGATCAGCGCGTAGGCCGCGTCCTGCGGTGGCACGCCGCCATACATTTCGAGGAAGACGCGCGTGATGCCGCCATGCGCGACGACGATGCTGCGTCCGGCCAGGCCCTCGAAGAAGGGCCGAGCCCTTTCGGCCAGCATCTGGTAGGATTCCGCCGTCGGCCCATGCGGCCTGAAGGCCCACTTGTCGGCATCGCGGCGGGCGATTTCCTGCGGCTCGTCGCGGCCGATCTCCTCCAGCGTCCGGTTTTGCCAGTCGCCGAAATCAAGCTCCAGCAGCCGCTCGTCCGTCGCGAAATCGTCGGGCTCGAGCCCGCATTCGCGGCGGATGATGCGCATCGTTTCCCGCGTGCGGGAAAGGGGACTGGCCACGAAGTGGAAGTCGTTCACCGCGCTGCCCAGCGCCAGGCGCAGATACCGCCCGTTGCGCTTGGCCTGCACCCGGCCGAGCGCGTTCAACGGCGTATCGACCTGGCCCTGTATGCGGCCCTCCGCATTCCAGTCGGTCTGGCCGTGGCGGCATAGATAGATCAGCGGAAGCGCATGCGACACGGATTTCGCTCAGTCCTTGATGACGGAAATGTCCGGAGCGTCCACAGCCTTCATGCCGACCGTGTGATAGCCCGAATCGACGTGATGCACCTCGCCGGTGACGGCCGTCGACATGTCGGACAGGAGATACAGGGCGGACTGCCCGACCTCGTCGATGGAAACGGTCCGCTTCAAGGGCGAGTTGTACTCGTTCCACTTCAGGATGTAGCGGAAGTCGCCGATGCCGGACGCCGCCAGGGTCTTGATGGGACCGGCCGAAATGGCGTTGACACGGATGGCCTTGCTGCCGAGGTCAACGGCAAGGTAACGCACAGACGCCTCGAGGGCGGCCTTGGCGACACCCATGACGTTGTAATGCGGCATCACCTTTTCCGCGCCGTAATAGGTAAGCGTCAGGATCGAGCCGCCATCGCTCATCAGGGCCTCGGCACGCTTGGCGACGGCCGTGAGCGAATAAACCGAGATGAGCATGGTCTTGGTGAAGTTGCCTTCGCTCGTGTCGACATAGCGGCCCGTGAGCTCGTCCTTGTCCGAGAAGCCGATGGCATGCACCACGAAGTCGAGCTTGCCCCATTTGTCGGCCAGCGCTTCGAAGACGGCGTCGATGGTGGCGGCGTCGCCGACGTCGCAATGGCCGGCCAGGAATGCACCCAGCTCCGCGGCCAGCGGCTCGACGCGCTTCTTGAGCGCGTCGCCCTGCCAGGTCAGCGCGATCTCGGCACCCTGATCGGCCAGCGCCTTCGCGATGCCCCAGGCGATGGATCGGTTGTTGGCCACGCCCATGATAAGCCCGCGCTTGCCTGCCATCAGGCCGCCTTTTTCCGCCATGGACGCGCTCCTTGACCTCTTAGGTCGAATTGTTTCCGGTGCGCGGCGGTATGGCACAGGCTTTCCCGCACGACAAGTTCACGCTTGAACGCGTCGTGACATGCTTCGCGAGCGGGACGGTCGGTCCTATTCGGCGGCTTTCGCCTTCTGGCGTTCCCGCAGGAAGGCGGCCAGCTCCTCGTCCGGGGTTTCCGGCAGGGCCACCTGCAGCGTCACCAGGAGGTCTCCGCGTCCGCCGCCCTTCTGGGTCAGGCCCTTGCCGCGCAGCCTGATGGTGCGGCCGGAATTGGTCCACGGCGCGATCTTGGCCGCGACGCGCCCATCCAGTGTATCGACGGTCAGCCGTCCGCCCAGGATGGCCGTTTCCAGGGGAAGATCCTCGCGCAGTTGCAGATCGCGTCCGCGCACCGTGAAGCGCGGGTGCTCTGCGAAGGCGATGGTTATCAGCGCGTCGCCATCCTTGCCGCCCGGCGTGGGCGACGGCTGCCCCTGGCCGCGCAGGCGAATCGTCTGTCCGTCCTCGACACCGTCCGGCAACTTGATCGCCAGGCGTTTGCCGGTGGGGAAGATCGCCTCGACCTTGTCGCCGGAAACGACATCTTCCAAATGCACCCTCAGCGTGGCAAGCATATCCTCGCCCTTCAGGGGCGCCTGCGGACGGCGCGCACCGCCGAAGCCGCGTGCGCCACCGGCGGCGCGCCCACCGAAAGCCTGCTCGAAGAAGTCTGCGAACCCCCCGGCGTCGCCACTGCGGAACTCGAAATTCCCGCCGCCCCCGAAAGGATCGCCGCCATGGCCCTGGCCACCCCCGAACGGGTTGCCGCCGCCGAAGCCCTGGAACTTCTGCTTGCCCTCGGCATCGATCTCGCCCCGGTCGTACTGGCTTCTCTTGTCCTTGTCGCCCAGGATCTCATAGGCCTGGTTGACCTCGTTGAAGAGGCCGCTGGCCTTCGGATCGTCCTGGTTGGCATCGGGGTGGTATTTCTTGGCAAGCTTGCGGAAGGCGGATTTGATCTCGCTTTCGCTCGCCGATTTGCCGACGCCGAGAACGGCGTATGGATCCCGCATGTGTCCTCAAGTTCCTTTTTGTCGCAGGGCGCGTTGGATGAATGGCGTATCCTATATGGCAATGCCGTGGCACGGCATAAAGACCCCTCCGCGACGATGGAACCGAATTATCGGGCGTTCAACCCGCTTCGCCGAAGCGGGTCAGCACCCATTCGCCCGATCCTGCGCTGCACGCCTCGCCATCGTAGAGCGCGATCCCGTCGAAGCGCTGGCGCGACGTCGTGAAGCGGCGGCAGATGGCCGAGCCCTCGCGCATCTCCTCGATGGCCGTGATCGTGCCCGATGCACCCGTTTCGGCGTTGGCCCATGCGACGGTAAGGGGGCCTTGCGATAGTTTGGCCGCCGATACGGCGTTGCGCACCGTGCGCCCATCGGACAATCGATCGGTATCGACGGACGGCGCGGTCCCAGCCGTGCCGGGCGCGATCGACCCGGTGGTGATCGACCTGTCGACCATGTCTTCCAGGCCGCCGCCCGACAGGGTGCACCCGCCGAGAAGAAGCGCCGCCAGAAGGCCCGCAGCGGACGTGCGGCTGCACCGTCGCCGCAGAAGGGCCTGGCCGAAGTCTTTGCCTGGATCGAAGAACCCCATTAGGTAGACCCGGATTGGAAACTGGAGACTGGCGAAGACAATGAGTCGTCCGACATTAACATTGGATGAAGTGGGCACGGACCCGTTCGCCGCCTTCTCGACATGGTTAAAGGCCGCGGCGGAAACGGAGCCGAACGACCCCAACGCGATGGCGCTGGCAACCGTGGACGGCGCCGGCATGCCCGATGTGCGCATGGTGCTGCTGAAGGGGCTGGATGCAGCCGGGTTCGTCTTCTACACCAATTTCGAAAGCACCAAGGGGCAGGAGCTCCTGGGCCAGCCGCGCGCCGGCCTCTGCTTCCACTGGAAGTCGCAGCGACGGCAGGTGCGCGTGCGCGGACCGGTGGAGATCGTTTCGCAGGCCGAGGCGGATGCCTATTACGCCAGCCGACCGCGCGGCAGCCGCATCGGAGCATGGGCGTCGGATCAGTCGCGCCCGCTGAAGGACCGGTCCGTGCTCGAGGCGCGCATCGCCGAAATGGAGGACCGTTTCGGGCCGGATGGCGATATAGCCCGTCCGGAGCGCTGGTCCGGCTTCCGGGTGCGCCCGCTGGAGATCGAGTTCTGGCAGGACGGCGCCTACCGCCTGCACGATCGCTTCCGCTTTACGCGGGGGAACATCGACGCGGCCGCATGGGAGATCGCGCGCCTCTACCCGTGATGCCGTCAGGCGGATTCGGTTCCCCCGACCGTCATCCTGTCCATGCGCAGGTGCGGCTGGCCGACGCCCACGGGTACGCCCTGGCCGGCCTTGCCGCACATGCCGATGCCGGTATCGAGCGCCAGATCGTTGCCGACCATCGACACCCGGTGCATGGCGTCCGGGCCGTTGCCGATCAGCATCGCGCCCTTGATGGGCTCGGCCACCTTGCCGCCCCGGATGCGATAAGCTTCCGTACAGGCGAAAACGAACTTGCCGGAGGTGATGTCCACCTGCCCGCCGCCGAACGACACCGCGTAGATTCCGTCCTTCACGGATTCGATGATCTCCGCCGGCTCATGCGGGCCGGCCAGCATCATCGTATTCGTCATGCGGGGCATCGGCGCATAGGCATAGGATTGGCGGCGTCCGTTGCCGGTGGCCTGCATGCCCATCAGGCGGGCATTCTGCCTGTCCTGCATGTAGCCGACCAGCCTTCCGTCCTCGATCAGGACGTTGCGGGCACTCGGGGTGCCCTCGTCGTCGATCGTCAGTGAACCGCGCTTGTCGGCGATCGTGCCGTCATCGACGACGGTCACGCCGCGCGCCGCCACCTGCTGCCCCATCAGGCCGGAAAAGGCGGATGTCTTCTTGCGGTTGAAGTCGCCCTCCAGGCCGTGGCCGACGGCCTCGTGCAGCATGACGCCGGGCCAGCCGGCCGCCAGCACGATGTCGAATGTGCCGGCGGGCGCCGGGGCCGCCTCCAGGTTCACCAGCGCCTGTGCCAGCGCCTTGTCGGCGACATCGCGCCAGTTGTCGGGCGCCACCACCCCGTCCAGCCCGACGCGGCCGCCGCCGCCGAAGGTGCCGCTTTCCTGCCGGCCTTCGCGCTCTGCCACGACGCTGACATTGAGGCGGACCAGCGGGCGAATGTCCCGCACCAGCGAACCGTCGGTCCGGAGAATCTCCACATGCTGCCACTGCGCGCCAAGCGTCACCGACACCTGGCGCACCGTCGGGTCCTTGCTGCGCAGATAGGCGTCGATCTCCCCCAGGAGCCGCACTTTCTCCTCGAAGCTCGGCGCGGGGATCGGGTTTTGGTCGCCGTAGAGGCGCCGGTTGGTGCCGGCAGGCGCTTCGGCCATCTGCCCGGCATGCCCGTCCCTGGCGGCGGACACGGCCTCGGCGGCACGCCTGAGGGCGCCCCCGGTGAATTCGCCCGAATGGGCGAACCCGACGACCTCGCCCGACACGGCGCGCATGCCGAAGCCCTGATCGGTCGAGAAATTGCCCGCCTTCAGCCGGCCATTGTCGAACACGAGCGATTCCTGCTCGCGATACTCCAGGTACAGCTCGCCGTCGTCGGCACCGCGCAGCGCATCGCCGAGAAGAGTTTCGACCCGCTCGCGCGACATGTCGAAGCGGTCGATCAGGGATGTGGACATGGCCGGTTCCGGGCTTCTCATCAAAGGTCAGATAGGACGCGAAAACGATTCTGGAATCGGTCCACCATGAATCTCGGGTCAGGGGAGGGCGTCGAATCCTTCGCCGAAGCCCTCCAGCTCGACCGGAATGCCGATCCCCTGCTCGGGCGTCTGGAACACGATGAAAGTTGCCGACGTGCCCTCGGACAACGTCTTGCGCAGGTTCGGGTCCAGGATCACCTCGGCGTAGCAGCCATCCTCGAAACAGCGCATGAACTGTGCCTTGCCGATATCCTGGCCGTCGACATACAGGCCGAGCCCATTCGGCAAAAGCACGCCCAGGGGCGCCAGAACACGCAGGATCTCGGTATTTCCATCGGCGGTTTTCAACGCGATGACCGTCAGGCCGACCTCGGGCCTGTCGTCGGCAACGACGTTCTGCAGCAGGGCACATTGTTCGCTGGGGGCGCCGGGAGCGCTCTCGCATACGATCGACCACGAACCATGGGTAGAGCGGACCGTGCCGCTGGCCGCCGACTGGCCGCCGACGGCGGGCGCCGCAGGTTCTGCCGGCGCGGCGGCGGGTGCGCTCTCCTCCGGCGCCGCGGCCGGCGCTTCCTGTGCCGAAGCCATGCCGGACAGCGCGGCCGAGACGAGGAGGGCGGTGAAGGAGCGGCGGAGAAAAGTCATCTATCTCTTTCCGAATCAATCGAATCTGAACTGTCGGACGTCACGTCATTATCCGATTGCGAAGCGCCGCTGCAAACGGTGCGTCGAATCGAATCACTCGCCCTTGCCGCACCGCGCGTCTAGAATGACTCCGACAAAAAGCCGATACTGGCGGATGGCGGCGGCCTTGCGCCGGATCATGTTGCGAAGTGGGCGGTTTCGTGGTTTTAAGCGGGCCGGCCAATTGCACATTGGCGGCATTCGAAATTTGCGATCCGGTCACGGGTCCGCAAAGCCGTAGGGCGGGGCCATTGGGTAAGATCCTCGCGGGGAGAGCATTCGTGAAGAAGACACTTACTGCAGCAGCGATGCTGGCCGCCGTGCCGACACTGGCAGCGGCGCAGGAGGGGGCGTATCTCCCCGGCCAGCCGCATCCCTGGCAGCTTGGGCTGCAAGAGGCGCTCTCGCCCATCGAGGAGCAGATCCACTGGTTCAGCGCCTATACGCTGTGGTTCCTGATCCCGATCACCATCTTCGTCGCGCTGCTGCTCGCCTGGTGCATCTTCCGATACAGCAAGCATCGCAATCCGACGCCGTCGCGCACCAGCCACAACACGACCATCGAGGTCATCTGGACGCTGGCGCCTGTGCTGATCCTGCTGTGTCTGGCGATTCCCTCGTTCCAGTTGCTGACCGCGCAGTACAACCCGCCGCGCGAGCCTGAGTTGACGGTGAAGGCGACTGGCTACCAGTGGTACTGGGGCTACGAATACCAGCCCGCGGCAACCGATCCGGCCGCGGCCGGCGCCGCCGCGCAAGAGGCGGGCGCCGCCGAGGCGGCCGAGCCGGTCTCCTATCTGTCCTATCTTCTGCGGGAAGACGACCGCGCCGGGCAGGGCAAGGAGGACGTGGCCGTCTATCCGCGCCTGCTGGCCGTCGACAACGAGATGGTCGTGCCCGTCAACACCGTTGTCCGCCTGCTCACCACCTCGGCCGACGTCATCCATTCCTTCGCGGTGCCTTCGCTGGGCGTGAAGGTGGATTCCGTTCCCGGCCGCATCAATGAGTACTGGTTCGAGGCCACGCGCGAAGGCATCCTCTACGGACAGTGCTCCGAGCTTTGCGGTCGCGACCACGCCTTCATGCCCATCGCCGTACGCGTCGTCAGCCAGGAGCAGTTCGACAACTGGCTGGCCGCCGCGGCCGACGACCTTCCTGCAGCAAACCAACAGTTGAACGCCGAGATCGAGGCCGCCGCCGGCCAGGATGTCGCGGCTCGCTAACCTTCAACGACAAGCGTTCAACGGAGACCGACATGGCTGACGCCTCCTCCCACGAAGCCCACGAGCACAAGATACCGACAGGTTGGGTGCGCTGGGTCAATTCGACCAACCACAAGGACATCGGCCTTCTCTACCTGATCTTCTCGATCATGGCGGGGCTGATCGGCGGTAGCCTGTCCATCGCCATCCGCGCCGAGCTGCAGCAGCCCGGCCTGCAGATCTTCGGCGATCCTGCAGTGTTCAACGTGTTCACCACGGCCCACGGGCTGATCATGGTGTTCTTCGTCGTGATGCCGGCGCTGATCGGTGGTTTCGGCAACTATTTCGTACCCATCATGATCGGGGCGCCGGATACGGCCTTCCCGCGCGTCAACAACATCGCCTTCTGGCTTCTGGTGCCGTCCTTCCTGCTGCTGCTGCTGTCGCTCTTCGTCGAGGGTGCGCCCGGCTCGCTCGGGGCTGGAACCGGCTGGACGCTGTATCCGCCCTTGTCCACGACGGGCCATCCGGGGCCGGCGGTCGATCTTGCCATCTTCGCGCTGCACCTGTCCGGCGCATCGTCGATCCTCGGCGCGATCAACATGATCACGACCATCCTCAATATGCGCGCCCCCGGCATGACGCTGCACAAGATGCCGCTCTTCGCCTGGTCGCAGCTCGTCACGGCCTTCCTGCTGCTGCTGTCGCTGCCGGTGCTGGCCGGCGCCATCACCATGGTGCTCACCGACCGCAACTTCGGCACGACCTTCTTCACGCCGGAAGGCGGCGGCGACCCGATCCTGTATCAGCATCTGTTCTGGTTCTTCGGTCACCCCGAAGTGTACATCATGATCCTGCCGGCCTTCGGCATCATCAGCCACATCATCTCGACCTTCTCGCGCAAGCCGGTCTTCGGCTACCTCGGCATGGCCTACGCCATGGTCGCCATCGGCGTCGTCGGCTTCGTCGTGTGGGCGCACCATATGTACACCACGGGCATCTCGCTCAACACGCAGCGCTACTTCGTCTTCGCCACGATGGTCATCGCGGTTCCGACGGGCATCAAGATCTTCTCGTGGATCGCCACGATGTGGGGTGGCTCGATGACGTTCCGCACGCCCATGTACTGGGCCATCGGCTTCATCTTCCTGTTCACCGTGGGTGGCGTCACCGGCGTCAAGCTGGCCAATGCCGGCATGGACCGCGTGCTGCACGACACCTACTACGTCGTCGCGCACTTCCACTACGTGCTGTCGCTGGGCGCGGTGTTCGGCATCTTCGCGGCCTGGTATTACTGGTTCCCGAAGATGAGCGGCTACATGTACAACGAGTTCATCGGCAAGCTGCACTTCTGGGTCATGTTCATCGGCGTCAACCTGGTGTTCTTCCCGCAGCACTTCCTGGGCGCCGCCGGCATGCCGCGTCGCTATGCGGATTACCCGGATGCCTTTGCCGGCTGGAATTTCGTCTCCTCCATCGGTTCCTACATCTCGGGCGTCTCGGTGCTGATCTTCCTCTATGGTGTCTTCGAAGCCTTCCGCGCCAAGCGGCTGGCCGGCGACAATCCATGGGGCCAGGGCGCCACGACGCTGGAATGGCAGCTCTCTTCGCCGCCGCCCTTCCACCAGTGGGAAGAGCTTCCCCGCATCCGCTGAGGCGGGCGCCGGCCAGGGCGGGATACCCCGCCATCTTCGACAAACCATGGCCCGCCCATTCGTGAGCGGGCCATGACGACAGAACAAGGGTGATCACTTGAGCGCAACCGAACTCAGCCCGGATATGGCGGCACGGCCCGGAATAAGCCTTGCCGAGCCCGGCGATTTCGTCAGCCTTCTGAAGCCGCGGGTGATGTCGCTCGTCATGTTGACGGCCGTCACCGGCTTCGTGCTCGCCCCCGGCTCGATCCACCCTTTTCTCGGCCTGGTTTCCATTCTTGCGATCGCCGTGGGAGCGGGCGCGTCCGGCGCCCTCAACATGTGGTACGACGCCGATATCGACCGGCTGATGGCGCGCACCGCCAAGCGGCCGGTGCCGCGCGGCCGTATCCAGCCGGAAGGAGCGCTGGCCTTCGGCCTGTCTTTGTCCGTTCTGTCCGTGCTGACGCTCGGCCTCGTCGCCAACTGGTTCGCTGCGGCCTTCCTGGCTTTCACCATCTTCTTCTATGCCGTCGTCTATACGATGTGGCTGAAACGCCGGACGGCGCAGAACATCGTCATCGGCGGCGCTGCCGGCGCATTCCCGCCGATGGTGGGCTGGGCGGTCGTGACGGGGGGCGTTTCGGTGGAGAGCTTCGTGCTCTTCCTCATCATCTTCCTCTGGACGCCTCCGCATTTCTGGGCGCTGGCGCTGTTCAAGGTCAAGGAATACGGCGCCGCCGGCATTCCGATGCTGCCCAATGTGGCGGGACGCGCGTCCACGCGCCGGCAGATATTCCTGTATAGTCTCGTGCTCGTGCCCTGCGGCGTCGCTCCGTGGCTTCTCGGGTTCTCCGGGCCCGTCTACGGGGTCGTATCCGTGCTTCTGGGCGCCAACTTCCTTCGGCATGCTTATGCGGTTCTGCGCATGAGCGACGACGATACCGCGATGCTGCCCGCAAAGAAGCTGTTCCGCTTCTCGATCGTGTATCTCTTCGCTTTGTTCGCCCTGCTGCTGGCCGAGGGCGTCTACCAGTCGTTCCTGCCGGGCTCGGGGGGGCTTTGAGCATGGCGGACGAGCATATCAAGCTGACGGACCAGGAGCGCCGGGCCCAGCGCCGGCGGTCCATCGCCATCGGCGTGTTTCTGGCCGTTCTGGTGGTCATCTTCTACGTTGTGGCCCTCATCAAGATGGGGAGCCAGCTATGAGCGATCCGAAGGCAGACCGGCTGGCGTTGGCGCGGCGGCGCGGCAAGCGCATCGCGATCGGATGTTTTGCCTTCTCGATGGGGATGCTTGGTGCGGCCTATGCATCGGTGCCGCTGTACGAGCTGTTCTGCCAGGTCACGGGCTATGGCGGTACGACGCAACGCGCCGAGGCCGGCCCCGCGGCCGTCTCCGACCGCTCCATCAACGTACGCTTCGACTCCAATGCATCACCTGGCGTGCCGTGGCGGTTCCAGCCGAACGAACGCCAGGTGACCGTCAAGCTGGGCGAGGTCCGGCAGACGTCGTATCACGTGCGGAACGAGGCGGATTATCCGGTGACGGCGGTCGCGACGTTCAACGTGACGCCACTGTCGGCGGGCGTCTATTTCAACAAGCTCTACTGCTTCTGCTTCAACGAGCAGACGCTGCAGCCCGGAGAAGCCGTCGACATGCCCGTCGTCTTCTTCGTCGATCCGGCGATGCTGGAGAAGGAAGAGTTGAAGGACGCTCCGACCATCACGCTGTCCTATACGTTCTTCCCCGTCTCGAAAGGGGAGGCTCCGGTTGCCGCAGCGCGGCAGGGCGGGGCGGAGGACCAGTTGTAATTTCGTCCGCGCCGGCCCTGTCGGCGTGGCGCAATGATATGTAGTTTGGGGGGCCGATTCCGTGTGGGGGGCGGCGCCTACGGCAATACCGGGAAAGCGGGACGCGAAATGGCAGATACGCACCAGAAGCATCACGATTATCATGTCATCGAACCCAGCCCGTGGCCCTTCGTGGCTTCGGTGGGAGCGTTCTTCCTGCTGTTCGGAGCCGTCGCATGGTTCCGGTCGCTGAACGGATTGCCCTTTGCCTTCGGCGGAGTGGACCTGGCGACGCCCTGGATCTTCTTCATCGGCCTCGTGATCGTGCTCTACACCATGTACGCGTGGTGGTCGGACTGCATCCGCGAGGGCCAGGAAGGGTTCCACACGCCCGTCGTGTCGCTGCACCTGCGCTACGGCGTCATCATGTTCATCGCCTCGGAGGTCATGTTCTTCGTGGCCTGGTTCTGGGCGTTCTTCGACGCCAGCCTGTTCCCCGGCGAGATCCATCAGGTTGCGCGCACGCAGGCTCTGGGCGGCCAGTGGCCGCCGGCCGGCATCGAAGTGCTCGACCCGCTGCACCTGCCGCTGTTCAACACGATCACGCTGCTCCTCTCGGGCACCACGGCAACCTGGGCGCACCACGCCATGCTCGAGGATGACCGCAAGGGCCTGATAACCGGCCTCGCGCTGACCGTGGCCCTCGGCGTCATCTTCTCGTTCGTGCAGTACATCGAGTATGCGCATGCCCCGTTCGAGTTTGCCGGGTCGATCTACGGTGCCACCTTCTTCATGGCCACCGGGTTCCATGGCTTCCACGTCATCGTCGGTATCATCTTCCTGGCCGTCTGCCTGCTGCGCGCGATCCGCGGCCACTTCACGCCGCACAAGCACTTCGGCTTCGAGGCGGCGGCCTGGTACTGGCATTTCGTCGACGTGGTCTGGCTTTTCCTCTTCTTCGCCATCTATGTGTGGGGAAGCTGGGGTGCGCCGATCCACGGCGGCTGAGGTTTCGAGACCTGCCTTGAAGGGGTGGCCTCGCGGCCACCCCTTTTTTAATTCCGGAAAGCGATCGCATGGCACATATGGGGAAAGAGGGGCCGGTGGATCCGGTCAAGGCCGCGCTGGCGGGCAGATGTCCACGCTGCGGCACGGGCCGCCTCTACGCCGGCGCGCTTCGGCTGGACAAGAAATGCGAGGATTGCGGGCTCGACTTCACCCCGCTCGACCAGGCGGACGGCCCGGCCTTCTTCGTGATGCTCGTCATCGGCCTTCTCGTCACCGGCCTCGCCCTCTATGTCGAAGTCGCGTATGCGCCGCCGTTCTGGGTGCACTTCCTGCTTTGGATTCCGTTGATCGCCATCATCACGCTGCCGCTGTTGCGCCTGGCCAAGAGCCTGATGGTCGGCATGCAGTATCGCCACAAGGCTGCCGAGGGCAGGATCGATCGCGCCGATGACGCATGAGCCTGCCACGCAGTTGCCGGCGGCCCCTCCCGGGCTGTCGCCCCGGCGCTTCTGGTCGGCGCTCCTGCTCGGCCTGATCGCCCTCGCCGTCCTGATCGGGCTGGGCACCTGGCAGGTCGAGCGCCTGTTCTGGAAAGAAGCTCTGATCGACACGATCGAGCGGCGTATCCATGGCCCGGCCGAAGACCTCGGCGTCATCGTCGCGGCGGAGCAATCGTCCGGCGACATCGATTATCGGCCCGTCCGGGTCACGGGCATCTTCGATCATTCGGGCGAGCGATATTTCCTGTCGACGCACGAGGGGGAAGCCGGCTGGAACGTCTATACGCCGCTGCTCGTCGCGGGGCAGGACCTGGCCGTCTTCGTCAACCGGGGCTTCGTTCCCTATGCCCTGAAAGAGCCGTCGGCGCGGCCCGAAGGGCAGATCGCGGGGTTGGTGACGGTGGAAGGGCTGGCCAGGAACCGGGTGACCGACAATCCCGGGGGCGCCCTGATGCCCGACAACGACATCGCGCAGCACATCTTCTTCTGGCGGGACGTGCCGGCCATGACCGAGGGGCTGGACCTGCCCGACGGTGTGCGCATGCTGCCCTTCACCATCGATGCGGGCGAGGGCGCCGCGCCCGAGGGATATCCCATCGGCGGACAAACCGTGGTGACCATGCCCAACAACCACCTTGAATATGCGCTGACCTGGTACGGCATCGGGCTTGGCCTCGCCGTACTCCTGACCATCATGGTGGTTGCCCAGCTTCGTGCAAAGCGTTGGCGAGATCGTTCATCGCCTTGACAGGGGCGGTGGCTTTTCGTTGTACCCTGGGGTACGACCTTCCGCGTGAGTGCGAGGACATATCAAGAGTGGAACCGGCCCTGAAGCCTGCCCTGACCATCCGCCTGTGCGAGCCGCGCGGCTTCTGCGCCGGGGTGGACCGTGCCATCCAGATCGTGGTGCTTGCGTTGAAGAAGTACGGCGCGCCGGTCTATGTGCGGCACGAGATCGTGCACAACAAGTACGTGGTCGAGGGGCTGCGCGGCATGGGAGCCGTCTTCGTCAAGGAACTGGACGCCATTCCCGATGACGGGCAGCCTGTCGTCTTCTCGGCCCATGGCGTGCCGAAATCCATTCCGGCCGAAGCCGAGCGCCGCGAGATGCTGTACCTGGATGCCACATGCCCGCTGGTCTCCAAGGTTCACAAGCAGGCGATGCGGCACATGCGACTGGGCCGGCAGGTGCTGCTGATCGGCCATCGCGGCCACCCCGAGGTGGTCGGTACGATGGGCCAGTTGCCCGAGGGCGCCGTGCGGCTGATCGAGACGGAAGAGGATGTCGAGGCTTTCCAGCCGGCAGACCCCGAGGCTCTGGGCTACGTCACGCAGACCACCCTTTCGGTGGACGACACGGCGGGGATCGTCGCGGCGCTGGAGCGCAAGTTCCCTTCCATGCAGGCACCGTCTTCGGAATCCATCTGCTATGCCACCACCAACCGGCAGGATGCGGTGAAGGCCGCGGCGCCCGGCACCGACCTGTTCCTGATCGTCGGCGCGCCGAACTCGTCCAATTCGCGGCGGCTGGTAGAGGTGGCGGAACGCGCGGGCTCTGCGCGCGGGCTGCTGGTACAGGGCATGCAGGACGTTCCGGTCGATGAGTTGCAAGGCGGCATGGTGCTGGGCATGTCGGCCGGCGCCTCCGCGCCGGAGGTTCTGACCGACGGCATACTCGACGCGCTGCGTGCGCAATTCGAGGTCAGGCTGGAACTCGTCCAGACGGCGATAGAGAACGAGAACTTCCCCGTCATGCGCAGCATCCGCGATGTGCCGCTGACTGCCGAGGACATGGCATTCGTCAATGGCGCGCCCCGGCGGGACGACGGGCGAGCGGCCTGAATGGCGGTCTATACCGAAGTCGCGGAAACGGAGCTTGCCGCCTTCCTGCAGCGGTACGATCTTGGCCGTCTCCTGTCCTACAAGGGGATCGCCGAAGGCGTGGAGAACTCCAACTTCCTGCTGCGCGCCGAGGGCGGCACCTTCATCCTGACGCTGTACGAGAAGCGCGTCGACCGCAACGACCTGCCGTTCTTCATCGGCCTTATGGAGCATCTGGCCGCCAATGGCCTGTCCTGCCCGCTGCCGGTCCTGCCGCGCGAAGGCGAGGCCCTGGGTGAACTGGCCGGCCGCCCGGCGGCCCTGTTCACCTTTCTGGAAGGCATGTGGACACGCCGGCCCACGGTCGGCCATGCCAGGCAGGTGGGGGCGGCCCTTGCGGGCATGCACAAGGCCGGCGAGGGGTTTTCGCTTGCGCGCCGCAACGCGCTGTCCGTCGATGCGTGGCGGCCTCTCTTCGATGGGTGCGGCGCGCGCGTGGAGGCGGTCCAGGCGGGCCTGTCCACCGAAATCGAAGCCGAACTGGCATTCCTGGAGGCCAACTGGCCGCGGGATCTCCCGTCCGGCATCATCCATGCCGACCTGTTCAACGACAATGTCTTCTTTCTGGACGGGCAGCTTTCCGGGCTGATCGACTTCTACTTCGCCTGCAACGACCTGTTGGCCTACGACATCGCCATCTGCCTCGGCGCCTGGTGCTTCGAGGCCGATGGCGCCTACAACGTCACCAAGGGGCAGGCGCTCCTGGAAGGCTATGACGGCGTGCGCCGGCTGGCTGACGCCGAGATCGACGCGCTGCCGGTGCTGACGCGTGGAGCGGCGATGCGCTTCCTGCTGACGCGCCTCTACGACTGGATACACATTCCCGATACGTCCTTCGTGACAAAGAAGGATCCGAAGGAATATCTGCGCAAGAACAGGTTCTACCGGCAGGTGAAGCGCCCGGCCGAACTGGGCCTGACGAGGGATGCGACGCTGTCATGACCAAGCGGGTCGAGATTTATACCGACGGAGCCTGTTCCGGTAATCCGGGCCCCGGCGGCTGGGGTGCGATCCTGCTTTACGGCGACGCGCGCAAGGAGTTGAAAGGCGGCGAGACGCCGACGACCAACAACCGCATGGAGCTGATGGCCGCGATCAAGGCGCTGGAAGCGCTGACCCGTCCCTCAGTCGTCGATCTGCATTCCGACTCGCAGTATCTGCGCGATGGAATTTCCAAATGGATCCATGGGTGGAAGCGCAACGGCTGGAAAACCGCCGACAAGAAGCCCGTCAAGAATGCCGAGCTCTGGCAGGAACTCGATGCCCAGCGCCTACGCCATGACGTGACCTTCCATTGGGTAAAGGGACATGCCGGCCATGAGCTGAACGAGCGCGCCGACGAGCTTGCGCGGGAAGGCATGGCCCCATTCAAGGGCCGCGCCGTCCCCGCACAGAGCGTCTAGGAGACTACAGCTGGGCGAGAATCGCGCCGGCGGCGGAGGCTTCGGCCTGGCCCGGCGCTTCCTCGATATGCAGCGTCTTCACCACGCCATCCTCGACGATCATCGAGTAGCGCCTGGAGCGCAGGCCGAGGCCCGCCCCCGAAAGATCGACATCCAGTCCGGCGGCCCTGGCAAATTCGGCGCTGCCATCCGCCAGGAAGAGAATGCGATCGCCCGCATCCGTGGCCTTCTGCCACGCGCTCATCACGAAGGGGTCGTTGACGGCGACGACGGCGATCGTATCGACGCCCTTGGCCCTGATCTCGTCGTTCAGTTCGAGGTAGCCGGGCAGATGATTCATGGAGCATGTCGGTGTGAACGCGCCCGGCACGCCAAACAGCACGACCTTTTTACCCTTGAAGACGTCGTCCACGGTGACGGGTTTCGGCCCGTCCTCGGTCTTTACGCGAAACGTCGCCTGCGGAAGATGGTCGCCGACCTTGATCGTCATGATGTGTATTCCTGTTGGGCCGGACGATGCCGGCGGGTAGGCTAGGGAACTTATCCGTCTTTGCCGCGATGTCGATACGCTTAACGCAGCGCAGCATGCGGTGCGATGGCAACGGGGTTGGCGTGCCGAAACCGGGCATACTCTCCGGCGGCCAGCAGCAGATCCACCGCGATCCCGCCTCTGGCATCCTTCGGGGCCCGCAGCACAGGCGCCACCACCGTGTAGACCCCATCCGCAGGGGAAGGCGCGCCGGCCGGGCCGAACTCCCAGCCGGGGGGACCGGCGGCAAACAGGGCAACCGGGCCCCGAGGGATTTCGGGCGGCAGGGTAACGACGAGCGACGTGCCTTCTATCCGCGCCTCCAGACGGTCGTCGGCGATGTCCGGCAGCGCAGCTTCGGCTGCGTGAACCTGCGCCGTCTCTCCGAGGGTGGCCTTTTCCGCCAGATCGCGCTGGAGCCGAGCCTGAACGGGTACGCAGATGTCGTCGCAAAGGCCGATCGTCAACGCGAGATCGAGCCGAGGGGCATCGCCGCTCGCCCGCGCCGTGAAGGCGATGGCCATGGGCTCGGAATAAACGTTCGAGGAGGAGAAGCCGTCGTCGGTGACATGCGGCACCGGAAACAAAAGGGCAGGTGCGCCCTCGAGCCCCTCGCTGGCCGAAAAATCGACAACGGGGGCAAGGCCGGCCTGTCCGGGCGCGATCCAGTAGGTTTTCCAGCCAGGCTCCAGATCCACTGCCACCGCACCGCGAACGACCCCGTTCCGGTCGGGGCCGATGGCCAGCAGGCGCAGCGTCGCGCCATCAGCCTGGATCGCGCTTCCTTCAGCCGCCGCAACCTCTGGGTGCGAAATCGCGATCAGCGTAAAAAGCAGCGCGGTGGGCAGGTGAAATTTCATGCCATCTTCATTATCTTCCCTGGCATGGAAAGCAAGCGAACCCCAGGCCCGACACCCGAGACCACTTCACTGGAAGGGTTCTTCCTGATCGCCATGCCCGGCATGCAGGACGAGCGCTTCGCGAAAAGCGTTGTCTATGTCTGTGCACATTCGGCCAATGGGGCCATGGGCTTCGTTATCAACAAGCCCCAACCCATGAGTTTCCCGGCCCTGATGGCGCAACTGGACATCGTATCCAGCCCGGATGAGATCCGCCTGCCCGAGCAGGGGCGCGACATCATGGTGGGGGTTGGCGGTCCGGTGGAAAGCGGCCGGGGTTTCGTGCTGCATTCCAACGATTACGATTCCGAGTCCACCGTGCCGGTGGATGGCGGCATCTGCCTGACGCCGACCATGGATATACTGAAAGCCATCTCCAGCGGCATCGGCCCACGTTCGGCCATGATGGTGCTGGGCTATGCGGGCTGGTCCGCCGGCCAGCTCGAAAGCGAAATCGCCGCCAATGGCTGGCTGACATGCCCGGCCGATTTCGAGATCGTCTTCGGCACCCGGCCCGAGAGCCGTTATGCGAAGGCACTTGGCAACATGGGCATAGACCCGGCATTCCTGGCCAGCGAAGCCGGCCACGCCTGAGCGGCGGCCGATATCGCCGCCTCCGGGGCCGTCAGGCGGTGCGCCGTATCTTCGCTATCACCTTCTTCTGCCCGTTCCGGTCCTGCAGGCGGCGGCGCGCCTCTTCCGCCGATACGGCGGGAGAGTGCATGCGGCTCTGGATGAAGTCGCACTTGAACTGGCGGATCTTCTCGGCGTCGGCGGTATTCTCGACGCCTTCGGCAATCACCGTCAGGCCGAGGTCGTGCGCCATGGCGATGATGGAATGGTAGATCATCAGGCGTTCCTCGCGCCGATCGCCGCGCAGGAAACTGCGATCGATCTTCACCGCGTCGAACTGGAAGCGCATGAGGTCGGACAAGGACGAACGGCCCGAGCCGAACTCGTCCAGCGTCAGCCCGACATCCATCTTGCGCAGGCGCTCCAGCACACGCGCCGTCCGCTCCGGATTGGCCATGACGCTGGCCTCCGTCATTTCCAGGCGCAACGTCTCCGGGGCGATCTTATAGCGCTTCAATACCAGGTTCACGTCGTTGACGAGGTCCTGGCGCAACAGATGGCCGCTGAGAATGTCGACGCAGACGAACAGGTTGGAATAGCCGGCGATGCGCTGCCAGTCGCTCAGGCGGCGCACCGCCTCGTCCAGGACGAGTTGGCATAGCGCATCCAACTGGCCGCTGGCCTCGGCCACGGGCACCAGCTCCCCGAGGGGCACGAGGCCCCTTTTGGGGTGCTCCCACCGCAACAAGGCCTCGAAACCGGCCGTCGTGCCGTCCTTCACGCGGATGACGGGCTGGAAGTACACATGCAGCTCATGCCGGGCGAAGGCGCGGCGCAGATCGGCCTCCAGTTCGAAGCGGCCCGAGCCGACCGTCTTGAAGGACGGCCTGAACGGCTCGATCCGGTCGCCGCCGAGACGCTTGGCCTCGTACATGGCCAACTCGGCTTCCTTCAACAGTTCTTCGGCGCCGGCACCTTCGGTCCAGCCCGTCAGTCCGATCGATCCCGTCAGCCCGATCTCCGTATCGGTGAAACCGATCGGCGCGCGGATGACGCCGCGCAGGAACTCGGCGAAGGCCGCTACCTCGGCGATATCGGTGCGCGAGTTGAGGATGATGGCGAACCGGTCTGCGTCGAGCCGCGCAAGGGAGTCCTGCGGTTTCAGGACACGCCGCAGCCGCCGTGCGACCGTCAAAAGCACGGTGTCGCCGGTTACGACGCCATAGGCTTCGTTGATGCGGCCGAAATCGTCGAGGTCGATGACGAAGACGGTGGGGCGCATGTCGATCTGGCTGCCGATCAGCGCGGCCAGGGCATCCAGCCGGTCCAGCAGCAATTCGCGGTTGGGCAGCCCGGTCAACTGGTCGTGCAGCGCGTCATGCAGCAGCCGTTCCTCCGACTTGCGGCGGCCTGTGACGTCCTTCAGGGTACCGACGCAACGCACGACCTCGCCGTCGCTGCCGAGCACCGGGCGCGAATGCAGGTTCATCCAGTGGTAATGGCCGTCATCGCCACGGACACGGAAATCCTGCGAGATGCGCCCGCGCCGATGCTCGATGACGGCGTCCAGCGTGGCCTTGAACCTGTCCCTGTCGTCGGGATGCAGAATGGGCAGCCAGTCGCGCGCGGGCCCGTTCATGGTGCGGATGGGAAGGCCCGCCGATTCTTCGGCCTCCGCGCCGACATAGATGCGGTCACGCGTGACGTCCCAATCCCAGATGGCGTCGCCGGTGCCCGACAGCGCCAGCGAACGTCGCTCCATGTCCGATATGGGCCCAGCGGAAACGGTCCCGCCGGCGAATGCGTGCTGCATGACGGTAAAGCCGAACAGCAGCACAATCAGCACCAGCCCGCCGCCGAGGGCCGACTGCACGATATCGTTGTCGATACGCCCCTGTACGGTCATGGCGGCGGCGACGAGCCACCCGCAGACGAGCGCCCAGGTTGGAATCAGCATCACGGCCCTGTCGTAACCCTTGATCGCCAGCGCTAGGATAAGAACCGCACCGATGGCGGCGATGGCCACCATGGACATGCGGGCGACGCCCGATGCGACGGCCGGCTCGAATGCCGCCAGCACGCCGAGGCCACCGAGGCCGCACAGCCATATCACCGTGAATGCGGAGAGCGCGCGATGCCATCGGTTGAGGTTCAGATAGGCGTAGAGGAAAACAACCAGCGTGAAGGCGATCGCCACCTCCGTACCGGCACGCCATAATCGCTCCTGTCCCGGCTGGATGGGCACCAGCTTCTGCCAGAAGTCGAAGTCGATGCAGATATAGGCCAACACCGCCCAGGCCAGGGCCGCCGTGGCCGGGAAGACGGCAGAGCCCTTCACCACGAAGAGGATGGTCAGGAAAACGGCGAGCAGGCCTGCGATGCCCAACACGATGCCGCGATAGAGGGTGAACGCGTTGACGGTATCCTTGTAGGCGTTCGGCTCCCACAGGCGGATTTCCGGCAACCTGTCGGACGACAGTTCGGCAACGAAGGTGATGACCGATCCGGGGTCCAGCGTCACCAGGAACAGGTCCGCCTCCGAGCTTTCCTGCCGATCGAGCGCGAAGCCCTCCGACGGCGTGATGGCGGCGATGCGGCGGGAGCCGAGATCGGGCCATACGACGCCCGAACCGGCCAGCTTGAAATGCGGCGCCACCACCAGCCTGTCGATCTGCGTGTCGGCATTGTTGGCGAGCGAAAAGACGGCCCAGTTGCCGGACGGGTTCGCCGAAACGGATTCCACCTCGATGCGGCGGACGATGCCGTCGGCGCCCGGCACGGTGGAAACCTGGAAATTGTTGCCGCCGACGCGATGCAACTCCACCGCCGGCATCAGGTCCACGGCAACGGTGTCGCGGCCGATGCTGACCGGCTCGAGCGCCCGGGCGACGCCCATGACGGCCAGAAGCGCAAGCACGGTGGCAAAGAGCCGCAGAGCAACGGATTGAAAGAAGCGACCGGTGATCACAACGAAGGCTCTCGGTGGCTCACTTGCGTCATCTCCAATCCCTGTGCGGCGGCTTGCTGCCGCACGGCCGAACGGCACACGGCACTCAACGGCGGTCGGCATCGCGACCCATGCGCCGCGAACGCGACCAATCTTCGGCAAGGAGGGAGTAAAGATTATGGTCTTCCCATTCGCCAGCAATCTTCAGGTATTTTCTCAAATAGCCCTCTTGCCGAAAACCTGCCCTTTCGAGCAGCCGGCTCGATCTTTCGTTCGATGGCAGGCACGCGGCTTCCAGCCGATGCAGGCCCTCGACATCGAATGCGTAAATGCTCACCAGACGCACGGCGGCGGACATATGGCCGCGCCCGGCGTAGCGCTCCCCCATCCAGTATCCGAGCGTGCCCGACTGGGCAACGCCTCGCCGGATGAGGCCGAGGGAAAGTCCACCGTAGAGCGTGGCGCCACCATCCCCGAAGACGAAGAAATTATAGGCCGTGCGCTCCCGCGCCTCGCCTCGATAGCGAGACAGCCGCTCGCGATAGGCATTGCGGCTCAGCTCATCGTCGCTCCAGGCCGGTTCCCAGGGCGCCAGAAAGCCCTGGCTTTCCTCTCTCAGCTCTGCCCAGGCCGCATAGTCGCGGATTTCGGGAAGGCGCAGCACGAGGCCGTCACCCTCCAGCCGAGGGGCCGTGACACGGGAAAGCCAGTCGAGAAACGCCATAACCGACCCGCTTCAGCTCCTTGCGCTCGATGCCCTGCCTGGTTCAGGTGCCGGTAGCGGCGCGCCGTCAGCGCGCCGAAACCCGCCGGGGCACTTCGCCCCCGGGGGTGCCCAGCCGCTCGCTCAGCGCCTCTATCGTCGGCAGGTGCCCGACCGGCCCGATTGCCGCCAGCGTGGGCCGGGATCCAAGGAAGGTGCGCCCCGCCAGGTCGGCCAGGCGCTCCGCGGAGATGGCCGCCAGCCTGTCGAGAAGCTCGGTATTGTCGATTGGCGCGCCCTTGAACATGAGCTGCCGTGCGATCTGGGCCGCCCGCGAGGCAGGGCTTTCCTGGCTCATGAGAAGGCTGGACCGCATCTGCGCGCGAGCCCGGTTCACTTCCTTTTCGGTGATGCCGGAAGCGGCGCGCATCAGCTCGTCGATAATGACGGGCGCCAGCTCGGCCAGTTCCTCCTCGCCGGTCGCGGCGTGGACGCCGAAGATGCCGCTATCGGAAAAGCTCCAATGGAAGGCCGATACGGCATAGCACAGGCCGCGGCTTTCGCGGATCTCCTGGAACAGCCGCGAGGACATGCCGCCACCGAGGATGATCGACAGCACCTGCGAGGCATAGAAGTCGCGGGCGTAATAGGGGCGGCCCTCGAAGCCCAGCACGATCTGGGCGTCGGCAAGATCGCGCGCTTCGCGGAAATCGCCTCCGGTATAGGTTGCCGGGGCGCCGGCCGCGGTGTCCGGCGTTCCGGCGGGCAGCGCGCCGAAGGCGGCGGATATCCGGTCGACCATGTCCTGGTGCGAGACGGCTCCCGCGGCCGAGACGACGATCCGGTCGGGCGTGTAGTTGCGGCGCAGATAGGCGCGAAGGTCGTTCCGGGAGAAGCCGGTGACGCTGGCGCGCGTGCCGAGGATGGGGCGGCCCACGATCTGCCCGGCAAAGGCGGCGGACTGGAAGTGGTCGAAGACGATGTCGTCCGGCGTGTCCTCCGCCGCTCCCAGCTCCTGGAGGATGACGTGTTTCTCACGAGAGAGTTCGTCTTCGTCGAAGCGGGAATCGAGCAGGATGTCGCACAGTATATCGACTGCCAGAGGCACGTCCTCGCGCATGACGCGCGCATAATAGGCGGTCGTCTCGACGCTGGTGGAAGCGTTGATTTCGCCGCCGACGTCTTCGATCTCCTCAGCGATCTGGCGTGCGCTGCGCCGCCCCGTGCCTTTGAAGGCCATGTGCTCGAGCAGATGGGCGATGCCATGCTCGTTCTCGCGTTCGTCGCGCGCGCCGGCCTTGACCCAAATGCCCAGCGCCGCGCTTTCCAGCTTGGGCATGTGGTCTGTCGCGATGGTCAGCCCGTTCGACAGGCGGGTGATTTCCACGGTCGGGCGGCTCATGCTGCGGCCCCGGTCATGGCGGCGCGGCTGTGCCCGGCGATGAATGCCTTGATGGCGGCTGCGTCGTTGCCGAGAACCGTGAACACTTCGGACCTCTCCATCAGGTCTGCATGGGTTGGCGGCAGGGCCGGGCGGATGCCGCAGGCGGCTTCCACCGCATCGGGGAATTTGGCGGGATGTGCGGTGCCCAGGACAATCATGACGCCGTCATGCGGGGCGGACGCGGCGACGCAGACGGCAACCGCCGTATGCGGGTCGAGAAGATAGGCGCGCGTGTCGTTGATGGTGCGGATCGTTTCCGCCGTCGCCGCCTCGTCGGCGCGTCCGGCGTCGAATTCGGCGCGGATCGCCGCAAGAACGTCGTCCGGCAGGGTGAAGCGCCCGGATTGCGACAGGCTCTGCATCAGCCGTGTGACGAGGGCCGCGTCGCGGCCGCTGGCCTCGAACAGCAGCCTTTCGAAGTTGGAGGACACCTGGATGTCCATCGACGGCGACGTCGTCGGGTGGACGCCCTGCGTCTCGTAGACGCCATCGGCCAGCGTGCGTGCGAGGATGTCGTTGGCATTGGTGGCGATGACCAGCCGGTCGATGGGCAGGCCCATGCGCTTTGCGGCGTATCCGGCGAAGATGTCGCCGAAATTGCCCGTCGGCACGGTGAAGGAGATCTTGCGGCCGGGGGCGCCGAGGCTGGCCGCTGCCGTGAAGTAGTAGACGATCTGGGCCATGATGCGTGCCCAGTTGATGGAATTGACGCCCGACAAGGCCGTATCGCGGCGGAATGCGGCATCGTTGAACATCGCCTTCACCAGGGCCTGACAGTCGTCGAAGGTGCCCTCGATGGCCAGGGCATGCACATTGGCCGCGCCATGCCCCGTCATCTGCCGCTGCTGCACGGGGGAAACGCGCCCCTTGGGAAACAGGATGAAGATGTCGGTCCGGGCCGACTGTGCGAAGGCGGCGATGGCCGCCCCGCCGGTATCGCCTGAGGTGGCGCCCACGATGGTTGCGCGCTGGCCGCGCTCGGCCAGGACATGGTCCATCAGGCGGGCCAGGAGCTGCATCGCCACGTCCTTGAACGCGAGCGTCGGCCCGTGGAACAGCTCCAGCACGTAGGTGTCGGCGTCGGTCTGGACGAGAGGCGCAACCGCCGGATGGCGGAACGTGGCATAGGCCTCGTCGACCATGCGGCGCAGATCCGCATCGGCGATCTCGCCGCCGACATAGGGCTTCAGCACCGCGAAGGCGACGTCGGCATAGGGTTTTCCGGCGAAGCCCTCGACGGTGGCGGCGGAAACGGTGGGCCAGGTTTCAGGCACGTACAGGCCGCCGTCGCTGGCCAACCCGGCCAGGAGGACATCTGCGAAACCGAGGCGAGGGGCCTGCCCCCGCGAACTGACGTATCTCACGATAACTCCCATCCTGCATTCCGGCGCCGGCGGGCCGACGCCGCACGCATTCGCGCGAAGAGAACTCCTCTAACACGAATGAGAGGGCCTGTTCCAACCCCGCTCACTTGAATTGCGGGCCGGTGACGTGGAATCGATGCTGTCTATGACGGCGCGGAAGCGAATCGCGACGCGGCGCGGAAAAGCGTGGAGAAACGGCATGTCGGCATTTACCGGAAAAATCGCGCTGGCGGCTGTCGGCCTTGCGGCCGTGCTGGCCGGCTGCACGACGCAGGGGCAGGGCAGCGGACCGCAGAGCGCGCCGATGGCCGCCGCCGATCCGCGCGACTGTCCGCGCATCGAGGTGCCGGAAGCGCGGGCGGTCATGCGAAAGGGCACCGCGCCGGCCTACGAGTATGTCGTCTCGGTATCGGAGGTGACGCGCTCCTGCCGCATCGAGGGCGGGCAGGTTTATATGGATGTCGGGGTGGCCGGGCGCATCGTGCCGGGGGCCGCGGCCCGTGCCGGCCAGATCACGGTGCCGATGCGGGTCACGGTCGGCAACGCCAGCGGCGAGATCTATTCCAAGACCGGCCGTGTCGCCGCCAGCGTGGTGCCCGGCGGCCCGACGCAATTCACCTATGTCGACCGCGGCATCGTCGTGCCCGAAGGCGGCCGGCTGCTGGTGCAGGCCGGCCTGGACCAGTAGTCACCCACGCGGGAGCGCTCAGACGCGCTCCCAGTCGGCGAAGGCCTCGACGATGGCGGGGAAGTCGGACAGGCGGCTGATGACCGTCTCCGCCCCCGCCTCGGTGAGGGAGTCCGCATGGCCGCGATGCGAATGCTTGCCGCCGGTGAAACCGACGACGCGGCATCCGGCCGCGACGGCGGCCGCCACCCCGTGGACCGAGTCCTCCAGCACGATGGCCTCTTCCGGGGCGACGCCGAACTCTTTGCAGGCATACAGGAAGACGTCCGGTGCGGGCTTGCCCCGCTTGGTTCCGACCTCGCGCGAGGGGAAGACATAGGGGCGGAAGCGGTCCCACAGGCCGGCCGGCTTCAGCATGAGTTGCAGCCGGTTCATCATCGAGTTGGAACAGATGCAGCGGGGCAGGTCGAGCTTGTCGAGCATGTCGTGGACGCCCTGTATCGTGGCGACCTTCGCAAGCCGGACGTCGCTTTCACGTTCGACATCCGCCACGAAGCGATCCGGGAAGTGTACCCCCGTCTCTTCCGTCAGGATCTCGGTGATACGCGTCAGGGTCAGGCCGGCAAATCGCTCGGAAATCTCCTCCGGTGAAAACTCCAGGCCAAGCTCGGCCAGCTTCTCGGATTCGATCTGTGCGGCGACGATCTCTGAATCGACGAGGACGCCGTCGCAGTCGAAGATGATGAGCGAAAGTGCCATCCCGTTGAAAACTCCTGTCAATGAGCATGCGATCGAACGCGTCGCAGACGCATTCATAAAGATTCGAGCGGGCACTTCATGGATTGTTTACCCCGTTCGATAACCATGACCCCGGTTTTGTTTTGCGTTGAACCCGTGGGTGTCCCGATGTCGAATGCGCGTCCTGCGTCGAAAGTGCAACCTGTTTCCACACATCTGGAATGGCGCGACACCATCATCAAGGGCGACTGCATCTCGCGCCTCGAGGCGCTGCCCGAGAAATCGGTGGACGCCATCTTTGCCGATCCGCCCTACAACCTGCAGCTGGGCGGAGACCTGACCCGGCCCGACCAGTCCAAGGTGGACGCGGTCGACGATGCGTGGGACCAGTTCGAAAGCTTCTCGGCTTACGATTCCTTCACGCGCGCATGGCTTCTGGCCGCGCGCCGGGTGTTGAAGCCCAATGGCACGATCTGGGTGATCGGCTCGTACCACAACATCTTCCGGGTCGGCGCGATCATGCAGGACCTGGGGTTCTGGATGCTCAACGACATCGTATGGCGCAAGGCCAACCCGATGCCGAACTTTCGCGGACGCCGCTTCCAGAACGCGCACGAGACGATGATCTGGGCGTCACGCGACCGGGAGGCCAAGGGCTACACATTCAACTACGAAGCGATGAAGGCCGCCAATGACGATCTTCAGATGCGCTCGGACTGGCATTTTCCGATCTGCTCCGGTTCGGAGCGCCTGAAGGGAGAGGACGGCCGCAAGGTGCATCCGACGCAGAAGCCCGAGGCGCTGCTGGCGCGCGTGATCCTGTCGTCGACGCGGCCGGGAGATACGATCCTGGATCCGTTCTTCGGCACCGGCACCACCGGCGCCGTGGCCAAGCGCCTCGGCCGCCACTTCGTGGGCATCGAGCGCGAGGACAGCTACATCGAGGCGGCGCGCGCGCGCATCGACGCGGTGGAACCGCTGGACAGCCTGTCCATCCGCATCACCGCCGGCAAGCGCGCCGAGCCGCGCATTCCCTTCACGACGCTGATCGAGGCCGGGCTCCTGGCACCCGGAACGGAGCTGACGGACGCGCGCGGGCGCTACAGCGCGCTGGTGCGTGCCGATGGCACGATCGCCAGCGGCACCCATGCCGCGTCCATCCATCGAATGGGCGCCCATGTACAGGGCGTCGAGGCCTGCAATGGCTGGACCTTCTGGCATGTGCGGGAAGGCGGCGAGTTGCGGCCGATCGACGAACTGCGCAAGGAAGTGCGCGCCCGCATGGGCACTATCTGAGGCGCACGGCAACCATCCTCGGTTTCTTGCGTCCCGGTTCTCCCGTGGCAGAACTCCGCCCCATCGAGGCTTCTCGATGGCGTGGGAGGACGCAACAACATGGACAGCATCGCTTGCCACTGGGACGAAGCGCGGGCCGAAAGGCTGATGGGCGCAACCGTTCTCGTCGGGATCACGCATGACGAGGCGGCGAAGCGCCGGGTGGAGCATTTCGTCGGCACGGTCGTCGGCGTCAGCCGCACGGATGGGATCATCCTGGCGCTTCACGGCAGCCGCGAGGGCGAAACCTGCCGCCTTCCGGCGGATCTGGATGCGTTTCGCGCCGTAGCGAAAGGCGATACGCCGGACGCCGACTACGTGACCGACTGGATCCGAACCACCCGGCGTACCGGCGCCTGAAGCGCAGGTGGGGCCGGGCTCATCGCTTCATGGCCGTCGCTCCGGGTCGAGCGCACATGCGATGCATTTGCGCATGAGGGTCGGCAGTGCACGATCCTCCAGGCCGACGACCGGCTGCCACCACATTCCTTCCGGCGCCGCGGCGCCTGTTTCCGCGTGCCAGACGGAAAGCTTCAGCCGGAAATGGGTGAAGGTATGTTCGACCGTTCCGGCCAGGGTCCAGGCGGCGGCCAACGGCGCGGCCGAGATATCGGTGACGCCGTCGAGGCGCGCCGTCCAACCCGTCATCGGCGGCTCTTCCATGCCGGCGAGAAGGCCGGTCGAAGGGCGTGTCCGCAGAAGCACGGCTCCGAGGCGGGGGTGTTCCGCCACGAAGGCGGCGCCCGCCCGCAGGGGCTTCTCGGCCTTCGGTGCCTTGACGGGCAGGGTCTCCTGGATGCCGTCTGCACGTGCGGCGCACGGCTCGACCACCGGGCAGATGGTGCAGGCGGGCCGGCGCGGGGTGCAGATCGTGGCGCCCAGATCCATCATGGCCTGCGCGAAGTCGCCCGGCCGGTCCGGTGGCGTCATGGCCTGCATCGCCGTCCGGATAGCCGGCTTGGCCGCCGGAAGCGGTGTCCGGATGCGCTCCAGCCGGCTGACGACGCGCTCCACATTGCCATCCACGACAGCCACCTGTTCGTCATAGGCGATGGCGGCGATGGCGGCGGCGGTATAATCGCCGATGCCCGGCAGGTCCCGCAGGCCGGCGGCGCTACCCGGAAATGCCCCGCCGCGCGCCGAGACGGCCCGCGCGCATGCAAGCAGGTTTCTGGCCCGGGCGTAATAGCCGAGGCCGGCCCACGCCGCCATCACCTCTTCGTCCCGCGCCGCGGCCAGCGCATCGACGGTGGGCCAGCGCGACAGGAAGTCCGCATAGTAGGATTTGACGGCGGCGACCGTGGTCTGCTGCAGCATGATCTCGGACAGCCAGACGCGATACGGATCGGGACGGATGCCAGCGCGCCTGTCGCCGGGGCCGATCCGCCACGGCAGCCGCCGCGCATGCGCGTCGTACCAATCCAGAAGGCGGGGGATGACCGTGCCCGCCATGTCGTGTCGCTGCATCCGACCGCCTCTCGTTCAAGCGAGGGCCTAGGGCAAAACAACCGGCCCCGCAATCACCCGGCACGATGCCTGCGAAAGGGCCGTCGTCTTGACAGGGCACACTCAAGCGTTCATCCGAACGGCTGACTCATCAGCCAAAGTTGCCCGGTTTCGTGCGGATCATTCATTACGTCATCAATCTCGACCGGTCGCAGGACAGGCTTTCTGCGGTTATGGCGGATGCCGCCTCCGCCGGCATCGAACTGGTCCGCGTGCCGGCGGTGGATGGCCGCGCCGCGTCGCAGGAGGAGCGGCTCCGCCTGCTCGACGTGCCGGGTTTCCTGCGGAACCACGGTAAGCGACCGCAACCTGGGGAGTACGGCTGCTACGCCAGCCATCTGCGCGCCTTCGAAGCCTTCCTGGCCAGCGATGCGGATATCGCCGTGATTTTCGAGGACGACGCGGCCCCCGATGCCGGGTTCCAAAAGGTGGTGCAGGATATCGCCTCGGTCGACGACTGGGATCTCGTCAAGCTCGTCAACTACCGCATGCCCCGCCTGAAGGTGGATCGCACCCTGTCCGGCGGTATCCGCATGGGACGGGCGATGTTCGGGCCGACCGGCGGGTCGGCGGCCTACATGCTCAACCGCAGGGCCGCCGAACGCTTGCTGCAAGGCCTGCGCCCCATGACGCTGCCCTACGACGTGGCGATGGAGCGCGGCTGGGCGCACGATATCCGCGTCCGGCATGTCGAGCCGAATGCCGTGGGCCTCAACCCACTGACCAACGAGGGGACCACGATGGAAGGGCAAAGCTACTCGGCCTTTCGGCTGAAGCCATGGCAGAGGCTTCCCACGCTTCGGTTCCGGGCGGGTGATTTCGTGTCGCGTATCCGCGCGGCATTGGCGGGCGGACGGTGAGGGTGCAGAGGTTCCTGCTGCTGCGGCGGCGCACCGACCCGTTGCTTCTGACCGCCGCCATGGCGCTGATCGGCGTCCTGGTTTCCATCGGCAAGGGGCTCTTCGCCCTGCTGGCCGTGGTGGGCGTCGTGCATGCCATCATCCGACCCTCCAGCTGGCGTCTTGCACCGCCGGCATTCACGATCGTCCTGGCGGCCTACGTCGTCTGGTCCATCGGGCTCAGTTTGCTGCGCGGCGAGGGTGTCGACGGCAACAGGCTGCTGTCCTATGCGGCCATCGAGCTGGCCTGCGTGTTCCTGCCGCTTGGCCTGTTTTTCGTGAGGCGTCCTCTGGACGCCATGATCCTCGGCGCCCGTATCGGCGTGGTCGCGCTGCTCATCGCGACGCCGGCCGAGTTCTGGGTGACCGGCACTCGTGTCGGCCTTGGCCGGAACGAGGCGATACTCGGCTTCATCGCCGCGGCTTTCGGCCTGATCGCGCGCCTGCCGATGGAACGCCCGCCGCGAATCCTGCCCAACGGCCGCTGGTGGCTGTACCTGTCCTTCGTGCCGGCGCTGCTGTCGCAGACGCGCGCCACCTGGGGCATCTACCCGATTTTCGGGATCATCGACCTTATCCATGTGTGGCGGCGCGTCGTCGGCGTCGGCGATAAGCGCTCCATGGTGGCGCTGGCGGTGGGGGCCTGCGTTGCCGTGGCGGCGCTGTTGCCGATGTCCGATATCGTGATGCAGCGGGCGGACCAGGCGCTCGTCGAGATCGACCGTTACGAGCAGACCGGCGTCGCGTCGGGCTCGGTCGATGTCCGCATGGCCATGTGGTCCTCCGCGTTCGAGATATGGCGCGAGCATCCGCTGATCGGCATCGGCCATGTCGGCAAGATGGAAACGGTGGCGGATCGAGCCGGGGTGAACGAGGCGCAGGTGGGCCAGTATACGCACCTGCACAACCTCGTGGTGGACGAGGCGCTGAACAGCGGGCTCATCGGCACGATATTGCTTGTCGGCGTCTTCGTCGTATTCATCGCCACGGTGTTCCTGCGATCCCGCAGTACGATGCTGCGCGAAACATCGGTCGTTTTCGTGCTGCTCGTCTTCAGTTATGGTTCCTTCCACGGCGTGCTTCTGAACGAATGGATGGTGACCGTGATCTTCGGCTACATGAGCGTCACCCTGACCGATCTTCGCCGCAAGCAACTCGGCGCCCGTCTTCGGCTGAAGACCGGGCAGGCGTGACATGGCCGCCGGGCCGACGCGTCGGACATGGGCCAGGCAGGTGGGCGAACTGACCGCCGCACTGGTGGAGCCCGTTCTGGCGCGCAAGGCCGGCATGAGCCTCGGGCTGCTGTCGGCATGGCCCGAGATCGTCGGACCGCGGCTGGCCGGGGTGACGCGGCCGGAGCGCCTGCAATGGCCGCCGCAGCGATACGAGGACGAACCCTTTCGGCCGGCCACCCTGATCGTCGCGTGCGAAGGGGCAGACGTACTGCGCCTCCAGCACGAGAGCGGCGAACTCGTGCAGCGGCTGAACGCCTTCTTCGGATATCATGCGGTCGGATCGCTGCGCATCGTCCAGCGCGCGGTCGCGGTGACGCCTCCCGACAGGAAGCCCGCCTGGCGTGCGCCAGACAGCGTCCAGCAGAAGCGGATCGAGGAGGCGGTGTCGCGGATCGAAAGCGACCGTCTTCGCAAGGCGCTGGAGCGCTACGGCGCATGCGTCATGGGCCGCAACAATGGCCGCCAGGACCCCTGACCCGGGTCCATCGCCGCTAATGCGCCGCAACGCCCTATTCGTGGCGCAGTTTATCGGATAGCTGGAATGCGAAGGGTGACGACGTCAAAGGAAGAGATCATGTCGTTTTCGAACAAGTCCAGGCAGAGGCTTTCCGCCATGCTTCTGGCCGGCGCGGTGTTGATGGCGGGCGCACCCGCCTATACCGGCGCTGCGATCGCGCAGGAAACGGCGGCGCCGCAGCCCCAGGGCACGGTGGATGCGGAAGCCCTGATGCGGCCGGGCGAGCTGCCGGACATCGTGATCGGCAATCCGGACGCGCCCGTCACCATCGTCGAATACGCCTCCCTGACCTGCAGCCATTGCGCCGACTTCCACGCCAACGCCTATCCGACCATCAAGACGGAGTATCTCGATACGGGCGTCGCCAAACTGATCGTGCGGGAATTTCCGTTCGATCCGCGCGCCCTGGCCGGCTTCATGCTGGCGCGCTGCGTGCCGGAAGATCGGCGCACCGCGATGATCGACGTGCTCTTCGACCAGCAGCGGCAATGGGCAGGCGCCGAGAACGCATCGGTCGAGCTTCTGGCCATCGCACGCCAGGCCGGCATGTCGCAGGAGCAGTTCACCGCCTGCCTGCAGGATTCCGACCTTCAAAAGAAGGTCATGGCCGTGCAGCAGCGTGGACAAAGCGAGTTCGGGGTCAACGCCACGCCCACCTTCTTCATCAATGGCAACCGTTATGCCGGCGCGATGAGCGCGGAAGAAATGGGCGCCGTCATCGAGCAGAACCGCTAGGAGGCTGGAAGGAGCCGGCAGCCGCGCGCCATGGTCAGGAAATGCTTCACCTTCAATCGTGGCGCTGCCGACCGCACGGCAGATCCGGCCGAATCGCTGGGGCACAAGGGCGCCAACCTTGCGCTGCTGGCGTTGCTGGATCTGCCGGTTCCTCCCGGTTTCACGATTTCGTCCGTCGCGTGGCGCGAGACGGCATCCGCCCATGGCGAGTTGCCGGCCGCCCTGCGCGCTGAAATCCTTGCCACCGTCGAATGGCTCGAAGGCATAACCGGCCGCACCTTCGACGGTGAGATGCGCCCCTTGCTCATGGCGGTGCGGCCGAGCGCGCGCGCGGCCATGCCCGGCCTTGCCGATACCGTGCTCGATATCGGGCTGAACGACCGTACGGTCGAAACGCTGGCACTCGAGCTCGAAGACCTGCCCTTCGCCTTCCGTGCCTACCGGCGGTTCATCGAAAGCTTTTCCGGGCTCGTCTTCGGGGCGGACCCCGGCGAGTTCGAAGAGGTTTTCGACGCCGAGCGGGAGCGGGCAGGCTGGGGCGGCGGCGCAGAGCCGTCCAGCCCCGCCGAATGGCGGACGCTGATCGCACGGTATCACGCCTTCCTCGATGCCGAGTTGGGGCAGGCGCTTCCGCAGACGCCGTTCGAACAATTGCTGCGCGTCGTGGAAGCCAGTTTCCAGAGTTGGCGCAACCCCGTGGCACGCACCTTCCGCGCCGCCCACGGCATTTCCGAGAATGCCGGCATCGCCGTGACGGTGCATGCCATGATCTTCAACGAGCGCGGCGAGAAGTCGGGCACCGGCCATGCCCTATCCCGGGACATGGCCACCGGCAAGAGCAGGCTGACCGGCGAATTCCGGATCGGCGGGCGCGAGGATGCGGGCGAGATCGGGGGCGAAGGTGCCGAGACCGTGCAACTCGATACGGAGCGGGCCCGTGAGACGTTCCCCGCCGATATGGAGGCGCTCGCCGATTTTGTCCGCCGCATCGAGCGCCATATGGCCGATGCCTGCGAAGTCGACTTCATGGTGGGCGACGGAGATCTGTATCTTCTTCAGTCGCGTCCGGCCCGCCGAACCATCGCCGAGGGCGTCCGTATCGCGGTGGAGATGGTGCGCGACGACCTGATCGACGAGCCCGAGGCGATCCTGCGGATCGACCCGATGGCCCTGGACGAACTGCTGCACCCGACGATCGAGCATGGCGATGCGGTGGAGGTTGTGGGCCGTGGCATGCCGGCTTCTCCCGGCGCCGCGACCGGTATCGTCGTCCTGAATTCCGAGGAGGCCGTGCGCCTGACGGGCGAGGGGCGCAACGTCATCCTGGTGCGCAACGAAACCCTGCCGGAAGATGTGCACGGCATGCATGTGGCCGAAGGCGTGCTGACCATCCGGGGCGGAACGACCAGCCATGCCGCCGTCGTGGCGCGCGGCATTGGCAAGCCTTGCGTCACGGGTGCCGGCGCACTCCGGATCGACCTGGCAGCCCAGACGCTCACGGCGGGCAACGTGGTGATCCGGGCAGGGGAGGCGATCACGATCGACGGTGCGACCGGCGATGTCATACGCGGTGCCGCACGGTTGCGACGGCCGACGCTGACCGGCGATTTCGCTACCCTGATGGAGTTTACCGACCGCGCCCGGCGCCTCGGCGTGCGGACCAATGCCGAAACCCCGATCGAGGCGCGCGCCGCCAGGGCCTTCGGAGCGGAGGGGATCGGTTTGTGCCGCACCGAACACATGTTCTTCGAAGGTGAGCGCGTCGACGTCATGCGCGACATGATCCTTGCCGGCGACGAGGCGGGACGTCGAAGCGCGCTGGAAAAGCTCCTGCCGATGCAGCGGTCCGACTTCGTCGAGCTATTCGAGATCATGGCGGGCCTGCCCGTCACCATCCGCCTTCTCGACCCGCCTCTGCACGAATTCCTGCCGAAGGGCGAAGCCGAGATCACCGAACTGGCGGAAAGTCTCGGCCTGGAGGCCGCTGCCCTGCGCCAGCGCATCGAGCAGCTGCAGGAGTTCAACCCCATGCTTGGCCATCGCGGCTGCCGGCTGGCGATTTCCTATCCGGAGATCGCCGAGATGCAGACGCGCGCCATAATAGAGGCGGCCATCGAGGCCGGGGGGCGCAAGGGCAAGGATGTGGTGCCCGAAATCATGGTGCCGCTGGTGGGGCTGCGGCGCGAGTTCGATTTCGTCAAGCAGCGGATCGACAAGGTGGCGGACGAGGTCGCCGCCGAGAAGGGTCGGCGCGTTTCCTACCATGTCGGGGCGATGATCGAGCTGCCACGCGCCGTCATGCGGGCCGACACCATCGCCGAAGTGTCGGATTTCTTCTCCTTCGGCACCAACGACCTGACACAGACTGTCTATGGAATCTCGCGCGACGACGCGGCCAACTTCATGAGCACGTACCAGCGCGCCGGCATCATCGAGCGCGATCCCTTCCAGTCGATCGACGCGGAGGGGGTCGGCGAGTTCATCGCGATGGGCGTGGAGAAGGCGCGCCGCACCCGGCCGGACATAACCCTCGGTGTCTGCGGCGAACAGGGCGGCGACCCGGCTTCCATCAGCTTCTTCGAGCAGGTCGGGCTGGATTACGTGTCCTGCTCTCCGTTCCGCGTGCCCATCGCGCGGCTTGCCGCCGCCCAGGCGGCTATCCGGCTGGAGAGGGCCCTGCGTACGGCAGCGCCTCCCAAGGCGCGCGGACGGAGTTGAGCCGAGGTGACGGGGCATTACATCCGCAAACGGGTCTGGACCGCAGACTGGGCGTTCGGCCTTGCCGGATTTGCCGGCGCCCTTCTGTTCATGGGTTTCCTGCTGTTTCGCATGGGCCTCACGCGGCTGGACGATTTCGGCAGCGTCATCGCGCTGGCTGCGGGCCTTCTAACGCTTGCCCTCGTTCTGGCGGTCCACGCCATCTCGATGGTCTGGATTGCCGGCCGCCCGGGTGGAGGGCGCGCGCTCGCCGCCTTGTTTCTCGGTCTCTTCGTCAGCATTCCGTTCGCCATCGGTGCGATGCTGGCGCTCGACAATCCGGATGGAAATTCAGCCTACACGGCAGGCATGATGGCCGACGGGGCAACCGCACCCGCCGGCAGCACCCTGATGCTCGGGCGGGAGTTTCCGGCAACCGGGCGGGAAGTGTATCGTACCGCCCGGCAGGTTGCCGACGATCTGGGATGGCAGGTCGATACCGTGGAATCATCGGCCTTGCCGCAGCCGGCGGCGGGCGATCTCGGCGTCGAGGGCACGGTGCGCATTGCCCGCCCGACATTGCGCTCGACCGTCGATTCCGCTGCCACGTACGACCGTTTCGCGGAAGTCGATGCCCAGGACTATACGATCAACGCCGTCGCATCCGCGCCGCTGGTCGGTCTGCCGAGCGACGTCACCATCCGCATCCAGGAGGACGGCGGTTCGACCTTCGTGGATGCGCGGTCCGTGTCGCGTGACGTGCCACGCGATCTTGGGCAGAACCGTCGCTTTATCGCGGCTTTCCTGGACCGGCTGGAGAGTGCGATGACGCTGGCGCAGAGCGGGGCGGTGGAGGAGTAGCCGCCCTCCAGAGAGCGTCCGGCCCGACCTCTCCGCTGGAACGGGCAAGCCCCTTCTGCTGAAGAAATTCCAGATGCGACAGGACATTCAGCGTGGCCGCGCCGATCAGCCGCGGATCGATGGTGCGGTAGATGGAGCGGACGATCGACGCGATGCTGGTATCCCCGTCCGCCAACCTCTCGAGGATGGCGCGCTCGCGCATGAGGCGGTGCGCGCGCAAGCCACGCAGGAAAGGCTGCGGATCCAGTATCCGGTCGCCATGGCCGGGCAGATAGAGCGCCTCGTCGCGGCGCATCAGTTTTTCCAGCGAGGCGAGATAGGGGCCCATGGCGCCATCTGGAGGCGCCACCAGCGACGTCGCCCACCCCATCACATGATCGCCTGACAGAAGCGCGCCCAGGTCGGGCAGGGCGAAGGCCAGGTGGTTGGCCGCATGGCCGGGCGTTGCCACCGCCTCGATGCGCATCGCGTCGACCGGCAGCGTTTCGCCGTCGGCTATCGTGCGGGCAATGGGAAGTGTCCTGTCGGAAGCTGCATCCAGGCGGTTCTCTTCGCCCGCGGCCAGCGTCCGCTCGTGTCGATGGGGCCCTTCCGCCCAGATGGGCGCGCCCGTCCTTTCGGCCAGCCGGGGCGCAAGGGCCGTGTGGTCGAGGTGGGTATGGGTGATCAAAATCGCCTCGACGGGGCGTTGGCCGATGGCGCGCAGCAGCGCATCGAGATGCGCGCCATCGTCCGGCCCGGGATCCACCACGACGACGCTGACGCGTCCCAGCACGTAGCTGTTGGTGCCGCGAAAGGTCATCGCGCCGGCATTGGGCGCCACGATGCGGAGAATGTCGGGGGCCACTTCTTCGGCCGCGCCGACGACGGGCCTGAAGTCCGTCCGGAAATCGAGTTCGTCTGCCATTGCGAAAAGGGGTCGCGCTTTTTGGAAATGCTTGTCAAGCCGCCGCGATTTTGCCAGTTGGCGGGAATGAGCTATCGCATCGCAGCCCTCTATCGTTTCGTGACGATCGACGACCTTCCGGCATTGCGCCGGGAACTCCTGGACATGTGCCTCGGCGAGGCTGTGTGCGGTACGCTGCTGATCGCCTCCGAAGGCATCAACGGCACCATCGCCGCCGCTCCGGATGCGATCGTGCGCGTGGTGGACCTTCTGGATGCACGGCTTGGCGTGCGCCAGGGCGAGGTGAAGTTTTCCGACAGCGCGGAAAAGCCGTTCCGCCGGATGAAGGTTCGTATCCGTCCCGAAATCATCACCATGCGGGCTCCCCAGGCAAACCCGGCCGTGCGGGCCGGCACCTATGTCGCCCCGAGCGACTGGAACGCCGTCATTTCGGATCCGGACGTCGTCGTCGTGGATACGCGCAACACCTACGAAACGCGCATCGGAACGTTTCGCGGCGCCATCGACCCGAAGATCGAATGCTTTACGCAGTTCAAACGCTTCGTCGCCGAGGAACTCGATCCGGCCCGGCATCGCAAGGTGGCCATGTTCTGCACCGGCGGCATCCGCTGCGAAAAGGCGTCGGCCTACATGCTGGCCGAGGGTTTCCAGGAGGTTTTCCATCTCAAGGGCGGGATCCTGCAGTACCTGGAGGATGTAGCGTCCGAAGACAGCCTGTGGGACGGCGACTGCTATGTCTTCGACGGACGGGTCGCCGTCGGCCAGGGTCTGGCCGAGGCGCAGTACACGCAGTGTTTCGGATGCGGGGCGGCGCTGACGCCCGAGGAAACACGAGCGCCGAGCTTCGAGGCGGGGGTCTCGTGCCCGCATTGCCGCGACCGCCTGACACCGGAGCGCGCCGAGGGGCTGCGCCTTCGCCACGCCGAGAGAATCCGCTTGCCCGGGTAATCCATCTTTTCAGCGCACGGTGTCGGCGTCATAAGTATGGGCGGCGAGAGCGGGGGCGAATCATGGCAGTGACGGTGGCCGGGCATGGCTATGCAGTCGAGGAGGTCCTGGAGCGCGCCGGAACGGGCCGCTTCCAACGGCGCCTCCTCGGGATTTTCGGCCTCGTCTGGGCGGCCGACGCCATGCAGGTCATCGCCGTCGGGTTTACCGCGCCGTCGATCGCCGCAAGCTTCGGCCTGTCCCTGCCACAGGCCCTGCAGACCGGGACCGCCTTCTTCTTCGGCATGCTGATCGGCGCCTACGTCTTCGGCCGATTGGCCGACAGATACGGCCGCCGGCGGATCCTCCTGTTCACCGTGGCCATCGACGCGGTCTTCAGCCTGGCGTCCGTGTTCGCGCCGGACTTTGCCGTGCTGCTGGTCCTGCGCTTCATCGTCGGGCTGGCCGTCGGCGGCACGCTGCCGGTGGATTATGCGATGATGGCCGAGTTTCTGCCGGCGCGCAGCCGTGGCCGGTGGCTGGTGATGCTGGAAGGTTTCTGGGCCGTCGGCACCGTCGCCGTGGCCGTCGTCGCCTGGGCCGCCCACGCATACGGCGTGGCGGAGGCATGGCGCGTCATATTCCTGGCGACAGCCATCCCCGCCATCCTCGGTATCGGGCTCCGCCTCTGGATACCGGAATCTCCCCGCTACCTCCTGTCCAATGGCCGCGCGGAGGAGGCGCGGGACGTCTTCGACAAGGTGCTCGAGGTCAATCGCCGCCCGAGGCTGGACAGACCGGTGCTGCCCGATCCGCAACCCGCCGGCCACGTCGGTATCTTCGCGGCTCCCTACCTGCGCCGTACCGCCTGCATCCTCGCCATCTGGCTGCTGGTATCGACGGCCTATTACGGCGTGTTCACCTGGCTGCCGGGCCGGCTCGCGGGCGAGGGGCTCGGCTTCCTGCGCGGCTATGGCTTCCTGATCGTCGTCGCCTTGGCCCAGATACCGGGCTATGCGCTGGCAGCCTACGGCGTGGAGCGATGGGGCCGGCGTGAGACCCTGATCGGATTTCTGCTTCTGTCATGCATCGGCTGCTTCGTCTTCGCGATCAGCCTGGAGCCGGCCATCGTGACGGGTGCGATCCTCTTGATGAGCTTCTCGCTGCTGGGCACCTGGGGGGCGCTCTATGCCTGGACGCCCGAGCTTTATCCAACCAGCATCCGTGCCACGGGCATGGGCACCGCGGGTGCGATGGCGCGGCTCGGCGGCCTTTTGGCGCCGACGGCCATTGCGCCGCTGGTGGCCATCGGCTTTCCGGTCGCCGTCGGTTTCTTTGCTGCGCTGCTGTTCATCGCCCTTCTGGCCGCTGCCGCCGTCGATCTCGAAACGCGGCAGAAGCCTATCGGCTGACGATCGGTCCGGAGCCTCAGTCGTCCAGCAGGATCGTGCCGCCGACGTCGATGCCGAAGCCGGTTAGGCCGACATAGGACCGCTCATGCGTTGCCAGGATGCGGATCGAGCGCACGCCGAGATCGCGCAGGATCTGCGCGCCGATGCCGATTTCGCGCCAGCGCGCCATCCGGGCACGCGCGCTGCCATGCTTCTCACCGTCCTCGAGGGCAGGGCTGGCGTGCTCCTCAGGCGTGTAATCATCGGCTTCCGAGGTGCGCAGCAGCATCAGGATGCCGTTCTGATGCTTCTGCAGGGCATCGACGGCCGACTCCACCCAGGTGCGGCTGCCACGGACCCGCCCGAACAGGTCCTTGACCGGCTGTTCGCGGTGGATGCGCGTCGGCACATTGGCCGCGTATCTGACCTCGCCGAACAGGGCGACGACATGCTGCATGTCGTCGAACGGCGTTTCGTAGATGCGCACGCGCCCCTTCATGCCGCCGATCATCATCTCCTGTTCCTTGACGCAGGTGACGAAGCTTTCGCGGCGTATGCGATAGGCGATCAGGTCTTCGATGGAAACGATCTTCAGCCCGTGTTCCCGCGCGAAGGGAATGAGCTCGGGCAGCCGCTTGACGGTGCCGTCGTCGTTGACGATTTCCGCCAGGACGCCGGCCGGCTCCAGGCCGGCCAGCTTGGCCAGATCCGTTCCCGCTTCCGTGTGGCCAGAACGAGTCAGCACGCCGCCCTCGCGGGAGATCAGCGGAAACATATGGCCGGGGCGCAGGAAGTCGTTTGCCGAGACATTGTCGTTGGCAAGGGCCCGGGCCGTGTTGGCGCGTTCCTCCGATGAGATGCCCGTCGTCATGCCGACTTTATAGTCGACGGAAACGGTGAAGGCGGTGCGCATCGGGTCGAGATTGTTGGCCACCATCGGCGGGAGGTTGAGGCGCTGGGCCCGGTCCGCTGTCATGGGAACGCAAAGGATGCCGCTGGTGTGGCGGATCATGAAGGCGATCTTCTCGGGCGTCGCTTTCGACGCCGCCATGATCAGATCACCTTCGTTCTCGCGGTCGGTATCGTCGACCACCACCACAAGCTCGCCCGCGGCGATCGCGGCCACCGCATCTTCGACGCAATCCAGTTCGCTCGTCATACCTGTCCTCGCCAGTTCCGGATGCCGGACGGTCAATGCTCCAGGCACAGGGCCGGGAGGATGCCCGCGCAGGCAACCTGCTCGGTGCCCTCGTAGATCATCTTGAGCGCCACGAACAGGATGATCAGCAGGCCGATCCAGGCGATGAAACGATATTTGTTGAGAAGGCGGGCGATCAGCGTGGCCATGGCGCCCATCAGCACGACGGATACCAGCAGGCCGACGACGAGGACCTCGATATGGTCCCGCGCGGCGCCGGCGACCGCCAGAACATTGTCGAGCGACATGGAGATATCCGCGACGATAATCTGCAGCAACGCCTGGCCGAAGCTCTTCTTCGGCATGCTGGCGGCGGTCTCGTCGTCGATTTCCGCGTGCCCGCCTTCCCGGATCTCGCGATACATCTTCCAGCAGACCCAGAGCAGCAGGATGCCGCCGGCAAGCGTCAGGCCCACGATCGCCAGAAGTTCGACGGCGATGATCGCCAGCAGGATGCGCATGACGACGGCGCCGGCGATGCCCCAGAAGATCACCCTGCTGCGGATCGATTTGTCGACGCCCGCCGCCGCCATACCCACGACGACGGCGTTGTCGCCCGCCAGCACGATATCGATGAAGAGAACTTGAAGAAGAGCGGCAAACTCTGCCGCGAGGAAGGATTCGCTCAACGCCTCACCTGTCGCTATGTAAACGAAGACTCGCGCGATGGTTGCGCACTTATGGTCATAGTGCGCTTCGGCGCGTTTGAACACGCCCGCGTGATAACTTTGTGATTAAAGCGGGCTGAAGCGAGGTGCCGCAATGAGTGTGGACGTCAAGGCGGCGACCCTGGCCTGGCGCGACGGACGCTTTGCCGCCAGCGAAAGGCCGGTGCCGGAAGAGGCGGCTGTTGCCGTGTCGATCAACGGCACGACCCACGCCGTGATGATGGCGTCTCCCTCCGACCTGGAGGATATGGCGCTCGGCCTTGCGCTGAACGAGCGTATCGTCCGCACGGTCGATGAAGTCGAGCGCCTGGAGATGGAGCCGGTCGATGGCGGTTACGACTGCCGTCTCTGGCTCGTGCCGCAGCGGGCGGCCACCTATGTGGCGCGCCGCCGGCAGATGACGGGCCCGGTCGGCTGCGGCCTGTGCGGCGTGGAATCGCTGGAATACGCCACCATCTCCCTGCCGACGGCCGGGGACGCGCTGACGGTCGAGCCGGCGCAGATCGTCCGGGCGATGGAGGAGATGGCGGAGGGCCAGGTTCTGGGACGCCGCACCCGCGCGGTGCATGCGGCGGCGTTCCACCGGCCGGAAACGGGCTGCATCGTTATCCGCGAGGATGTCGGCCGGCACAATGCTCTGGACAAGGTCACGGGCCATCTGGCGGCCACGGGCACGGAACCATCACTCGGCTTTCTGACGATCACCAGCCGACTTTCCGTCGAGCTGGTTCAGAAGGCCGCCATGATGGGTTGCGGCCTGGTTGCCGCCATATCCGTGCCGAGCGCGCTTGCGCTACGGGAGGCGGAGACGGCCGGCATCACCGTAATTGCCGTGGCGCGGGGAGATGCCTTCGAAATCTTCACCCATCGGCAACGGATCGTCGGGGCGGCCTAACGACGTTCTTGAACGTCGATGCCGATGTGATAATATTCGTGCCAAGGGGGTGATGTTGCCCGGCTTCGGTTGGGACCGGCATTCACGCCGGCCCCTTTTCGGGTTACTTCCAGACCAGAATTAGGCTGCAACCAAACAACCTGATCCGAAGTACCACTTTCCGAAGTTTCACAAACATCACCCCCTTTCGGCTGCGCACGACAGCGCGTCGCGCGCGAGAGTCCTCTATACTATCGGGTTTGTATGTGTCGGCAGTGGATTGCGGTCAGGGCGGTCGTTGGCGTCGACGCAGCCTGAAAGCGTTCTTGAACGTCGACGCCGATGTGATAATATTCGTGCCAAGGGGGTGATGTTGCCCGGCTTCGGTCGGGACCGGCATTCGCGCCGGCCCCTGTTGGTTACTTCCAGATCAGTGTCAGGCTCCACCCAAACACCCTGATCCGAAGTACCACTTTCCGAAGTTTCACAAACATCACCCCCTTTCGGCTGCGCACGACAGCGCGTCGCGCGCATGAATCCTCTATCCTATCCAGTTTTAATTCGTCACCAGCCGCTGGCTACCAGCCGCCTGTTGTCAGTCGCGGTCTTCGCTGCCCGGGTCGGAATCTTCCGCCAGTTCCTGTGCGGCTTCTGCTGCCGGCTGACGGGTGAACCCTTCAAGCCCCGCATGCAGGTTGCGATCCCGCTCGATCTCCACCGGCGAGGTGGCATAGGCGGTGATGAGCTCCGTCAGCGAGCGCAGGGCGTGGATGTGAATGCGCTCCCACCCATGCGAGGCGTCCACGCCGAATGTGACGAGCGCGGTCCGAACGTCGTGCCCGGCCTCAACAGCCGAAGCCGAATCCGAACGATAGTAGCGGAACACGTCCTTCTGGTAACGAATGTCCTCGTCCTGGCAGAGCCGCACGAGCTTCTTGGTGAGATGATAGTCGAAGGGCCCGGTCTGGTCGGCCATGGCGATGGTGACGCCGAACTCCGAAGAGTTCTGCCCCGGCGCGGTCGTGCCGTTGTCCACCGCGACCATCGAGGCGACGTCCGGAGTGAGGATGGACGATGCGCCGACCCCGACCTCCTCGGCGATGGTGAACAGCCAGTGGATGTCCACCGGCGTCACGGTTTTCTCCCGCTCCAGCGCCTCGATGGCGGCCAGCATGATGGCAACGCCCGCTTTGTTGTCGAGATGACGCGAGACGATGAAGCCATTGTCGAGAAATTCTGGCTGCGGATCGATGGCGACGATGTCTCCCACCTCGATGCCCAGCCGCGCCAGCTCGCGGCCGTCGCGTGACAGCGCGTCGACCCGAAGCTCCACATGCGGCCAGCCGACGGGATGGCTGTCCACGGCGTCGTTGAACGTGTGCCCGGACGCTTTCAACGGCAGGATCGTGCCGCGATAGGAGCCCGTGTCGGCGAAGATCGTGGCTCTTGCGCCCTCGGCGAAGCGGGCAGACCAATGCCCGATCGGCACCACTTCCAGGCGGCCGTTGGACTTCAGCGCCTTGACCTGCGCACCCAGAGTGTCGACATGGCTGACGATTGCGCGGGCCGAAGCGCGGCGGCTTCCCTGCCGCAATGCTCGGATGGCCCCGCGCCGTGTCAGCTCGACCCGCAGGCCGAGGCGCTGCAGTTCATGCGTCACGTGCCGCACGATCGTATCCGTATAGCCGGTCGGGCTGGGTATACGGAGAAGGGCCTTGAGCTGGTCGGTCAGGTAATGGCTGTCGATCGAAAGCCGGGGCACGATGAACTCCTGCGCCGCTACGTTGTATGCGGCCTATAGCTGATTTTACGAGGTGCTTGCGAGGCTGATCTAGACTCTTTTGCGTTTGCGCTGCTGCGCCTTGCGGACGGAAGCGGGGATGGACAGCGGGAAAAGCAGGTCCACGAAACGCTCTGCCGTGGGTTGCGGCTCGTGATTGGCAAGGCCGGGGCGCTCGTTGGCCTCGATGAACACATAGTCGGGCAGGCGCGGATCCCTGACCATCAGGTCGACGCCGCAGACGGGTATGTCGATCGCGCGGGTGGCAGCAACCGCAGCCTCCACCAGTTGCGGATGCACCATGCCGGTCACGTCGTGGATCGTGCCGCCCGTGTGCAGGTTCGCGGTGCCGCGAACCTTGACTTCCTGTCCCTCGGGCAGGACGTCGTCGAGGCCGAAGCCCGCCTTGCGTACCGAACGCTCGGTCTCGTCGTCCTGCGGTATCCGGCTTTCACCCCCGGTTGCGGCGCCTCTGCGGCGCGACAGGCGTTCGATGAGGTCCCGGATGGTATGACGCCCATCGCCGACAACGACAGGCGGGCGCCGGATCGCCGCCGCCACGACACGGAAATCGATGACGACGAGCCGCAGATCGTCGCCCTGGAAACAGGATTCCAGCAGAACCCGCTCGCATTGCTCCCGCGCATCGCGGATGGCGGCCCTGGCGTGGTCCAGCGTTTCCACGCCGACCGCGATCCCGCGCCCCTGTTCGCCCCGGGCAGGCTTCACGACGATGGAGCCGTGCGCCTCGATGAACGATGCCAGTTCCTCATCGCTGTCCGGCGCGGTTATCTGCGCCGGCACGGTGACACCGGCTCCTTCGACCAGGCGGCGGGTGGTGCTCTTGTCGTCGCAGATGGACATGGCGACGGCGGATGTCAGCTCCGACAGGCTCTCGCGGCAGCGAACGCTTCTGCCCCCATAGGTAAGACGGAAAAAACCGCCGGATGCGTCGATCACATCCACCGATATGCCGCGCCGGCGCGCTTCGTCGACGATGATGCGAGCGTAGGGATTGAGGTCGTCGAAGGCGTCTCCCGCCCCCGTGAAGAGCTGTTCGTTGATCTGGTTGCGGCGCTTCACCGCAAAGAAGGGGACCCGATAGAACCCCAGCCGCTCATACAGTCCGATCGCGGGCTGGTTGTCGTGCATGACCGACAGGTCCATGTAGGCGCAGCCGCGCGCCTGGAAGTGCTCGGCGAGCTGGCGCACCAGCGCCTCGCCGATGGCCGGATGCTGGGCCTGCGGATCGACGGCCAGGCACCAGAGGGACGAGCCGTTCTCCGGATCGTCGAAGGTGCGCGCGTGGTCGACACCCGTTACCGTACCGACGATCTGGCGTGTTGCCTCGTCTTCGGCCACCAGCCACGTCAGCGCGCGGCTGTCCCGGTTCTGCCAGAAGAAATCCGGATCCACCGTCACCATGCGGCGGCTTTGGTAGATACGGTTGATCTCGGCCGCATCGGCCACCGACGCCAACCGGCGGATGCGGAAGCCTGCCGGGCGGCGGCGGCTGGGCCGATAGGTGCTGAGGTCCAGCCGGTAGGTATGCGACGGATCGAGAAACAGTTCCTGCGGCGCATAGGAGATCAGCACATGCGGATCGCGCACATAGAAGGCAATGTCGCGCCGGTCAGGGCCTTCGTCGTTGAGCCGTTTCACCAGAGCCGACGGATCGTCGAAGGTTTGCCCGAAGAAGAGACGGCCCCAGCCGCAATCGATGGAGGCATCGGGCTGCGCGGTGCCGTCCGACGCCGCATGCGGCTCCCTTGCGAATGTGCGCATGCGCTTGAGACGCCTTTCGTAACCGGCTGCGGCCTTGCCATGGTCGTCGCCTGTCATCGGTCTCAAATCTCCTGGCTCTGGAGCCACAGCTCGAGCAGCGCGACCTGCCAGAGCTCCGATCCACGCAGGGGCGTGATCCGGTCGGTGGGGTTGGCGAACAGATCGTCCAGATAATCCTTGCGGAACAGCTGGCGTTGCCGCGCCTTGTCGCTGGTCAGCGTATCGCGGACCATATCGAGATACGGGCCCTGGATGTATTTCAGCTGCGGGACGGGGAAGTAGCCCTTCTTGCGGTCGATCACCTCGGAGGGGATCACCTGTCGGGCGGCCTCCTTGAGCACGCCCTTGCCGCCCTGCCGCAGGTTTTCCGCCGATGGGATGCGCGCGGCGAGCTCCGCCAGCTCGTGGTCGAGGAACGGCACGCGCGCCTCCAGCCCCCAGGCCATCGTCATGTTGTCGACGCGCTTGACGGGATCGTCCACCAGCATGATGCGGCTATCGAGGCGCAGTGCCTTGTCGACCGGATCGTCGGCACCGGGCTGCCCGAAATGGGCGCGAACGAAATCCAGGCTCACATCGCTGCCGGCATGCCATTCGGGCGACAGATGGCGACGAAGCGTTTCGTCGTTGCGGTCGAAGAAGGCCGTCGAGTAGGAGGCGAGCGGATCGTTGGCGCCGGCCAGGGGTGGATACCAGTGGTAGCCACCGAAGACTTCGTCGGCGCCCTGACCCGACTGCACGACCTTGATGTGCTTCGAGACCTCCCGCGAGAGAAGGTAGAAGCCGATATTGTCGTAGGAGACCATGGGTTCCGACATAGCGGCGATGGCGCCCGGCAGGTTCTCCATCAGTTCCGAACCCGGCACGAAGATCTTGTGATGCCTGGTATCGTAGTGCCGGGCGATCAGGTCGGAATACTCGAACTCGTTGCCGACCTCTCCGTTCGCATCCTCGAAGCCGATGGAGAATGTACTGAGGCCCGTCTGCCCGGCTTCGGCCAGAAGGCCGACGATCAGCGAGGAATCCACCCCGCCGGACAGAAGCACACCAACCGGCACGTCGGCGACCATGCGCCGCTCGACCGCGGTGCGAAGCGATTCCAGCACGGCGTCCCGCCAGTCGTCTGCGGTCATGGCTTCATCGCCCGGCTGCGGCCCGTAGGAGGGGTTCCAGTAGACCGTGTCCTCGAAGGTGCCGTCCGGCTCGATCAGGCGCACGGTGGCCGGCGGAAGCTTGCGCACGCCCTCGATGATGGTCAGCGGTGCCGGCACGACCGCATGGAACGTCATGTAATGGTGCAGGGCCTCGCGGTCGATGGACGTATCGACGTCGCCCGTCTTCAGGATCGACTGCAGGGACGAAGCGAAGTACAGCCGCTCCGGCGTCTGCGACAGGTAAAGCGGCTTGATGCCGAAGCGGTCGCGCGCCAGCATGACACGGCCGGTATCCCGCTCGTGGATGGCGAATGCGAACATTCCCTTGAACCGCTCCACGCAGGATGGCCCCCAGGCATGATAGGCCTTGGCGATCACCTCCGTATCGCCGTGCGAGAAGAACCGGTACCCCATGTCCAGGAGTTCTGCCCGCAGCGCTGGATAGTTGTAGATGCAGCCATTGAAAGCGAGGGTCAGGCCGAGATCGGCATCGACCATCGGCTGCTGCGCCTTTTCCGACAGGTCGATGATCTTCAGGCGACGGTGGCCGAAGCCGACATTGCCACGCACCACCTGGCCCGAACCATCGGGACCGCGCCGCGCAAGGCAGTTGCCCATGCGTTCGATCCGCTCCGGGGAGGCCATCCTTCCATCGAAGCGAACTTCACCGCAAATTCCGCACATGAATCGTCCCTGCCTTTCCGTGGATTTCCGTCTTGTGCCTGCACATATGGGCCACGATGCTGCGCTGCCCACCCCCGATGCTTTGCAACGGCGGCCCGGAAAGGGCATAGGAAGACGCGAACGGAACGACAGGCGGAAGGTTGCCGAATGAGCGAAGTGTCGGAGGCCGAACTCAGGCAGAGGCTTGTGCCGCTGGAAACCTATCGCGGCTACATCGATGGCGAGCCGTTCGTGTCCGACTGGTTGACGGTAGACCAGGCAATGATCGACCAGTTCGCGGATGCGACGCACGATCATCAGTTCATCCATGTCGATCCTCAACGCGCGAAGGCCGAGGGGCCTTTCGGCGGAACGGTGGCGCACGGCTTCCTGTCGCTGTCGCTGCTGTCGACGCTGGCCTATCGCGCCATGCCCTTTGTCGAAGGGGCCACCATCGGCGTCAATTACGGGTTCGAGCGCGTCCGCTTCGTCTCGCCGGTGCGCAGCGGCGCGCGGGTTCGGGGTCGTTTCCGCCTGAAGGGCCTGAACGAGAGGGCGGTGACAATCCAGTCAACCTGGGAAACGGCCGTCGAAGTCGAGGGGGCGGCAAAGCCGGCATTGACCGCAGAGTGGATCACCGTCTCAATGATCCAGCCTGCATAAGGGGGAGTGCATGAGCGATAGCCCGACCTGGCCGAAGGCCATCCTGTTCGATCTCGACGGAACGCTGGTGGATTCCGTCCCCGATATCCATGCGGCGCTGAACGATACGCTGGCCAGCTACGGCGAGCCGCCCTTTACCCTGGAGGCCGTGACCGGCTTTGTCGGGCAGGGCGTGCCGAAGCTGATCGAGCGTGCCTACGCGGCGCTCGACAAGCCCATCGACCCGGCCAGCCGCGACAAGGTGGTAGAGCGGTTCCTGTCCATCTACGGGCCGCGCGCCACAGAACTGACGACCCTCAATGCCGGCGCAAGCTCCATCGTCCGGCAACTCGGCGATGCGGGCTACGGCCTTGGCGTCGTCACCAACAAGCCCGGCTCCGAAACGGCAACGATCCTTTCGCATTTCGGCCTGTCCGATGCGATGGATATCGTGATCGGCGGCGACGCCGGACCGGCGAAGAAGCCCGCACCGGATCTTCTGCTGCTGGCATGCGAACGGCTTGGTGTGGTGCCTGCCGATACGATGTTCGTCGGCGACAGCGAAAACGACGTCGCCGCGGCGCAGGCGGCCGGCATGGCGGTCGCGGTCCTGCGTGGTGGCTACACATCCATACCGGCCGAGGCGCTGGGGGCCGATTATGTGCTGGAGCGACTTGACCAATTGCCGCAGGCCATCATGTCGATAAAGGCGGCGTGAGCAAGATTTGAAGGCTTCCGCCGCGTGTCCATGGCACAGGGGAGGGAAGCCGTATGGCGGTTCAGGAAGCGCAAGGCGAGCCGAAGCTCAAACGCGCAGCAGGTCTGACGCAGATCACTCTTTTCGGCCTCGGCAGCATGCTCGGGGCGGGCATTTACGGACTGATCGGCAAGGCGGCGGCCGAACTCGGCAGCGCCGTCTGGGTCGCCTTTCTGGTTTCAATGGTGGCGGCGCTTCTGACGGGGCTGTCCTACGCCTCCATCGCCTCCCGCTATCCACGCGCGGGCGGTGCGGCCTACGTGACGCAGATGGCCTATCGCCGCCCCATGGTCAGCTATGTCGTCGGACTTGCCGTTGTCTGCTCCGGCCTGACCTCTATCGCCACGCAATCCAACGTCGTCGCGGCCAATATCGCCGAGACCTTCGGCATCGGCGCGCCGCACTGGCTATTGGCCATCGGCTTCCTGGTGCTGCTATCCGGCGTCCTGTTTCGCGGCATTTCGGAATCGCTGTGGCTCAACGCCGTCTGCACGCTGGTCGAGGCCTTCGGTCTGATCCTCGTCATCTCCGTGGGCGTCAGCTATTGGGGCAACGCCAATCTGCTGGAGTTTCCGGCATCCGAAGGTGGCGGGGGGATGGAAGGCCCGGTCGCGCTGCTGGTCATGCAGGGCGCCGTCCTGACCTTCTTTTCCTTCATCGGCTTCGAGGACATGCTGAACGTGTCGGAAGAGGTGAAGAACCCGGAGCGCACCATGCCGCTCGCCTTCATCCTGGCGATCCTTGCCGCCACGGTGATCTATATCGCGGTCTCGATCACGGCGGTATCGGTGGTGCCCTGGCAGGAACTGGCCGAAGCTGCCGGGCCCCTGACGCTGGTTGTCGAGCGGGCCGCGCCGTGGTTTCCCGTGGGGGTTTTCGCCGCCATCACCATCTTCGCCGTCGCCAATACGGCACTGGTGAACTACGTGATGGCTTCCCGGCTGCTGTACGGCATGTCACGGCAGGGCCTTTTGCCGGCCCCGCTCGGCCGCGTCCACAAGGCGCGTCACACACCTTATGTCGCGATCTTCGTGCTTCTGGCCATCGTGCTCCTCCTCTCGTTGCTGGGGGATATCGCGGCTCTGGCTTCCTCGACCGTCCTACTGTTGCTGATGGTCTTCACCATCGTCAACGTCGCGTTGATCGTCCTGAAGCGGCGGCCGGACGACAAGCCGGGCAAGTTCGAGGTCCCGGTCATCGTCCCGGCGCTCGGCGCGCTATCCTGTGCCGCCCTGCTGATCGTGCGGATTGCGGAGGGAGATTGGACCGCACCGCTGATCGCCGGTGGCCTCGTGGTCGCGATCGTCATTCTCTATTTCGTAACGGGCGCAGGTGACGAAGGGCGCATCGAGAAATTTCTGGCGAGCGAGCGCGATTCCTGATCCGAAAAATTTGAGCCCGGTTTTCACAGGGCCCGATCCTTCGCATCAGATGTCGTCGAAACCGTCGAAGCCGCCGCCATCGTCGAAGCCGTCCATCCCGACATCCTCGGCCAGCCCGTCGGCCGCGTCGCCGACTTCACCGGCGATGGCGTCTCCCGCCCCACCGAACATCGAACCCAGCATGGAGCCAAGCATCATGCCGCCGGCGACACCGACGGCCGTTTGCGCGGCGCCGGCCAGGAAGCCGCCACCCTGCCGTGCGGCCGGCTGAGCCTGTGCGCCGGATGCGCCGCCGCCCCATGGCGTGCCCGCCGGCATCGCGCCGCCGACGCGCCCCTGCTGCGGCGCGGGCTCGGCTGCCCGCTGGCCGCGCTGGCCACCGCCAAATAGACCGCCGAGCAGCCCGCCGCCGGTCTGTTGCGGTTGGGATTCGAGTTGGCGGATACGCTCCTGCGCCGCTTCCAGCGCTTGCTCCTGCACGATGATGGTTTGCGCCATGTAATAAGGCGCCGCCGGCTGGTCGGAGAGCCTCTTCTGGATGAAGGCCTCCGCTTCGCCGTCACGCGGGGCAGCCTCTCGCTCGACCGTTCCAAGCCGGGTAAACAGCCCCTCGATCAGGCGCTTCTCTTCAGCGTTCATGCTCATTCCAGAAACTCCCGAAGTTGCAGTGCCAGTCCAGATAGGAAGTCGCGGCGGCAGCATGAAGGCCATGGAGTTTTCGTGATTGCGCCGTGATGCCTCAGGCCGCGGGCCGGAAGCGCGCCGTCCGTGGGTCCGCCACGTAGCGGCTGGCAAGCCGGGCAGCCGTGCCGGCCAACTCGGCGACGGCATCGAGGATGCGCTCGGCCTCGGCATCGGAATGAAGGTAGCTGAAATTCAGGCGCACCCAGCCGGGCTTCTCGAGTTCGTGCCCGGCGCCGAGCCGCAGGAACAGCGCCTGCGAGGCCGCGTCGTCCAACCCCAGAAGGCGATGGGCATAAGGCCCGGCACAGGCACAGCCGCCGCGCACCTGTATGCCCCACATGTCGCTCAGCATCCGCGTGAACATCTGGTGATGAACGAGGGCGCCCTGCGGATCGACGACCTGGAAGGAAAAGATGGGCAATGCCGTCATGCCGGGCTTCTGGCCCAGGAGACGGATGCCGGGCACCTGCGTCCAGCGCTCGACGGCGCGCTGCCGCAGCGTCTCCTCCCGCGCCAGGATGACAGGCGCGCCGACGGCATCCTTGACCAGCATGACGAGTGCGGCACGGATATCGCCGACGACGTTCGGCGTACCCGCTTCTTCCCGGGCCTCGACGCGGGCGCTGTAGGTATGGCCCCAGGGGGAGACGAAGGAGACCGATCCGCCGCCGGGCAATGTCGGCGTGGTGCGCCGCACGATGCTGTTGCGCACCACCATGACGCCCGATGCGCCGGGACCGCCGGGAAACTTGTGCGGCGACAGGACGATTGCATCCTTTGCTTCGGCGCCGTCGCCCATGACCATCGGGAGGTAGGGCGCGCCGGCCGCATAGTCCCAGATCGCGACGGCCCCGGCCGCCTTGAGCTTGCGCGTCACCGCGTCGGTATCGGTAACGATGCCCGTGACGTTGGACGCGGCAGAGAAACTGCCGATGATCAGGTCCGCGCCGGATGCTTGCGCGATCGCTTCATCCAGGCTGGTGAGATCGACACCGCCACAGTCCGCCTCGGCGATCTCGACGACATGTGCGCCGCTTTCGCGCCATGGCAGGATATTGGAGTGATGCTCGTAAGGGCCCGACAGAACCACGACACGGTCGCCCTTTGCGACGCGCGTTTCCACTTCCAGAAGCCGAACGATCCGATTGATGCCGCTCGTCGCCCCGGAACCGGTGAAAACGACATGGCAATCGGGCCCGGCGCCTACGAGTTCGGCGATCGCACCCCGCGCTTCTTCGCGTAGCCGTGTCATGGCGCCGCCGCAGTAGGACGCTTCGGTATGGCTGTTGGCATACCAGGGCAGGACGTTTTCGGTGACGAAGTCCTCCACCTGCCGAAGGGCGCGGCCCGACGCGACGTAATCCGCGTACAGCAGCGTTTGCGGGCCGCAGCCGGCGTCGAAGCGCGCGCCGTTGCCGATCAGGCCGTCGCGCAGGCGCGCTATGGTGTCACCGGATGCAAGATCGTTCCTGAAGTCTGCAAGAATGCCCATCGCCATACCCGCCCAGATGAGGATGGAGGAATGGTAATGGACTTAACCGGTAATTTTTCCCCAATTTGACCCGGTCGTTTTGGAATGTTTGCGATGTATGATCGATTATAGCGGCAAAATGCGGTGTTAATGACAACATAATGTCAACGGATCGGAATTGGACGATTCTCCAGGATCGCCTCCATCGTGAAGTAGGAGGTGACGTTTTCCAGATCGAGCTTCTCTATGAGACGCTGGTAAACCTCGTCATAGCTTTTCATGTCCCGCGTGACGATCTTCAACATGTAGTCGTAGTCGCCGCCGATCCGGTAGAAATCGGTGATATCGGCAATTGATGTCACATGAGAGCGAAACTTCTTAAGCCATTCGGCGGAATGGTTTCGCGTGCGGATCATGGCGAAGACGACGAGCCCGCGCCCGAGCAGCTCGCGGTCGATCCGCGCTGTCTGACCCTTCAGGACGCCATCTTCCTGCAACTGCTTGATCCGCCGCCAGCAGGCATTCTGCGACAGGCCGATCTTGTCGGCGAGGTCGCGCTGCGACTGGCCGGCGTCCTCCTGCAATTCCATGATGATCCGGGCATCGATATGATCGATCTTTAGGGCCATTTTTCGTTCATCTCCTGATTGATCGTCCGATTTTGGGCAGAAAGTTGTGACGGATTCTCAGTTTTCGCATGATATCACCATTCCTGGAATTCGAGCGAGCCGGGGATCGGTTCAGGAGGGCGCGCCATGTGTGACTTGAACGGTCGGCCGGATGTCACCGGCTTTTTCGACCCGCAGACGCATACGATCGCCTATGTCGTGGCAGATCCGGAGATGGGCGTCTGCGCCATCGTCGATGCAGTCATGGACATCGACTATGCAGCCGGGCGCATCGCATTCGACCATGCCGACCGCATGATCGACCATGTGCGTACGCATGGCTTGACCGTCGAATGGGTCATCGAGACCCATGTGCATGCCGACCACCTGTCGGGCGCGCCGTACATCCAGGAAAAGCTTGGCGGGCGATTGGCCATCGGCGCGGATATCGTGGTGGTGCAGGAAACATTCGGCAAGATTTTCAACGAGGGGACCGAGTTCCAGCGCGACGGCAGCCAGTTCGATGTCCTGTTCTCCGATGGCGATCGCTACGCCATAGGCCGGATCGAGGCCGTGGCCATGCATACGCCTGGGCATACACCGGCCTGCATGACGCATCGTGTCGGCGACGCAGCCTTTGTCGGCGATACGCTCTTCATGCCGGATGGCGGTTCCGCACGCGCCGACTTTCCCGGCGGCGACGCCGGGCAGCTTTACGATTCCATCCAGCGCATTCTTGCCCTGCCGGACGAGACGCGGCTGTTCATGTGCCATGATTACGGTCCGAACGGGCGGGACATACGGTGGGAAACAACCGTGGGCGAGGAGCGGGCCACCAACATCCATGTCGGTGGCGGTCGCTCGCGCGAGGAATTCATCGCCTTCCGCACGGGGCGGGACGCAACGCTGCCGATGCCGAAGCTCATCCTGCCATCATTGCAGGTCAACATGCGGGCAGGCCGTCTGCCCGAGCCCGACTCCGCCGGCCGGCGCCATCTCAAGGTGCCGCTGAACGGACTTTGAGCGCTTGAGTGCTTCTACCTGAACCTCTCGCCGGGATAGACGCCCCAAAGGGCAGACTGGCGGACATGCCCGTCCAGCCCACTCGGCGGAATCGATACACGGCACCAGCCTCCGCCGCAGTCCATCACTTCCAGCAGCACGCGCGGCTCCAGGGTCGCGATCGCCGAGGCACCGATGGCAGCCCGGCGGCGCAGGGCGACGCCATCATTGTTCCATGGCGCGACGATGGCGGTGCGACGACCCGAAAGCAGCGGCGCATACATCCATCCGGTTGCCGCATCCGCATCCCTGATCCTGCGCCAGTTGCCCCATTCCTCGATGATCTCGACCGGCGTCCCGCGATGCTGGTAGACCCAGCGGATCGGATAGTCGGTGCCGGGGCCGACACGCATCCGTGCCGGCGCCCCGCCGATTGACGCATATCGCGGCAATGGCAAGCCGGTGATGCGCCCCGATGCGCCTGCCCGGATGTCGTCGCCGGCTCCGTCCCTCGTCGTGGCCCATGCGCCGGGCTGAACGATGGCCAGACTGCAGATCGCCAGTGCCACGATGCGGCGCGACCCCGGACGCCTCAACCATTCCAACCCCATCCGCATCCGGCCCGCCCTGTGGCGTATACAATCAGTGCGGAAAGTCGCGCCGAATGGTTGCCAAATCGTCATCCAGATAATCTACAAAATTATGCGTATGTTGCGTAAGCAGCCGCCAAACAGTAAAAATTGGACGATAAGAATCAAAACTTATCTACAAAAAGGGAGATCGACATGAGCATGCTTTCAGCGCCGGCATCTTCAACCACTCGTGCGCGCCAGCTTTCGTGGCAAGTCGGCGCAGTCGTCGCCGGCAGCATCGTCCTGGCGCTGTCGTCCTATATCGAGGTGCCGATGGTACCCGTTCCCATAACGATGCAGACCCTGGCCGTTACGCTGGCCGGGGGGATTCTGGGGCGGCGCCTGGGAGCATTGACAGTCATGGCGTGGCTTGCCCAGGGGATGGCCGGACTGCCCGTGCTGGCCGGCGGTGCCGGAGGCATCCACCACTTTGCCGGACCGACAGCGGGCTATCTCGCGGCGTTTCCGATCATGGCCTGGATGACGGGATGGCTTGCGGAAAATGGATGGAATGGCCTCAGGCCGTGGCGGGCCTTCGCCGGCATGCTGGGCGCGCACCTTCTGTGTCTTGCCCTCGGCGGCGCATGGCTGGCAGGTATCGTAGGGCCGACGCAGGCGGTTGCCCTCGGGGTTACGCCGTTTCTCGTCGGAGCGGTGCTGAAGTCGGCCCTGGGCGCCGCGCTGCTTGCGCTCCTCGCCCGTCGCCGCCCGCGCAAGGTGGCATGACGATCCGCCTTCGGCCCCATCATCTCCTGTGCCTCCTCACCTATGTAGGGAAGGGGTACGGGGAGGGCTTTACCCGTAACTACGACGGGATCGCGCAGCGCCTGTCCGCAGGCGAGCCGATCCTGGTCGTCGAAGGGCCCGACGAGATCTGCGCGCCACTCCTGGCCGACCCGGACACGCACTGCCGCCGGCCCGGCGTAACCGGGCGCGATGCGGATGCCTTGCGCGACCTGGCCGGCCTTCTCGGAATCGAGGTCGGAGACACGCTTTCGCTCGACCGGGCGATGCTGCTGGCCATGCGTAGCGCCTTCGTTGCCGGGCGCACTCGGCACGCCTGCCGCGGATGCGAATGGGAGGCCCTCTGCAGCGCAGTTGCGCGAGATGGCTTTGCCGATGCGCATGTGCAACCTGCGGCAGGCGGCGCCGCGACCATGTGTTACGGTTCCTGATCCCTTGCCGGGCGCGGCGCTTTGCCGGTCCGGCGACGATCGCACGGCCCTTGCAATCCACGAACGTCTTGAAGAATTATCAATATTATAGAAAATTTTTGCTCGATAATTGGGAATATTACTAGGTTTTCAGCATATATTATTGATAATACGTCGAGCGTTGGCCAGTTTGGGTGCTCGATGGTCAAAGGAGTGCGCCGGGGATGACGCGGGGATTACGAAAAGGTCTGACCTCCTACGGCGACGACGGGTTTGCCCTGTTCCTGAGGAAGGCCTTCATCAAGGCGGCAGGGTACTCCGACGATGCACTCGACCGTCCCATCGTCGGCATCACCAATACGTATAGCGACTACAACCCCTGCCACGGCAATGCGAAAACGTTGCTCGAGGCGGTCAAGCGCGGCGTGATGCTGGCGGGCGCGCTGCCGATGGAGTTTCCGACCATCTCCATCCATGAAAGTTTCGCCCATCCGACATCGATGTTCCTGCGCAACCTGATGGCGATGGATACCGAGGAGATGATGCGCGCCCAGCCGATGGACGCGGTGGTCGTCATCGGCGGGTGCGACAAGACCTTGCCGGCCCAGATCATGGCGGCAGCCAGCGTCGACCTGCCGACCGTGGTCGTGCCGGTGGGTCCGATGGTGGTGGGGCATCACCGGGGCGAGGTGCTCGGTGCATGCACGGATTGCCGGCGCCTGTGGGGTGCCCATCGCGCCGGCGAGATCGACGAGACGGAGATCGACACCGTCAACGGTCGCCTTGCCCCGTCGGTCGGTACCTGCATGGTCATGGGAACCGCCAGTACGATGGCCTGCATAACCGAAACGCTGGGTCTTTCGCTGCCGATGGGCGCCACGATACCGGCTCCCCATGCAGAGCGCGTGCGACTTGCCGAGGACAGCGGCAAAGTCGCCGCGCGGATGGCCGTCGAAGGCGGCCCCCTTCCGAGCCGGCTTCTGACGCCGCAATCCTTCCGGAACGCCGTGATCGTCATGCAGGCGATCGGCGGTTCGACCAACGGCATCATCCACCTGGCTGCCATCGCTGGCCGGACCGAGCATACCTTGTCCCTCGACGAACTGGACGAGATCGGTCGCACCGTGCCCGTTCTCGTGGATCTCAAGCCCTCCGGTCAGCATTACATGGAGCACTTCCATCACGCCGGCGGCGTGCCGAAACTGCTGAAACAGCTTGGCGACCTGGTCGAGCTCGACACGCCGACGATATCGGGAGCAACGCTTCGCGACGTCGTGGCGGCCGCCGAGGATGACCCCGGCCAGACGGTGATCCGCTCGACGTCCGATCCCATCAAGGCGCAGGGCTCGATGATCGTGCTCCGCGGCAATCTCGCACCGGGCGGGGCCATCCTGAAGCAGGCGGCGGCGAGTTCGCATCTTCTGCACCATACCGGTCGGGCGGTGGTGTTCGACTCGGTCGCCGACATGGCCGAGCGGATCGACGATCCGCAACTCGATGTAAATGCCGATGACGTGCTGGTGCTCCGAAACGCGGGTCCGAAGGGCGCTCCCGGCATGCCGGAGGCCGGCTATCTTCCCATCCCGAAGAAGCTCGCGCGGCAGGGCATCAAGGACATGGTGCGCATTTCGGACGCAAGGATGAGCGGAACGGCGTTCGGTACGATCGTGCTGCACATCACCCCGGAGGCGGCTATCGGCGGCCCGCTGGCCCTCGTGCGGACGGGGGACCTCATCCGGCTGGATGCCGAAGGGCGTCGTCTCGAACTGCTCGTCGAGGAGGACCAGCTCGAACGCCGCCGGTCGGAGCATGTCCGCGCCCCCGATGCCAAGGGTTCCGAACGCGGCTACGCCCGCCTGTTCGTGGAGAATGTCCTGCAGGCCGATGAGGGTTGCGATTTCGGCTTCCTGCGCCGCAGGCCGGATTGAGGGCTATCGAGATCTTCGCCTCGATAGCCCCTATTACGTCGTGCGGCGGCGGCGTCCGCGGCCGGGCAGCCTAAAGGGCGGCGCGCGCATCCTTGCGAGCCAGCCGCGTCAGCAGGTAGGCGATTTCCTCCTGGGCCGCCGCGCTGATCCGCGCCCCCGACGCCAAGGGTTCCGAACGCGGCTACGCCCGCCTGTTCGTGGAGAATGTCCTGCAGGCCGATGAGGGCTGCGATTTCGGCTTCCTGCGCCGCAGGCCGGATTGAGGGCTATCGAGATCTTCGCTTCGATAGCCCCTATTACGTTGTGCGGCGGCGGCGTCCGCGGCCGGGCAGCCTAAAGGGCGGCGCGCGCATCTTGCGAGCCAGCCGCGTCACCAGGTAGGCGAGTTCCTCCTCGGCCGCCGCACTGATCCGCGCCCCCAATGCCAAGGGTTCCGAACGCGGCTACGCCCGCCTGTTCGTGGAGAATGTCCTGCAGGTCGATGAGGGTTGCGATTTCGGCTTCCTGCGCCGCAGGCCGGATCGAGGGCTATCGAGATCTTCGCCTCGATAGCCCTTATTACGTCGTGCGGCGGCGGCGTCGTTCGCGGCCGGGCAGCCTAAAGGGCGGCGCGCGCATCTTGCGAGCCAACCGCGTCAGCAGGTAGGCGATCTCCTCCTGGGCCGCCGCACTGATCCGCGCTCCCGATGCCAAGGGTTCCGAACGCGGCTACGCCCGCCTGTTCGTGGAGAATGTCCTGCAGGCCGATAAGGGTTGCGATTTCGGCTTCCTGCGCCGCAGGCCGGATCGAGGGCTATCGAGATCTTCGCCTCGATAGCCCTTATTACGTCGTGCGGCGGCGGCGTCGTTCGCGGCCGGGCAGCCTAAAGGGCGGCGCGCGCATCTTGCGAGCCAACCGCGTCAGCAGGTAGGCGATCTCCTCCTGGGCCGCCGCACTGATCCGCGCTCCCGATGCCAAGGGTTCCGAACGCGGCTACGCCCGCCTGTTCGTGGAGAATGTCCTGCAGGCCGATAAGGGCTGCGATTTCGGCTTCCTGCGCCGCAGGCCGGATTGAGGGCTATCGAGATCTTCGCCTCGATAGCCCTTATTACGTCGTGCGGCGGCGGCGTTCGCGGCCGGGCAGCCTAAAGGGCGGCGCGCGCATCCTTGCGAGCCAGCCGCGTCAGCAGGTAGGCGATTTCCTCCTGGGCCGCCGCACTGACCTTCGGGCCCGGCCGGCGCAGCCCGTCATGCGCGATGAGGCCGCGCCGCCTGAGGACGTGTTTGCGGACCGCAAGACCCACTCCCGGCTGCTGCTCGTAGCGGATCAAAGGCAGGTGTGCGTCGAACAGGTCGTGTGCGGCATCCTTTTCTCCGTTTTCATGCAGTCGATGCAGTTCCACGAGCATGTCGGGAAACGCGTAGCCTGTCATCGCCCCGTCGCTGCCGCGCCCCGCTTCGAAATCGAGGAACAGCCCTCCATTCGCCGTCAGGATGGAAAAGCGACGCAATTTTTCGTCGTCGATCATCTTCCGCAATGCGCTGATCTTTTCGAGGCCGGGCCAATCCTCTTCCTTCAGCATGACGCAGGACGGATGCCGACGCATGATCTCGGCGATCACCGGGACGGACATCTGCACGGTCAGTGTCAGCGGGTAGTCCTGGAGTGCCCACGGCGTGTCGGCGCCGATGCTGTCGACGGCCTGCTCGAAATAGGCAAGGATCTGCTCGTCGGTACGCAGATGGGGGGCGGGGGCCACCATGACCCCGGCTGCACCGAACTCCATCGCATCCCTGGCCAGCGTTCGCATGGCGGCGAAGCCGGGCGCCGAAACGCCGACAACCACCGGGATCCCGGCCCGGTCGATGACGCGGCGCGCAATCGTGCGCGCCTCCTCCGCCTCCAGTTTGGCGGCCTCGCCCATGATCCCGAGGATCGTTACGCCGGTGGAGCCGCATTCGCGGTAGAAATCGATCAGCCTGTCGAGCGAATCGTAGTCGACGCTCCCGTCGGGAAGAAACGGCGTCGGCGCGATCGGGTAGACGCCCGTCGTCTGGGTATTGAAAGACATGTCTGTTCTCCGGAAACGATGCACGGTCTGCGACGTGCGGGGCGGGGCGGGGCGCTATATGCTGGCGATCAGGCCGCCATCCACGCGCATGACGGTGCCGGTGATGTACGAGGCCTGCTGCGACGCCAGGAAAGCGACGGCGTCCGCGTATTCTTCCGGCCTGCCGTAGCGGCCGACCGGTATCGCGTCGGCGCTTTCCTTGCTGACGCTCTCGACGCTGCGGCCTTCGCGCCTGGCCTTCTGCTCGTCCAGATACGTGATCCGGGCCGTGGCTATGCGGCCGGGCAGGATGATGTTGGTGGTGATGCCGTCATGGCCGACTTCCCGCGCCATCGTCTTCGACCAGCCGACGAGTGCCAGCCTCAGCGCGTTCGAGATCCCGAGGTTCGGGATGGGCGAGACGACGCCGGACGAGGTGGAGGTGATTATCCGTCCCCAGCCCTGCCGGCGCATGCCGGGCAGCACCGCATCCGTGACCGCGATCACCGAGCGGACCATGCTGTCGAAATGCTTCGTCCAGAGTTCAGGCGCCTGGCCGGCCGCCGGCGTTGGGGGAGGGCCGCCGGTGATATTCACGAGTATCGAGACGGAGCCGAATTTCGCCTCGATCTCTGAAATCCTGGACGCAATGACGCTGAGGTCCGCGATGTCCCACTCGAGGGCCATGGCCTCGGCATCCTCGCCGGACAGCCGCGATGTCGCCCGGCGGGCGGCGTCCCCGTCGATGTCCGCCAATACGACGCGCGCGCCTTCACTGGACAGGCTGTGAGCGATCGCTCCGCCCAACCCTCCACCGGCGCCAAACACCAGCGCAACCTTGCCCCGCAGTCCCAAATCCATCTGGGTTCTCCCTTCCGGATCGTTGATACCGAACTGCGAAAGTTAATAATACTGTTGGATTGGTTGGTTCAGAAGATAGAGAAAATGATGGATTCTCGATTGCCGCAAACCTTCCTCGCCGTCCTGGAGCACGGCTCGCTCGCCGCTGCGGCGCGGCATCTGGACCTCACGCCGGCGGCCGTCGCCCAACGCATGGATGTTCTTGAACGGGAGATCGGCGTTCCCCTGCTGACGCGGGCCGGACGCCGCGTGGTGCCGACCCAGGCCGGGCTTGCCATCGTCGAGAGCAGCGAGAGGATGATCGTCGAGGTCAGGCGGATGCGCAGCCTGGCGCGCAGCGACGAACTGGTGGGCGAACTCCGGTTGGGAGCGATCGCGACGGCGATGACCGGCGTGCTCCCCGATGCGTTGGCGCGGATCCGAAGCGAAGTGCCCAAGCTCGAGGTGTTCCTCATGCCTGGCAGTTCCCGCGATCTCTACAAAAGCGTCGTCGAGGGAAAGCTCGACGCTGCTATCGTCGTCAGGCCGCCGTTCGAGATTGGAAAAGCCCTCGAATGGCGACGCCTGCGATCGGAGCCGCTTCATCTCTTCTGCCCATGCGATACCGCGGAGGACGACGTATTGGCGATCCTCCGGAGCCGGCCCTTCATACGCTACGACCGGAGCAACTGGGGCGGAAAGCAGGTCGACGACTGGCTCCACGAAAACGAACTGGCGCCGCAGGACTGGCTGGAACTGGACTCGCTGGATGCAATCGCCATCATGGTGGGCAGGGGCCTCGGCGTCTCGATCCTACCGAACTGGGCGCGCCCCTGGCCCGAAAAGCTCAATGTACGGCTGCTACCCCTGCCGGGCTCCCGCCCGCGCGAGGTCGGGGCCCTTTGGCACCGTGGCTCGCCGGTGACGCGCCTCGTCGAGGCGCTGCTCCAGGCGATCGACAGCGGGGACGAAAATCCAGGCGGGCGGTCCTGACGCTCCCGCCCCAAAACTCCAGGACACTCGTCGTCCATAATTATCAATAATACCGCGAATAAGTGGCGTAATTGGCCTAGTAAGCAAGATTTTACTGCTGCTGCTCGGCGAGCGCGGCACCATCCGGCTGGACGGTTCTGTATTGACCCTGTCCGGGGCCGAGGAGGATACCGTCACCTTCGATCCGCAGGCCACCTATTCCGATTCCTGCGCGGCGGCGATCGGGCATTTCGTCGACTGCCTCAGATCCCGCGCGCCCTTCGAGACATCCTCGAACGACAATCTGGAAACGTTGCAACTGGTGGAGGACTGCTATCGTAGGTCGGGGTTCCAACAGCAAAGGCAAAGCGCGGCATGAACGAAGCCACCGTCTCCTCCTCGCGCGAGGTCGAATTGCTGGAACTCGAGCGACGCATGGAGGAGGATATCATCTTCGGCCGGCTGGCTCCCGGCACCCGCCTTGTCAAAGACACGTTGATGGCGCGCTACGGCGCGTCACGGCACTATGTGCGTCAGGCGCTGGCGCAACTGGAGCGGGCGGGTATCGTGCTGCGCGAGCGAAATGTCGGCGCGACCGTGCGTTCGTACTCGCCCGAAGAGGTCGCGCAGATCTACGAGGTGCGCGAGATGCTGACGCGGCAGGCGGCGCTGAAGATCGTGCTGCCGGCTCCCCCGGATTCGTGGAACGCCTGCGGGCCATCCAGGCCGAGTATCGCCGGTATGCGAGCGAACTCGACCTGCACGGCATGCATGAGACGAACGATGCCTTCCATCTCGCCCTGTTCTCGGCCTGCGGCAACCCGTATCTGGTCCAGACACTACAGGACTACATGGGGCTGACGCTGCCCATGCGGGCCAAGAATCTTGCCGATCACGAAGGCCTGAGCCTCTCCCTGCGCCAGCACGACACCATGATCGAGTTGCTGCAGGGAACCGATAGCTGGGCGCTGGCGCAACTTTGCGTCGACCACATGCACTTCAGCAAGGCCGACTACCTCAAGCGGGCGGCCGGAGATGCCCGCGTCCTGACGCCGCTTGGGCAGGCGGGTGGCGGCAAGAGGCAATCGGCGTGACGCCGGCAGCACAGGTTCCCACCGTCCGACGCGACCGGTGGCGCGGAGGGAGCCCGCCTGACGCATGACGATCGTACCGGGCCGCGCCTCTGCCTTGCGCCCCGAACATACTCCAGGGGGCCGGCCTTTTGGTTACCGGAGGGCACCTGCGACACGCATGCGCACGTCTTCGGCTCGAAATACCCTCTTGCCGATGGACATGGCTACAAGCCGCACGATCTCGGAGCGGGGGATTATCTTCGCCTTCTCTCCAACATGGGCATCGCGCGCGGCGTGCTCGTTCAGCCCAGCGTCTACGGCACGGACAACAGCGCGCTGCTCGACGCGCTGCACCAGGCGCCCGACATCCTCCGCGGCGTTGCCGTGCTTCATCCCGACATCGACGCCGGAGCGGTGCGGGAGCTTCATGAGGCGGGGGTGCGCGGCATTCGCGTCAACCGGCGCGATCCGGGCGGTCTCTCCCTCGACGCCATTCCGACTCTCGGTCGCATCGTTGCGCCCTTCGGCTGGCACATCCAGCTACAGGTACAACTGGCCCACGCCCGATCTTGCCTGGATCGTCGGCGGCTGTCCGGTGCCCGTCGTGATCGACCATTTCGGCTTTCCGGAAATGTCACCGACGTGGCCAGGGTGCGATTTCACCAGTCTTCTGACACTCGTCGAACAGGGCAGGGTGTGGGTCAAGATGTCGGCGCCGTACCGGGTGAGCCGAGCGGGCTTCCCGTACGCCGACACCGCGCCGATGGTGGAGGCGCTTGCTGCCTGCCGTCCGGCCCCCCTGCTCTGGGGAATCGATTGGCCGCATACGGAACTGTGGGCCGATATGCCCGACGACGCGGACCTGATCGACGCCACGCCGATCCGGTCGCTGACGCCGGATGTGCAGTGGGCGATCTTTGTGGAGAACCCGGCCGCCCTCTATGGATTCCATACCGGTGTGTCGGGCGACGCCCCTGGCTAACCGGCGGATTGACGCGCGCGAGGCCGTCGGCCCCGACGTGCGCCTCATGGTCGATGCGAACGACGCCTACCAGCATTACCAGGCGACCGAATTCGCCCGCGAGGCCGAACGGTACGACCTCTTCTGGTTCGAGGAGCCGGTCGAGCCGGACGACTACGAGGGGCAACGCGAGGTCACGCGCTCGACGACGATCCCGGTGGCGGCGGGCGAGAACGAATATACGAGATACGGCTTTCGCGACCTGATCGACCGGCGATGCATCGATATCCTGCAGCCGGACGCGCTCGTGATGGGCGGCATCACCGATTCATGAAAGTGGCGGCGTTGGCGCAGGCGAACGACCTGCATATCGCGCCGCACGGCAACCAGCGCGTCCATGTGCATCTCGTCTGCGCCATTCCGAACGGGTTGATCCTCGAATATTACAAGGACAATGTGGATCCCATCCTCGGCGATGCCTTCGCCCATCGGCTCGAGGCGTGGGACGGCCGGATCATTGCGCCCGACCGGCCCGGGCTTGGGCTCGAGCGCAACCGCGACCTTCTAGACCGATATCGCGTACCATAGGGCCATGGCCGCAGGCCGGCTCAAGGAAGGGTTGCACGCGCGCAACCCGCCTCCGGCGGCATCGTGCATGCCGCGGGGATGTTCGCTACGGAGCGATCGGCCATGGGGATAGCTGGTGCCGCTTGCGTGACTCGAACACGCGACCCCATCATTACGAATGATGTGCTCTACCAACTGAGCTAAAGCGGCTGGTTCCTGTAGGAACGGCGCCCTGATACATCCCATCCGGGCGCCGTTCAAGCCTTATTTTATGAAACGAGGCTTAGAGCGTTTCCCGCACATATGGAATCACTCTGCCGGAGGCGCTTCGGGCCGCAATCGAGGTGGGTGTCGAAGGCCATACTGGTGTATGGCCAAGATGCACGCCGAAGACGGCGGCTCGAATGGTCCCGGCCCTTCGGGTTTCCCGGGGGCGGACGTCCGCGGCGTCAGCCGGACTTGCCCGTACCGCCGGTACGGCCTGCGCCGCCTTCCTGGCGGGCCATCCGGCCCTCGGAGAAACAGAGTGGTTCCATATGAACGGGAAGCGCTCTAAAGCGCCAGCCGTCGGCGCGCCGCTTCGTATTCGCCGGCCAGCCTGTCCACCAATCCGGCCGCGGGCACCACGGCATCGACCGCGCCGACGCCCTGGCCCGCGCCCCAGATATCCTTCCAGGCCTTTGCCTTGTCGCCGCCGACGGCAGCGCCGAAATCCATCTTGCTCTTGTCCGCCTCCGGCAGGTTGTCCGGATCCATTCCGGCCGCCTCGATGGACGCCCGAAGATAGTTGCCCGATACGCCGGTGAAGTAACTGGAATAGACGATGTCGCCCGCATGCGCGTCGACGACCGCCTGCCGGTAGGCGTCGGAGGCATTGGCCTCGTGCGTCGCGATGAAGGCGGACCCGATATAGGCGCCGTCCGCGCCCATGGCCTGCGCCGCCAGCACCGCGCCGCCGGTGGCGATTGCGCCCGACAGGAACAAGGGCCCGTCGAACCAGCGACGGATCTCCTGCACCAGCGCAAAGGGCGAAAGCTGCCCCGCATGGCCACCGGCGCCCGCCGCCACCGCGATCAGGCCGTCAGCGCCCTTTTCAACCGCCTTGTGCGCGAAGCGGTCGTTGATCACGTCGTGCAGCACGATGCCGCCATAGGCATGTACCGCCTGGTTGACCTCTTCCACGGCACCGAGCGACGTGATGACGATCGGCACGCGGTGCTTGACGCAAAGGGCCAGATCGCGATCCAGCCGCGTATTGGAGCGGTGGACGATCTGGTTGACGGCGAAGGGGGCCGCGCGCCGACCGGGATTGGCCGCATCGTGGGAGGCGATCCCCTCGGCAATCTCGACCAGCCAGTCGTCCAGCAACGATTCCGGCCGGGCATTCAACGCCGGAAACGCCCCGACGATGCCGGATGTCACCTGCGCAAGAACCAGCCGCGGGTTGGACACTATGAACAGAGGCGCGCCGATGATGGGCAGCCTGAGTTCCTGCATGATCGCCGGCAGTGACATTCTTCCTCCCGATTGACGTAAACGTAAATGGTGCGGTCACCAAAGCTGGCGGAGATGGAAAGGTCAAGACTTTGCCCATCTCGCATGGTCAACACTGGAACCGGCGATCCCGGCCAGGGTTTCTGTCGGGCAGGTGACGAGAGGGGACAGGTTTCATGAATTTCAGGTTCAATGGGCGCAGCCACCGCACCGCAGTCTGGGCCGGCGCGTTGGCCGGGGCAGTGCTGAGCGCCGGTGCAGCGATGGCGGCGAGCGAGGAAGCATGGGACGGCTTCCGTGCCGACGTCCGCAAGGCGTGCCTGACGAAGGGCGAGGAACTGGTTGAAACGCCGGCCATCGTCGTCGACCCATTCGGCTCCGAAAGTTACGGCTATGCATTGATGACGGGCATGGAGAAGGGTTCTGCCAACGTCCGCTCGGTGGTCTGTGTCTTCGAAAAGCAATCCAAAACGGCAGAAGTCAGCGCGCCGCTGGACCTGGCCACAAGCGAAGCTCCCGGCCTTGCCGAGGAAACCGGCAAGTCTGCGCGCGTCGACCGGGGAACGGGGGCGGGCGTCGTCGCGCCGTTCGGCGGGCAATGCACGGAGGAATGCGAAGCAACCCTGTCGCTGCTGGATGCCGACGATCAGCGCAAGGTTACGCGGCTTCCGCAGGTGATCGCCCAGACGATTCTGGAGCATCCGCAGGGGACGGGCATCGCTGCCGTGGATGGCGTGCGCGATGTCGCGCTGTCCTTCAGCGAACTGGTGGCCGGAACCCCGTCAGACACCCTGGCCGCGCCGCGCTCGGCGATGCCCGGCAAGGTCCCGTGCTCGGTCTACTATTATGGCTTCCTGAACGAGCCGGCCAAGCTGGTTGGCAATCACACCTGCACCGTTTCGGCGCTGGAAGGGGGCGGCCTCCTTCTGGAGAAGACCACGGGCGAACGTCTGCGTGCCGAACTGCGACCCCTGACCGACGGATTCTCCGCCGTCATCGGCCGGAACTTTTTGGCCGAGCAGGAAGAGCGGCAATATGATTCGGCCAATCCGACCAATGCCGGCAACGACAATTTCGGCAATGTTGTCGGCCTTGCGACAGCGGGCAACGGCCGTCTCTACGTTTTCTCCAGCGAGCAGCGCGGCTTCGAGCAGGAAGATCCGACATTCTTCTGGGCCCTGACCGTAGGGGGCTGAATTCACTTGCCTTCGCGCCGGCATCTCCCCATTTTGTGAGGCGATGGAAGAGTTGTTCCCCGCCTCGCAAAAGACGCTGTCGCTGTTCGCCGAACCGGGCAACCCCGTGGTCCGGGTGATCGATACGGAGACGGCCGGTCAGGCGCGCGTGGCCGAGGATGCGGTCATTGAAATCGGCTCCGTCGATCTCGACCTCGTCACCGGCCGCATCTTCAACCCCATGCAGACATTGGCGGACCCGGGCGGCGTCATCATCACCGAACACGCAAGGCGGGTGCACCGCATCAGCGATGAGATGCTCGTCGGCGCGCCACCGTTTGCCGAAGCCGCCGCACCCTTTACGCAAGGGGTCGAAACCTATGCCGCGCAGCGCGCCAGCTTCGACCGCGACAGGCTGCGTTTCACCGGCCGCTGGTTCTGCACCTACAAGCTCGCCCTGCGTGCGTTTCCGGATGTGCGTTCGCACGGGCTGCAGTCTCTGGTTAAGTACCTGCCGCTCGATCTTTCCGAAGTGCAGGGCCAACTCGAGGGGCTTCATCCGCACCGCGCTTTGTACGACGCTCTCTGCACGGCCATCCTGATGCGGCGGATCGCGGAGCAACTCCTGCCCTTCTGCCAGGGCCTCGACGATTTCATCGAGCGCGCGGAGCGCGTGACGCTGGAGCCGGCGCTGCTGGCGCGTTTCCGCTTCGGAAAGCATAAGGGGATCGCGCTCGGAAACGTACCGACCGACTATCTGGAATGGGTGGTGATGCAGCCCAACATGGAGGCCGACGCCGCCTTCACCGCCCGCCACCATCTGAAGCGCCGGCAGGCCGAGCAGTTGCAACGCATCGCGCGCGGCCCCGTCATCGCTGCGATCGCATCCTGAAGGCCACGACGGGATGGAGCGTTTCGCCGAGCTTCTCGACCGATTGCTTCTGACACCGCAGCGTAACGGTAAGCTGCGCCTCCTCGTCGATTACTTTCGCCATGTGCCGGACCCGGAGCGCGGCTATGCGCTGGCTGCGATCACCGGCGGGCTGGATATACGAAGCGTCAAGCCCGCCATGCTGCGGGCGCTGATGGCCGAGCGGATGGACGAGGTGCTGTTCGGCTATTCCTACGATTATGTCGGCGACCTTGCGGAAACCATCGCACTGGCATGGCCCGAGCGGGAGCGGGCCGGCAGACAGGCCGCGCCCGCGCCGCCCGATCTGGCGGAAGTGATCCACGCGCTGGACGGAGCCACGCGGGCGGAAGGCCCGCGTCTGGTGGAGGCGTGGCTGGACGTTCTGGAATCGCCGGGGCGATATGCCCTGCTGAAGCTTGTGACCGGATCGCTGCGCATCGGCGTTTCGTCGCGCCTCGCCAAGCAGGCCCTGGCTGATTTCGGCACAGGCGACGTCGCCGAGATCGAGGAATTGTGGCACGGGCTGAAGCCGCCCTACGAGGAGCTGTTCGCATGGCTGGAGGGGCGGGCGGACAAGCCGGCATCGGCAGCCCGCGCACCGTTCCGCCCGGTCATGCTGTCACAGCCGCTGGAAGACGGCGACCAGGCCCGCATCAAGCCCGAGGATTATGCCGCCGAATGGAAATGGGACGGCATCCGCGTACAGGCGACGGTGGATGGTGGGGTAAGGCGGCTCTATTCGCGCACCGGCGACGATATCTCCGGCTCGTTTCCCGATCTCGTCGACTACATGACCTATGATGGCACACTCGACGGCGAGCTTCTCGTCGCTCGGCCGGCCTCGCCGGATGAGCCGGCCGTCGACGGCGGCGGCATCGTTGCCGCAAGTTTCTCGGATCTTCAGCAAAGGCTGAACCGCAAGGCCGTATCCGCCGCCGTCATGCGCAAATATCCGGTGTTCCTGCGGGCCTACGACCTCTTGCAGGACGGCGCGGAGGATATACGGGCGCTGCCCTATACGGAGCGGCGGCGTCGGCTCGAGGCATTCCTCGTCCATCTGGAGCCGACGCGCTTCGACCTGTCGCGCCAGGTGTCCTATCGGGGCCTCGAAGAGTTGGCGGCAATGCGGGCCCAGCCTCCCCACAGCGTGATCGAGGGTTTGATGCTCAAGCAGCTCAACTCGCCCTACGTTCCGGGGCGTCCGAAGGGGCCATGGTTCAAGTGGAAGCGCAATCCGCACCTGATCGACGCCGTGCTGATGTATGCGCAACGCGGCCACGGCAAGCGCTCCAGCTACTATTCCGACTACACGTTCGGTGTCTGGACGGGGCCGGAGGATGCGCCCGAACTGGTGCCCGTCGGCAAGGCCTATTTCGGCTTTACCGACGAGGAGTTGCGCCGGCTCGACAAATACATCCGCGATAATACGATAGAACGCTTCGGCCCGGTCCGATCCGTCCGGGCAGAGCCCGACCATGGTCTCGTCATCGAAGTCGCCTTCGAAGGGCTGCAGAAGTCGTCTCGCCATCGCTCCGGCGTCGCCATGCGATTTCCGCGCGTGTCGCGCCTGCGCTGGGACAAGCCCGCCTTCGAGGCCGACCGGCTGGATACGCTGCAGGCGATGCTGCAATGATGACGAGAGGTTTTGAACGGTCGATCGCCTTGCCTCTGCCGCAAGGCACGCATAAGTGAGGCCGAACAGCAGACGAGGGTGTCCATGCCGGGTTCAGTTTCCAATTTTCTGGGTGGATCGCCCCTGTCGGTCATCGTGCGGCTGGCGATCCTGTCGCTGCTTGTCGGCATCCTGATGAGCTGGTTCGATATCCGGCCGGTCGAGGTCGTCGACTGGGTGGTCGATTTCGGGCGCTATCTCTGGAATTCGGTCTTCGGCTCGCTCAACCGTGCCATCGACTATTTCCTGCTCGGCGCGGTGATCGTGGTGCCGATCTTCCTTATTTCGCGGCTTGCCAAGATGGGCAAGCGCTCATGACGCCACTCGTCTTTACGGCGGTCATTCTGGCGGCGTTGCTCCATGCGCTCTGGAATGCCCTCCTGAAGACGCAAAGCGACAAGTATGCCGGCGCGCTCGGCGTCTCCATCGGTGGTGTGCCGCTGGCGCTGGCCTGCCTTCTGGCCGCGGGGCTTCCGTCGGCGGAGAGCTGGCCCTATGTCGCCTCGTCCGCGCTGATCCACACCTTCTATTTCGTCTGCCTGCTGAACGCCTACCGCGCGGCGGACTTCACGCAGGTCTATCCCATCGCCCGGGGCGCCGCGCCCGTCATCACGGCCCTTGCCGGCACCATTCTGGTCGGCGAGGTGCTGACGCCCCTGCAGACGGCCTCGGTCATGGTCATCGCCTGCGGCGTCATGAGCCTCGTCTTCGCCGGCCGGGGCGGCCGTCGGCTGACCCGGGCCGGCCTGTTCTGGGCCCTCGCCACCAGCGTCATCATCGCCACCTACTCCCTGAACGACGGCGTCGGCGCGCGCCTTTCCGGCAACAGTTTTGCTTTTTACGGCGCGTCCGCCACGCTGAACGCGGTGTTGCTGACGGCCTATATCGGCTGGCGGCATCCGCCCGCCATCCGCAACAGCTTCACCACGGGCCGGCGCGCGCTGTTGATAGGGGGCCCGGTGTCCTTCATCGCTTATGCGCTGGTGACGTGGGCTTTCTCTCAGGCTCCCATCGCGATGGTGTCCGCCCTGCGCGAGATCTCCATCGTATTCGCGATCCTGATCGGCACCTTCATTCTGCGCGAGCGAATGGACTGGCGACGCATAACCTCGTCCTTCGTGACGCTGATGGGCGTTCTTCTGCTGCGAGCCGCCAAGTAGCCTCAGGAGAACTCGCGCGCTACGCGGTGCAGGATGGTGTGTCGGCGCGCCAGGGTGTCGATGTCGCGGCTGTAGCCGCCGCCGATGACGCCGACCACCGGAATGTCACGCTGCCGGAAAAACCCGATGACGCGCCTGTCGCGTTCGGCAAGGCCACGGTCGCTGAGGGCGAGGCGGCCAAGCCTGTCTTCGGCATGCGGGTCCACCCCGGCATTGTAGAAGACGATGTCGGGCCGGGCGCGGCGCAGCGCTTCGTCCAGGAGGGCCGGCAGCATCGCTAGGTAGGCGACGTCCACCATGCCATCCGGCAGGGGCACGTCGAGATCCGAGACCGCCTTCTCATAAGGATAGTTGCGCGCCGCATGCATGGACAGGGTGAAGACGGCGTCGTCGTCCGCGAAGATGCGGGCGGTGCCGTCACCCTGGTGGACATCGCAATCGAAGACGAGGATGCGGGCGACGTCGCCGTCGGCCAAAAGGGTTGCCGCGGCAACGGCCACATCGTTGAAGACCGAGAAACCTGCTCCGCCGGTGCGGGAGGCGTGGTGGCTGCCGCCCGCCGTATTGCAGGCAAGGCCGGTATCGAGCGCAAGCTGGGCCGCGATAACGGTGCCGCCGGTGGCATGCAGCGAGCGCCTGGCGACCCGTTCGTCCACCGCGAATCCGATGGCCTTGTCCTCCTGCGGGGTGGTGGTGCAGGTGAGGATGCGTTGCACATAGGCCGGGTCGTGCGCGCGCTCCAGCCAGCTTTCAAGAGCCGGCGCCGCCGCATGGAAGCCCTCGGGCCCCACGATCCCGTCCTCGATCAGGATTTGCGCGATCCTGGAAAATTTCGACATCGGGAAGCGATGCGCCGTATCGAAAAGGGCATCATAGGCGGGATGGTGGATGAATGGCGGCGTCAGCTGCCGACCTGTTCGGCGGGCGGGGGCCCGCGCTCCAGGATCTCGTCGACGCGCGTATCGCGGATGCGGCCCAGGTTCGGCGCGCGCGATTTGTCGAGATAGTGCACGAGGCCGTTGAGAATGCGCAGGGGCAGGCGCGGGCCGGCATAGACGAGGGCGGTGTAGAACTGTACCAGGTCCGCCCCGGCCTCCATCTTGGCGAGGCACGTGCGCGCGCTTTCCACTCCACCGGCGCCGATCAGTGGAAAATCCGGCCCAAGCGCCTTGCGGAAGGCCGCCAGCGCAAAGCTGGAACGGCTGATCAACGGCCGCCCCGAGAGACCGCCGGCTTCCTCCCCATGTTCCCGCCCTTCCACGCCGTAACGCGACAAGGTCGTGTTGGAGACGATCAGGCCGTCCAGCCTGTATTTGCGCACCGTGTCGGCGATGGCGCCGATTTCGGGCAGGGACAGGTCCGGCGCCACCTTCAGGAAGATCGGGCAGGGGGGCACGGCGGCCAGCGCGGCCGCGCCGTCGCGTGCCGCGGCCACTGCGTGCAACAGCTCGACCAGCTCGTCGCCCTTCTGCAGCGAGCGCAGGCCCGGCGTGTTGGGAGACGAGATGTTGACCGTCAGATAGCTGGCCAGGGGCGCGAAGCAGTGAACGCCCGCGACATAGTCGGCGATGCGATTGCCGCTGTCCTTGTTGGCGCCGATGTTGACGCCGACGATCCCCGCCTTGCGCACGCGTTTCTTCAGGCGCGCGGCGACTTCCGCGTGGCCGTCATTGTTGAAGCCGAGCCGGTTGATGATGGCGCCGGCCTCGGGCAGGCGGAAGATGCGTGGCTTCGGGTTGCCGTCCTGCGGCTGCGGCGTGACGGTGCCGACCTCGATGAAGCCGAACCCCAGCTTCAACATGGCGTCGGGCACTTCCCCGTTCTTGTCGTAGCCCGCGGCAAGCCCGAGCGGGTTCGGGAAGGACAGCCCGGCCAGTTCTACCTTGAGTCGCGGGTCTGTCGGCACTTCGATGCGCGGCATCAACCCGGTCTTCAGGGCGCGGATGGACAGGGTATGGGCCTGCTCCGGATCCATCCGGAACAGCAATGGTTTGGCCAGGCGATAGGCGACGCTCATCGGATCGACTCCGGAAATGCGTGGCGACCATCCGGCGACACCGCGACCTCTGTCGCAAAGATCACGCTGTCCATAGCAAGGTTGCCGTAGAGATGAGGGAAAAGCGCACCGCCGCGCGATGGTTCCCAGCGCAGCTCCGCGCCAAGCCGGCGCGGGTCGACAGCCACCAGAAGCAGGTCCGTCTGACCCTTGAAGTGCTTTTCCGCCGTCTCGCGCAGTTGGGAGCCGGTCGAGAAGTGGATGAAGCCGTCCTGCAGGTCGACGGGCAATCCTTCGAAGCGGCCGGAGTCTTCGGCCTCTGACCAGAGTTTGGCCGGGACGAGCTTGTAGATGGGTTCGTTGCGGTTCATCGGTTGTCCGAAATGCGAGGGGACGTCATCGGGCAGCGGCCGCACCGGCCAGCGCGACATCGGCGATCCCGCCGATGAATTTCGACATTTCACTCATGGATGTTTCGCCGGCCTTGCGGCCGAACGCCTGGAACACATGGCAGCCGCCCGTCCAGACAGAGAGCTCCGAGCCGTTGCCGGCAGCCATCCAGCGGGCCGCCATGAACACCGAATCGTCCAAAAGAAGGTCCCGCGTGCCGACGGTGAAAAGCGCCGGCGGCAGCCCGGACAGGTCCGCGTAGAGGGGTGATATCGCAGGATCGCGCAGGCTGAACGCTTCGGGCACGAAGCGCATGACGAATTCCTTGATGTCATCGGTGTTGAGGACAAGCCGCTCTTCGCCTGCATTGCGCACGCTGGGCGTCAGCGAAAGATCGTAGCAGCCGGCATTCAGGTTGGCTGCGGCAAACGGTACGAGGCGATGCCCGTCCCGCAGCCGCAGAAGCGTCAGCACGCTGAGATGCGCCCCGGCGGATTCACCCCCGATCGCCAGGAAATCCGTCGGCGCCCCCTCGATCTCCCCGCGCACCAGGGCAAGGGCGGCATCCTCGCAATCGTCGGGAGCGGCGGGAAAGGGATGTTCGGGCGCCAGCCGATAATCCACCGAAACCGTCGCAAGGCCGGTCGCGTCCGCCAGCCGCCGCAGGGCGGCGTCGTTTTCGATGGCTTCGCCGAACACCCAGCCGCCGCCATGGATATGCAGGTATGTGCCGCGCGGCTTACCGCCTGCAGGCATCAGGATGCGAACCGGGATCTCAACGCCGCCGCGGCCGCGAACGCTGCGCGTGATCGCGTCCGGGTCGGGAGCGACCGGCGGGAACACGCCTTTCCCCTCGCGGCGCGCCGCGCGGACGACCTCCTCGGGGAAATCCCATGGGCTGGGACGCGTTTTCTGGAATGCGACGATAGAGGTGTTCAGTTCCGCCAACTCGTCGGAAACAAGCCCCTTATCGAACATTGCCCGGTTGATGACGATCGATTGGCCCGTCATTTGTCCTCGTGCGCCATACGCCAAGTCTGCACGTTCTAAAGCCTTTCCTGCCACAGGGGAAGCGCCCGGTCCGTTGCGGCGCGGGCGATCCGCCTGACGCGAAAGCGGCTGCGTTTAACCATTGCCGTCCGCCCTGGCAAGCCGGCGCCCATCTGCGTCGCCGAAGGCGGCGCAATTTCGAGTTGCATCCATCGGCATCGCGGAACATTGTCTCCTCATCAAAGGCCGATCACATCGGCGTGTCGCGTAGTGCAGGGCTCAAGAGGGGTACGCATGCTGAAGGAGTTTCGGGAGTTCGCCCTGAAGGGCAACATGGTCGACCTGGCCATCGGTATCATCATCGGTGCGGCCTTCTCGGGCCTCGTCAACTCCATCGTCGCCGATATCATCATGCCGCTCGTGGGTTTGCTGACCGGCGGCGGCGTGGACTTTTCCAACCTGTTCATTCCGCTGTCCAGCAACGTCACGGCGGCGGGCCTTGCGCAGGCGCGCGAACAGGGGCCCGTGCTGGCCTATGGCGCATTCCTGACCCTGCTCATCAATTTCATGATCGTCGCCTTCGTACTGTTCATGGTCGTCAAGGGCATGAACAGGCTGAAGCGCAAGGAAGAGGCAAAGCCGCCGGAGGCCGCCGAAGTTCCGCGCGATGAAAAGCTTCTCGAAGAGATCCGCGACATCCTCGCCGCCGGCAACCCCAACCGGCCGGGCACCACACCGGGCTCGGGCCGCATTCCGGGAACGGACTTCTGATCCACGACCGCCCGGGGAGCCGAACGGCTCCCCTGCCATTCGGGCTCGGTCTCTTCAGGCCGGCACCGCGTACTTCACGCCCTGGCTGATTGCCCGGGCGCAATTCCTCCAAATCCCTTGACGGATACCCCTCGTTTGGCGCACTGCCCATGGCAAACCATCGGCCGCTTCCGCGGTATCCTGCGCCCCGGGACATCGAAAATGACACTTCTTCACAAGCTGAGCACGAGCGCCCTGGCAGCGCCGGAGAGCGGTATCGTATCGCTGGTCAATTATGCGCGCGGCCGTGAAGGGCTCATTCCGCTCTGGGTCGGCGAGGGGGACCTTGCCACGCCATCCTTCATCACGGATGCCGCCAGGCGCAGCCTCGATGCCGGCGAGACCTTCTACACCTGGCAGCGCGGCCTGCCCGAGCTTCGGCAGGCGCTGGCCGATTACGTCGGTGGCCTCTACGCGCTCGACCTGACCGCCGACCGCTTCTTCGTCACGGGCTCCGGCATGCACGCCATCCAGATCGCCGTGGACCTCGTGGCCGGTGCCGGCGACGAACTTGCCTATATCGGCCCGCTCTGGCCCAACTTCGCGGCCGCCGCCGATCTTTCAGGGGCAAGGGCGGTTGAGGTGCTCCTGGACGAACGGGATGGAACGTGGTCGCTGGACCTCGACCGCCTCAGGGCCGCGATCGGGCCGCGGACAAAGGCGATCTTCGTCAACAGCCCCAACAATCCGACAGGCTGGACAGCCGATATCGACACGCTGCGCGCTATCCTGGAGATGGCGCGGGCGGCCGGCATCTTCATCATCGCAGACGAAATCTACGGGCGCTTCTTCTATGAAGGAGGGCGGGCGCCGTCCTTCCACGACGTGATGCAGCCGGACGACGCGATCCTCTTCGTCAACTCGTTCTCCAAGAACTGGGCGATGACGGGCTGGCGCGTGGGCTGGATCGAGGCGCCGACCGAGTTCGGCGACGTCATCGAGAACCTTGTCCAATACTCCAATTCCGGCGTGGCGCCCTTCATGCAGCGGGCCGCCATAGCGGCCCTGCGGGAAGGGGAAGAGTTCGTGGAAGGGCAGATCGCCCGTGCCAGGACGGCGCGCGACATCTTCTGCGAGACGCTGCGCGCTACCAACCGCATCGCGCTGACCACGCCGGCCGGCGCCTTCTATGCCTTCTTTGCCATCGACGGCATCGTCGATGCCAGGGCCGCGGCCATCCGCATCGTGGACGAGGCCGGTGTCGGGCTGGCGCCGGGCGCCGCCTTCGGCAACAGCGCGGCGCCCTACATGCGCGCCTGCTTCAACAGACGGCTGGACGAAGTGGAGGAGGCAGCCGCGCGCATCGCCCGTTGGGTGCGGCAGGCCGCGTGACGTCCAGGATGCCGGAAGCGGCACGGCTGCCCTTGACCCTGCTGTTCGGCGCGGCGGGAGGGGCAGTCGCGCATCTGGCCGGGATGCCGGCGGCGTGGTTGCTGGGCTCCATGCTGGCGACGTTGGCCAGCGTGCTGTGCGGCTTCAAGCCCTCGCTGCCGAACTGGCTGCGCGACATCACCTTCTTCATCCTCGGCGTCCAGGCCGGATCCGGCGTCACCCCCGCCGTGATCGAGCAACTGGCCCTGTGGCCGCTATCCTTTGCCATCCAGATGGCAGGCGTGGTCGTCGTGGCGCTGGTCACCATGCTGTTCCTGGAACGCGCCTTCGGTTGGGACAGGGAAACGGCGCTCTTCTCGTCCTTGCCGGGGGCGCTGTCCTTCGTACTGGCCGCCGCGTCCGAGACGCGCGCGGACATGACGCGGATCACGGTGCTGCAGACGGTGCGGCTTTTCTTCCTGATCGCGGTGCTGGTGCCGCTGCTCGGATGGCTGGAAGGCGAGGAGCCGGACGTGTCGGCCATCGCCGCCCATGGCGATGCGTGGTGGCAATATCCGCTTCTGGTCGTCGTCTGCGCGGTCGTCGCATGGGCCGGCGTGCGCAGCCGCGTGCCGGGCGGCCTCATACTCGGCGCGCTCGTCGGCAGCGCCGTCCTGCACGGCGTGGACGTGGTGACGGTGGGCGTTCCGCCGTTCATCGCAACGCCCGGCCTTGTCGCCATAGGGGCGTTGATCGGTTCCCGGCTGCAGCGCGAGGACAGAGGTGCGCTTCCACAGCTTCTGCCGGCCTCGGTGGGCGCCTTCGTCATCGGGCTGTCGATCATGACGCTGGCGGGTCTTGTCGCGATCCAGGCACTGGGGCTCGACATCGGCCGCGTGTCGCTGGCCTATGCGCCCGGCGCGCTCGAGGCGCTGACGGTGCTGGCCTACCAGTTCGACATTGACCCCGCCTATGTCGCTGCCCACCATGTCGTGCGCTTCGTCGGGATCGCGCTGCTGGTGCCTGTCCTGGCGCGCCGGCTGCCACGCCGAGCCCCGACGCTGGCCGATGCGGCGCGGTCGGAGGCGACCTTGCCGACAGCCGCCCACGATACCGAGGCCACGGGCCGCGACCGCTGAGCCGCGCAAGGCGCTTCAGCCGCCGCGCAGGCGGGTTTCCAGAAGGTCGAGTTCGCGCACCAGCTTGCGCATGATGTCCTCCGGCAGGCGATGCGTGCGCGACAGATGGTAGAAGGTGTCCCGCTCGGCCTCGATGCCGGCCAGACGCAAATCCCGTTCGATTGCCTCGATCCGGCGCATCGCCTCCGCGTCTTCCCCCGTGGACGAGCCGCGCTGCAGGCGCTGGCGATACACGTCCATGATATGCGCTGCGGCATCCGCATAGACGTCGGCCTCGTCCGCGCTCCTGCCGCTGAGCCGGTGTTGCGCCGTCTCCACCGCCTTCATGCCGGCCTGCGCGGCAGCCAGCCGGGCTCGATCTTCCTCTTTTCTGTGGGTCGGTTCCGGCGGCAGATGAAGCCCGAACAGCACCGTCGGCAGGCCGATGCTGGCAATGACCAGCGACAGGATGATGACGCCGGCCGCAAGGAAGATGGCGAGATCGCGCGCGGGGAACGGCGAGCCGTCCGGCAGCAGCAGGGGCAGGCTCATGACGCCGGCAAGCGTGATGGAGCCGCGCACGCCGGCCAGCGCCGTGGCAACGATTAGGCGCCAGTTTGGCGCCGTCACGCTATGGCCGCGCCGCCCCGCACGAAACATCGTGAAGCGAAGCGCCGTCCAGGTCCAGACGAAGCGAAGCAGGACCAGGCCCAGCGTCATCGCGAGGATGTAGATGGCCAGCCATGCCGGCTGGTGGTGGCCCGTTTCGCGGACGACGCGGGCGGCGCCCTCGACGATGCGCGGAAGCTGCTCTCCGAGGATCACGAAGGTCATGCCGTTGGCGGCAAACTGGACCGTATCCCAGAAGGAGGCGCGGCGAACGCGCGTTATGGCAAGCGCCTGGCCCCATTGCTCGACATAGCTCATGCTGATGCCGGCGCCCACGGCCGCAAGAATGCCGGAACATCCGAGATGCTCCGCCAGGAGATAGGCGCCGAAGGGCGTCAGCAGGCTTATCAGGATCTGCGATCCCGTTTCTTCCCCGTAGCGCAGAGAGGTGAAACGCTTTGCCTGGGTGATCGCGTAGGTCAGCACGATGCCGACCGCCAGGCCGCCGACCGATATCCAGACGAGGCTGCCGAATGCACCGGCCAGCGAAAAGGTGCCCGTTGCGGCGGCGGCGACCGCGAACCGCATGCAGACGAGCCCGGACGCGTCGTTCAACAGCGACTCGCCTTCCAGAATGTGCATGAGCCGCATGGGAATGGGTGTCCGCGACGCGATGGCCGATACGGCTACCGGGTCGGTCGGAGAGACGACGGCAGCCAGCGCGAAGGCTACGGCGAGCGGCATCGAGGGGATGAGCCAGGTGAGGAAGAAGCCAAGGCCGACCACGGTGAAGACGACCAGGCCGAAAGCCAGCGCCAGAATGGTCCTGGCGTCGTGGAACAGGCCGTCCTTGGGAATTCTCCAGCCGTCGAGGAACAGAAGCGGCGGCAGGAACAGCAGCATGAAGATCTCGGGCTGCAGGATAATGCCGAAATCGAAGCTTGCCGAGATCGTGGCGCCAAGGGCGATCTGGACCAGGGGTAGGGGTATGGGCAGCGGCAACGCCCGCGTGACCGTGCCGCTGATCGCGACGGCGACGAGCAGGACGAGTACGGGCAGGACCGATTCCATTCAGCTTTCCAGACAGGCGATGCCGCAGTTGCGGCGGCAGCTTATCCGCCGGCCTTGGATACGACCAGTGACGTGGCAGGCATGTCGGCCTGCCCCTGGGCGGGCCGGTCGCCGGCGAAGGGAATGCCGACCGAGATCCAGGTTTCCACCAGTGCATCGCGCAGCGTATCGATCAGCGCGTCGCCGTGAAGCGGCGTGGGTGTGATGCGCAACCGTTCGGTGCCACGCGGCACTGTCGGATAATTGATCGGCTGGATATAGATGCCATGCCGCGTCAAGAGATGATCGCTGGCCTGCTTGCAGAGATCGGGATCGCCCACCAGCACCGGCACGATATGCGTATCCGACGGCATCACCGGCAGGTTCGCGGCGGCGAAGACGGCCTTTGCGCGCGATGCCTGCCGCTGCTGCCCGTCACGCTCGGCCTGCGATTGTTTCAGATGGCGGATCGACGCCGTCGCCGCCGCCGCGAGAGCGGGGGGCAGGGCGGTGGTGAAGATGAATCCCGGCGCATAGGAGCGCACCGCGTCGATCAGATGCTGCGAGCCGGTGATGTAGCCGCCCAGGACGCCGAAGGCCTTGGCCAGCGTGCCCTCGATCACGTCCAGGCGTGCCGCCACCCCGTCGCGCTCGGAGATGCCGCCGCCGCGAGCGCCGTACATGCCCACGGCATGCACTTCGTCGATATAGGTCATCGCGTTGTAGCGATCGGCAAGGTCGCAGATTTGCGCGATGGGCGCGATGTCGCCATCCATCGAGTAGACGCTTTCGAACACGATCAGCTTGGGGCGGCCGGGCTCGGCCGCCTTCAACAGCTCTTCCAGATGCGCCACGTCGTTGTGGCGGAATATCTGTTTCTTGCCGCCGGCCTTGCGCACGCCCTCGATCATCGAGGCATGGTTGAGCTCGTCCGACAGGATGAGGCAATCCGGCAGCAGGCGGGCGATGGTGGAGATGGAAGCCTCGTTGGAAACGAAGCCGGAGGTGAAGACGAGCGCAGCCTCCTTGCCATGAAGGTCGGCAAGCTCCTGCTCCAGCTCGACGAGCGGATGGTTGGTGCCGGAGATATTGCGCGTGCCGCCCGCGCCGGTGCCCATGACGCCGGCCGTCTCGCGCATGGCGGCGACGACCTTGTCGTGCTGACCCATGCCGAGATAGTCGTTGGAGCACCAGACGGTGATTTCCTCCGCCTTGCCGTCATGCCGCCAGATCGCCTGGGGGAAACGGCCCGCGATCCGCTCGAGGTCGGCGAAGACGCGGTAACGCTTCTCGGCGTGCAGCGCCTCGATGGCGGATCTGAAGTGGCTCTGATAGTCGATCATCCGGAACTCCTTCGTAAGAAGGGTTCTAAGGTCCCGGAAGCGCCAAGTCCATGCCTGGAACGGTGCCTTGGACATTCTGTCCAGTGCGGCTCAATCCTCTTCCGGGCGGCTCTCCCCGGGGCGGGCCTTGTCTTCCGCGTCATCCGGCTCGTCCATCAGGGAGCGGCGTGCCTTGGCCTGGGCCTTGCGCTTCTTCAGATTGTCGCGGAGCTGCTCCTCCAGCCGCTTCTGCCGCTGCACCTTGCCGGGTTCGATCGGTCTATGGGAACTCATGCGCGATTCCCCCTGTCGTCCGCACGGTTGTAGAGCGTCAGCGCCTCATGCGTGGACAGGCGTGGCCGCCAGCCCGTGCGCAGGCGGATCTTGGCCGTGTCCACGACGAACTCGGCAAACAGCCTGTCGGTGATCTCGGATTTGCCGGCAAGCCGCGCGATCAGGCGCAGCAGCCCCACCGGCATCGCGAATAGCCCGGGCGACCGGCCGCGTGCGCCGCGCATGGCCGCGACCAGCTCGGACAGCGTCGCCGGTGCCTCGTCGGCGACGAGGAAGGTGCGGCCTGCGGCTGCCGGATGCGCGATCATTTCGATGATGGCCTCGACCGCATTGTCGACGGCCAGGATGCTGCGCCGGTTGCGGGCAGAGCGGAAGGGCAGGGGCAGGCGGGTTGTGGCCAGCCTTTCCAGCTTGGCGATGGCGCCCTTGCCGCCGGGGCCGTAGACGGCAGGCAGGCGCATGATCGTATATTCGGTGGCGCTGTCTTCCAGTTCGGCGCGCAGGCGCCGCTCGGCTTCCAGCTTGGAAGCGGCGTAATTGTCGACCGGGCGCGGCCGGTCGTCCTCGATGATGGGCTTGTCGCCCTGCATGGAATGGATATTGGCGGTGCTGGCGAAAACGAATCGGCGCACGCCGGTTTCCGATGCCACCCGCGCCAGCGCGGCAGTGCCACCGGCATTGGCCTGCCCCAGCGCCACGGCATCGTCCATGGCGGGGTCGCCGCGCTCCGGGTTGAGGGCGGCAAGGTGCACGATGGCGTCGAGGCCGAGGGGCCAGCCTTCATGCCGGCGTATGCGTGACAGGTCGCGCGGGGAATCCAGCGTCTCGGCCCGCTCGTCCGGGCTTGTGGCGTCCTCGCGCACGAGCACCGTCACCGCGTGCCCTTCGTCGAGCAGGCGCGAAACGAGGCGGCGACCGATGAACCCTGTTGAGCCTGTGACGAGGATGCGCATGAGACTGCTTGAAACGACTCCAATTCCTGACCGGTCGTTTCTTCCTTGCCCAATTCGTGGCTTTGCGGCAATTCGCTTGTCCCATGAAACGTGTTTTTGACATAGCAGCGAGCTTTTTGGGTCTCATATGCTTCGGCTGGCTCATCCTGCTGCTTGCGGCGTTGATCCGCCGCGATACGCCGGGACCGGGCATTTTCCGGCAGATTCGCGTCGGGCTGAACGAGAGAACCTTTACCTGCTACAAGCTGCGCACCATGGCCTCCGGCACCGCCTCGGCGGCCTCGCACGAGACGCCGCGCGCGGCGGTGACGAGGCTCGGCGCGCGTCTTCGTGCGTGGAAGCTGGACGAGCTTCCGCAGCTTTGGAACGTGTTGAAGGGCGACATGAGTTTCGTCGGCCCGCGCCCCTGCCTGCCCGTCCAGACCGTGCTGATAGAGGCACGGCGGCGGGAGGGAGCCTTCCGCGTGCGGCCAGGCATCACCGGGCCGGCCCAGGTGCGCGGCATCGACATGTCGGAGCCGGAGCGGCTGGCGCGCATCGACGGCGCCTATGCGCGTTCCTCCGGCTTCTGGAGCGATCTCGGCCTGATCCTCCAGACGGTCACGGGCAAGGGCCGGGGCGACAGGGTGCGGTGATTTCACAAGCGCCGCCAATTGCCCTATAGACCCCGAACTCCCGGCCGCCGGGACCAGATCGAAAGGCGTTGCATGAACCTGATCGACCCAATCGGCTTCGCCGCGGAGCTTGCGGCCCATGCGGAGCGGCACGGCCCTGTCACGATCGGCCTTGCCGGAGCGGGCCAGATGGGCACCGACATCGTCGTGCAGGCGGCGTTGATGCGGGGCATCCGCATCGGCGCCATCGCCGCCAGCCGCCCGACCCGGCCGATGGAGGCCATCGCAATGGCCGGCTACAGCGAGGGCCATGGAATCGTGGCCGATACGGATGCCGCCATGGACGCCGCCATCGAGGCCGGGCGGATCGCCGTGACGGGGGACCTGACGGCCCTGACCCGCGCCGGGCGCATCGACGTCGTGGTGGATGCAACGGGAAGCCCGGAAATCGGCACGCTGCTGGCGCTGGAATCCATCCGCAACGGCAAGCATATCGTGATGCTGAACGTGGAAGCCGACATAACGGTCGGCCGCTATCTGGCAGAGGAAGCCCGCAAGGCCGGCGTGGTCTATACGGGGTCCGCGGGGGACGAGCCCGCCGCGACGCTGGACCTGATCGCATTCGCGCAGGCGCTGGGCATGGACGTCATCGCCGCGGGCAAGGGCAAGAACAACGCGCTGGATTTCAACGCCGTGCCGTCCGACTTCGAGGAAGAGGCGCGCGCCCGCAACATGAACCCCCGTATCCTGGTGGAGTTCGTCGACGGCTCGAAGACCATGGTCGAGATGACGGCCATCGCCAATTGCACCGGCTTGCTGCCCGACGTGCCGGGAATGCACGGTCCTGCGGCCACGCTGGACAATCTGGCGCAAATCCTGTGCACCGAGGAGGATGGCGGCATCCTGTCCCGGGCCGGCTGTGTCGACTATACGATCGGCAAGGGCGTGGCGCCCGGCGTTTTCTGCGTGGTCAAGCCGAGGCACGAGCGCGCCATCGAGCGCATGGCGGACCTGAAGGTCGGTCCAGGGCCGTGCTTCACGCTGACGCGGCCCTTCCACCTGACCAGCCTGGAAACGCCGCTGTCGGCCGCCAGGGCCGTGATGTACGGGAAGCCCGACATGGTGCCGCTGGCGCGTCCCGTGGCCGAATGCGGCGCCGTCGCCAAGCGTGACCTTGCGCCCGGCCAGACGCTGCAGCGCATCGGCATGGAAGATTATCGCGGCTTTGCCATGACATGGGCGGACGGCCGTGCAGCCCGGGCGTTGCCGCTCGGGCTTGCCGAAGGCTCTCGCGTCACCCGGGCCGTCAAGGCCGGCGAGCTTCTGACACATGACAACTGCGCGGCGGACGACAGCCTGAACGTGACGCGCATCCGTAAGCAGATCGACGAGGCCGATACAGGATATCTCGCGTGACGCGTCAGGCGAACCGGCTGTCGTAAACCTGCCTGAGCGCACGTTTTTCGCTGTCCATCTGCAGTGTCGAATTGCTGCGCTCCAGCAGTTCTAGCGCATGGCGGCGCGATGCCGCGCGAAAGTCCGGCCCACCGAGGTCGTGCAGGCTGGCAAGCGCCTTCATCAACCGGACCATCACCTCGATTTCGCCAGCGCCATCGCGCCCGAGCGAGGTGAACATGTCGTCGAAGAGGTCGTCGGCCTGTATCCGTGCCGCATAGACCCTGTCATGGCGGATTTCGGAAGCTTCGGCCGGCTGCGCGGCGGCGGCCATGACACGCAGCGACCGCCCGATGATGTCGATGGCCGTTCCGATATCGTTGATCGCGGCCGACAGCGCCCGCGCGCCGATCTCGGCAAGGACAGCAACGGCAAAGCGCGGGTCCTGGTCGAAGGAGCGCTGGTCTCCGATCGTCAGCGCCTGCAGGAAGGCCGCATCCTCCGGTAATTCGCCGTCGCCGGCGATCTCCAGCACAGGGCGCGAGGGATCGCAGAAGGTGCCGACATCGGACAGAAGTGCGATCCGGCAATCGTGGCGCTCCGCAAGGCCCTGCAGGCCCGCAAAGTCGACGTGCTGGATATAGCCGATGGTGCGGCAACGCAGCTTGCGCCGGTTGCCCCCGGCGGGGAAGTCGAGCCTGTTCCGACAGCCCCGGAACGGGTCACGAGCATAAGTTTCGACGACATCGAGAGCCACCTTCTCCACGCGCTGCGCCGTATCGCCCACGCGGCCGATGCGCGACAGATAATCGATCCAGCGCAGCAGCGTGAATACGATGACCACGATGACGGCGATGGTTGCACCGAACAGGATGACGCGGCCCTGCTCGCCATAGGTGCCGGTGGACAGGGCGATGATCCCGACGATGGAGTAGAGGAAAACGCCGACGAAGGTGGACAGTACGTTCTGGCTGGTCGGATCGGCCATCAGCAGGCGCGTCGCGCGCGGGGTGGCGTTGGTGGTCGCCGAGGAATAGGCGCCCACCATGATGTTGAGCGAGAAGGTCGTGACCGCCAGCATGCTCGATGCCAGGATGCCAAGGATATTGTCCACCGCGTCGGCGCCGATACGGCCGCCGAGTTCCGATGGAATGAGGGGGCTGAGCCACGCCGCCATGAGGGCAGCAATGACGCCGATGGCGGAAAAGATCAGGGAGCGGAACCAGAGCCCGCTGGTCAATTGCCTTACGATAAACCGCCAGCGCGACATTTCTTTTTTCTTCAGCCCTTTGCGAACGGTCCTTATCTTGGCGCCTTGCCGCGCGGGTCCAGCCTTTTGGCAAGTCCATCGCCCAGAATATTCGCACCCAGCACCGTCACGGCGATGGCCGCGCCCGGCGCCAGTGCCAGCCATGGGGCGACGCCAAGGTAACTTTGCGAATCCGCCAGCATGCGGCCCCATGACGGCGAGGGCGGTTGCGTCCCGAGACCCAGATAGCCGAGCCCGGCTTCCGTCAGGATGGCGAGCCCGAACTGAAGCGACGCCTGAACCGCCAGCAGGCCGCCGATATTGGGCAGCACGTGTTTTGCCGCAATACGCCGGTCGCCGGCGCCAAGCGCCCGCGCCGCCCGTACGAAATCGCTGCGCAGCACCTGCGCGGCCCCGGCATGGGCAACCCTTGCAAAGACCGGCGTGACGAAGAGGGCGATGGCGGCAACCGCGCCTTGCGGCCCGGCACCGAGCGTGAAAGCCAGGAGCAGCGCCGACAGCACGGGCGGAAAAGCAAACAGCATATCCATGACGCGCATGGTCAGGCCGGCGACGGCGCCACCGCGAAGCGCGGCGAACAGGCCGGTGGCGCTGCCGGCAAGGCCACCGAGAGCGACGGCCGCCAGCGCGATGGACAGGGAACTCGCCGCCCCCATCATGACCATGGAGGCCGTGTCGCGCCCGAGTTGATCCGTGCCGAGAAGGGCCGTCGCGCCGGGCGGCGTCAGCCGGGCGGGAATGTCCAGCCGCAGCGGCGTCGGGTCCGGCGTCCAGGCGAACGACAGACAAGCCGTCGCCGCCACGAGGACCAGCAAAGCGAGCCCGATGGCGATACGCCTCATGCCCGCGCCCTGGGGTCGGTGGCCGCGATGACGGTCTCGATGGCGAAGTTGACCAGCACGACGATGCCGACGAAGAGCAGGACACAGCCCTGCAGCACCGGTATATCCCGTTGGGCCAGCGCCTGTATGGCAAGGCGGCCGAGCCCCGGCAGGACGAAGACGTTTTCCACCAGTACCGCGCCGGCCACGAGGTACGACACTTGCAGGCCCGCAAGCGTCAGGATCGCGGGAAGGGCCATGCCGAAGACATGGCGGCGCAGGATCGCGCCGTCGGACAGGCCTTTCGCACGTGCGGTCCGGACATGATCCTGTGACAGGGCTTCCTTCAACGCGCCACGCGCCACGCGGGCAAGCACGGCGGCCTGCGGTACGGCAAGGGCGATTGCCGGCAGAAGAAGATAGGGCAGCGCCGCAAGGCCCTGCTGCCATCCGGGAAAGCCGCCCGTCGGCAGCGGCCCGCCCTGAAAAGCGAGGATGAGCAGGATGCCGATGAAGAAGCCGGGCAGGGCGATGCCGCCCTGCGCCAGAAGGGCGACAGCGACTTCGGCGGCCGGCCGACGGCGCGCCGCGGCCATGGCGAGCGGCAGCGCCAGCAGGGTGGCCGCCAGCATTGCCAGGCCGGCAAGCGGCAGCGTGACGGCCAGCCGCTCGACCAGGAGGCGCGATACGGGAACGCCGTAGGTTGCCGAAAGCCCGAAATCGCCGCGCGCCGCGTCCGCCATCCAATGCAGGTACCGAAGCCATAATGGCCGGTCGAGGCCGAGTTCGGTGCGGAGCGCCGCAAGGGTTTCGGGTGACGCCGAGGTGCCGAGCATGATGGCGGCCTGGTCGCCCGGCAGGATCGATGTCATCAGAAAGATCAGGCTGGCGACCGCCAGCAACGACAGGACAAGGGTCGCGGCACCCCGCGCGAGGGCGCTTGCCGGGCGCCCCATGGGCCTCACTCGCCGCTCCAGCGAACGTCCGTCAGATCGTTGGAGGGAATGGGCTCGTCGTGCCAGAAGCCGGACAGGCCGGTTCGCCAGACGCCGAGTTTCGGCATCACGAACAGGAACAGCGCCGGCACATCGTCGGCCAGTATGTCCTGCGCCTCACCGTACAGGCTGTCCCTGACGGCCCTGTCGCTGGCCGCTTCCGCCCTTGCAATGATGTCGTTGAAGGCGGGGTTGGCGTAGCCGAAATAATAGTCGGCCCGCGCGAAGATATCGATATCCATCGGTTCGGCATGCGCGACGATCGTCATGTCGAAATCATGGTTCTGCAGCACGTCCGATACCCATGCCGCCGGAAATTCGGTCGGCACGATCTCAAGGCTCACACCGATCTCGGCCAGGAATGCCTGAAGAATCTCAGCCGAGCGCACGGCATAAGGCATCTGCGGAACCTTGATGCGGATACTGAGCCCGTTTCCGTAACCTGCTTCCTGTAAAAGATTTTTTGCAGCGACAGGGTTATAGGCGAGATGGCCCCTCAAATCCTTGAAGCCCGGATCGTTCGGCGTGTAGTGGCTGCCGATCGGCGTGCCGTAGCCGGACCAGGCCCCATCCACCAGGGCCTGCCTGTCGACAGCCATCATGAGCGCGCGGCGCACGCGGACGTCATCGAGGGGCGGACGGCGGAGGTTCATTCCTGCGACCACCTTCAACTCCGTATTTCCGACGACCGTTTCGAAGGCCGGGTCGGCCTCCAGCGCCGCATATAATTCGGGCGCCGCGAACTCCGGAAACGCGTCGACCTGCCCGGAGTTGAGTGCGGCTGCCTGCGCCTGCGGATCGTTGATGAACCGGAACGTCGCGCCCGAAAGTTGCGGCCTACGGGCCGTATCCCAGTAATCGTCGCTCCGCGCCAGCCTTACGCTGTCGCCCGGCTTCCATTCGGCCACGGTGAACGGGCCCGTGCCCACCGGCGCCGTCCGGTTCGCGTCGGCGCTGGACGCCTCCACCATGATGCTGGCCGGCCATCCGAGCCAATAGGGGAGATTGCCCGACGGGCGCGACAGGCGGACGATCAGCCGGGTCGGCTCTGGCGCCTCTACGCTGTCGATGGCCGCGAAAAACCGCTTCTGCGGATTGGCGGACTGCGGCCCGCGCGCGCGGTCCAGGGCAAACTTCGCCACGCCGGAATCGAAGGGCACCCCGTTATGGAAGCGCACGCCCTCCTGCAACTCGAACTCGTAGGTCAGCCCATCGTCGGACACCGTCCACCGACGCGCCAGCTGAGGCTGGACCGACCCGTCCTCGGCGATACGCGTGAGGCCCTGGAACACGTTCTGCCAGACGATCTGGCCGATGGAGACGGGGGCGGAGATCGTCGGGTCGAGTCCTGCCGGCTCTATCGACATCCCGATCACGACATCGGTGCGCGGTGCCGAAAACGCACCGCCGCCAAGGGCCAGGGCCAGGCCAGCCGCCAGCATCAATCCGGAAAATCGCATGAGGCTACCGCACCCGCATCAAGAACTGTTCCGAGTTCATCCATCACATGCACGACGCGTTGTCGAGCCCGCGCGCGGCATGTGCTTGACGCTCCCGCGGCGGCAAAATAGTGGAGTATCATGGACAAGTTCAACGAAGCAGGGGCCCTGCGCTCCAAGGCCGTCACGCGCCTTGCGGACGGCGCGGGATTCTTTCGTCACATGGGGCGTCAGTATCCGGACGCCTTCGATGCGCGCGCCGGACGGTTTTCGATGGGGCTCGCCGTCGCCGTGCTGCGCCAGGAGGCCGAGACGCTGACCATCGAGGCCGTGTCAGACGATGGCGGTGACCTGGGCGTCATCAAGGGGATCGTCGCCTACCATATCCAGAACTGGCCGGGTTCCGACGGGTCATCCGTGGTCTGGACGGGCGATGGTGCGGGCTCGACCGTTCTGCCGCACTTCCGGGCCATGCGTCTGAGCGGGCGCCTCTGGCTGACGCCGCGCCTGTGCCGGCTGACGCTCGAAGGGCCTGACCTGCACCGCTTTGCACGCGGCGGCTGGCATGTCCGGCTGCTCTTGCCCGCCGACAACAGCAACCCGGTCTGGCCCTATGCTGGCCCCGGCGCGCTGCCCATCTGGCCGCAGGGAGCGGACCGGCTGACCCTGCGCACCTACACGCTGCGCCATGTCCGGCCGGATCGGGACGAAGTCGATATCGACGTGGTGATGCACGAGCCGGCCGGCCGCATGACCGAGTGGGTGCTGCATGCGGCGCCAGGCGACCCGATCGGCATGATGGGTCCGGGCGGCGGCGAAGTGCCCGAGGTGGACCAGGTCTGCCTTGCCGGCGACGAAACGGCCCTGCCGGCCATCGCCCGGGCGCTGGAGCGGCTGCCGGCCGGCGCCCGCGGCCATGCCTTCATCGAGGTCGGCGGGCGGGACGACGAGATGTCGTTGCGCAAGCCGGCGGGCGTGGATGTGCAATGGGTTCATCGAAAGAGGCCCGCGGGCCTTTGCGATGCCCTGCAGCGCGCGGTCGCCGGGTTGAGCTGGCCCGATGGGCCGGGCACGCTCTATGCCTTTTCCGGCACCGAGTTCGTCGCCTACAAGGCACTCCGGCACGAGTTCCGCAAGCGGCGCGCGCTCAAGCGCAACCAGCATCTGGCGATGGCCTACTGGCGGCGCGGCATTGCGGAAAGCGCCTGAGCGGCATCAGCCGTCGACGGCACAAAGCGTAGAGCGGGTCAGGAAACGCCGTTCCCGGCCATTGTCCAGCGAGAACATCCCGCCGCGACCGGGCACGACATCGATCACCAGGTCGGTATGCTTCCACGCCTCGTATTGCGAGGCGCTGATATAGAAAGGCGCTCCGGCACGAGTTCCGCAAGCGGCGCGCGCTCAAGCGCAACCAGCATCTGGCGATGGCCTACTGGCGGCGCGGCATTGCGGAAAGCGCCTGAGCGGCATCAGCCGTCGACGGCACAAAGCGTAGAGCGGGTCAGGAAACGCCGTTCCCGGCCATTGTCCAGCGAGAACATCCCGCCGCGTCCGGGCACGACATCGATCACCAGGTCGGTATGCTTCCATGCCTCGTATTGCGAGGCGCTGATATAGAAGGGCGCTCCGCCGATCTCGCCAAGCTTCACGTCCCGGTCGCCGATGATGAAATCGCCCTGCGGATAGCACATGGGCGAGGAGCCGTCGCAGCATCCGCCGGATTGGTGGAACAGGACCGGGCCATGATCCGCGACGATTTCCTCCAGAAGCCGCAGGGCTTCCGGCGTTGCAGTGACCTTGTCCATCGTGGCTCCTCCGGCAGGGGGATCGAGCGCCCGTCGAGGGGACGGGCGCTCGAAGATGTCAAAAGAAGCCGAGCTTCTTCGGGCTGTAGGATACCAGAAGATTCTTCGTCTGCTGGTAGTGATCGAGCATCATCTTGTGCGTTTCCCGCCCGATGCCCGACTGCTTGTAGCCGCCGAAGGCCGCATGGGCCGGGTAGGCGTGGTAGCAGTTGGTCCAGACGCGGCCGGCCTGGATGGCACGCCCGAAGCGGTAGGCCCGGGTTCCGTCGCGGGTCCAGATACCGGCACCGAGGCCGTAGAGCGTATCGTTGGCGATCGACAGCGCCTCGTCATCGTCCTTGAAGGTGGTGACGGAGACGACCGGCCCGAAGATCTCCTCCTGGAAGACGCGCATCTTGTTGTGGCCCTTGAAGACGGTCGGCTTGACATAGTAGCCGCCGGCCAGATCGCCCGGCAGTTCGTTGCGCGCCCCGCCCGTCAACACCTCGGCGCCTTCCTGGCGGCCGATGTCGAGGTAGGACAGGATCTTTTCGAGCTGCTCGCTTGAGGCCTGCGCCCCGATCATTGTGGACGGATCGAGCGGATCGCCCTGCGTGATGGCCTCCACGCGCTTCAGCGCCCGTTCCATGAAGCGGTCGTAGATGGATTCGTGGATGAGCGCGCGGCTGGGGCAGGTACACACTTCGCCCTGGTTGAGCGCGAACATGACGAAGCCTTCGATGGCCTTGTCGAAGAAGTCGTCGTCCTCCGCCGTCACATCCTGGAAGAAGATGTTGGGCGATTTGCCGCCCAGCTCCAGCGTGACCGGAATGAGGTTCTGGCTGGCATATTGCATGATGAGCCGGCCGGTGGTGGTTTCCCCGGTGAAGGCGATCTTGGCGATCCGCGGCGAGGAGGCCAGCGGCTTGCCGGCTTCCAACCCGAAGCCGTTGACGATGTTGAGAACGCCTTCCGGCAGGATGTCGGCGATCAGGTCCGCCCACAGCAGGATGGAGGCCGGCGTCTGCTCGGCCGGCTTCAGCACGACGCAATTGCCTGCGGCAAGTGCGGGCGCGAGTTTCCAGCAGGCCATCAGGATGGGGAAGTTCCACGGAATGATCTGCCCGACGACGCCGAGCGGCTCGTGGAAATGGTAGGCGACGGTGTCGTGGTCGATTTCGGAGAGTGCGCCCTCCTGCGCGCGCACGGCGCTGGCGAAGTAGCGGAAATGGTCGATCGCCAGCGGAATGTCGGCTGCCGTCGTCTCGCGGATGGGCTTGCCATTGTCCCAGGTCTCGGCCAGCGCCAGGAGATCCAGGTTCTCTTCCATGCGGTCGGCGATGCGGTTGAGCAGCAATGCGCGCTCGGCCGGGCTGGTGCGGCCCCATGCCTCCTTGGCGGCATGGGCGGCATCCAGCGCCGCTTCCACGTCCTCGGCGTTGGAGCGCGCCACGCGGCACAGCACCTGGCCGTTGACCGGCGAGGTGTCGTCGAAATACTGGCCGGAGCGGGGCTCGACGAACTTGCCGCCGATGAAGTTGCCGTAGGACTCTGCGTAGGGCGATTTCTGCGTGCGGTAGAATTCCACCTTGTTCATCTTTTTCCTCCCGAAAAAGGCGATGCCGCGCCTGCGGCGGCGAGACGCCCATCTGAACCGACCCATCGCCGCCTGTCAGGCGGGTGGGCGGGTGCCGCGTCCGGCACCTGTCGCAGCTTTGCGACAGGCCCGGCGTCAAACCGTCAGTGGTGACGGTCGATATTCAGCCTGTTCAATTTCCGGTGCAGGGTCGCGCGGCTGATGCCGAGGCTGCGCGCGGCCGCAGAAACCTGGTTGCCGTTTCTCGCAAGGGCGCGCAGCAGCGTCGCCCGCTCGGCGGAGTCCAGGTCGTCTTCCGCTTCGCCGAAGATGTTGTCGGCCGGCAACGGCCGCCCTTCGACAAGCGCCGACATGTCCTGGGACAACCGCGCGCCACGTGTCGCACCGACGACCAGGTCGTGCCGGTCCACCGCCACGAGGCCGCCGGGGCCGCGTTCGGTGGCCGGTGACAACAGGATACGCTCCCCGGCGAAGACGCTGCGGAAATTGTCGTTCTCTATCCGGCGCGCGGCCTCGTTGACCGACAGCGCGATCAGTTGCGCGAACTCGATTGTCAGATCCTTCCGGCAGGACGAAACGTCGAGCGCCGCCACCAGCCGCCCCTCGTGATCGAACACGGGCGCGGTGGTGCAGCTGAGCAGCGTGTTGCGCGAGAAGAAATGCTGGTCGCGATGGATGGTCACGCCGCGCTCTTCCACGAGGCAGGTGCCGATGCCGTTGGTGCCTTCGGACTCCTCGCTCCAGACGGTGCCCGTCCACAGGCCCCAGTCGCGGAAGGTGGCGTCGTCGGCCGGGGCTCCGCGCCGCTCGATGGGTATCCCGCTTGCATCGGCCAGAAGGACGCAGCAGCCGATCCCGCCGACGGCGGCATAGAGGCGGTCCAGCGTATCGCCTGCAACGGACATCAGGCGTTGCAGCGGTTCGCGGATGCGGACGAGCTCGGGCTCGGTCAGTTGCTTCGGCGGCGTATGCTGTTCCGGATGCAGGCGATGAAGCGTCACGGAACGCTGCCAGGAGGCCACGAGCGCGGAACGCGCGGCCCCGCCACTGGCCAGTGCCGTTTCGACCAAGGCGACATGCTGGCTGCGGCTGGCTTGCAAGCATTCCTCCCATGACGCACGTATGAGACCGGGCGGCTCGCGTCTCCCATCGCGTGCAGTCACCGCCCGGCCTATACGCCACACCAAACGTTAGACCCTGCGCGCCTCCGCGTCCACGAAAGCTTGTGCTGCAACGCGGCGAACGGTGCTGCCCTGCGTTTCATCCCATGCGGACAACCCATGCGCGAGGGCGTTGCAGGCCAGCGCCACGGTGTGCGGAATGCGTACGGGCTTGCCGCTTTCCCGTCGGATCCCGAGTTCGTAATTGTAGATGGAAGGTAACGAGAGCCCCAGCGCCTGCGCGGCCCGTCGCCGCGAAAGGCCGCATCGCTCTCGCCATATCTTGAAGTCAGCGGGTGTCATGCAGATCCAGTCTCCAATACCACGCAAGGCGTCTGATGGACGGAAGACGGGAAAAGTACGTCTAATTGATTGCAAAATCAACTATATCATCATGCGGGTGACCGCGCTGCACGGCCGGATGCGCCATCGCTCAAAAGCAGGTCGCGAATGCGGGCGACGGCATCGTCCATCGTCACCGCATAGGGAAGCATACCCTTCAGCCGTCCGTCCGCTCCGACCAGGAACACCGACATCGAATGGCTCATGCTGTAGTCTTCGCCCGACCTGTTCTCGCTCGCCGTGACCAGCCAGGCGTCCAGAACCTTCCTGGTTTCGGCCTCGTCACCGGTAATGCCTGTGATGCGGTCCGAAAACGCCCCGACATAGGGCCCGAGAACCTCCGGTGTGTCGCGCTCCGGGTCGATGGTGAAGAAGAGCGCCTGCAGCGGGGCGCCCTCCGCGCCCAGTTGCTGCAGCCATCCGGACATCTCGTAGAGCGTCGTCGGGCACACTTCCGGGCAGTGCGTGTAGCCGAAGTAGACCAGCGACGGGCGTCCCTTGAAGATCGACTGGTTTACGGTTTCGCCGCGCGTGCTGGTGAGCTGGAAGGGGGCGTCGGGCCTGCCGCTCGGCCGGGCAATGGCGGTGTAGGCCAGAACGCCGATCAGAAACGCCATGAGGGTCGCCAGTCCGCCGATCGTCAGAAGGCGGTTGGATCGCGTGGTCATGGGTGGCTCCCGTTGGATGAGGGAAGGGGCGTTGCTCCTGCAGGGCTGCCGGCGGCGGAGCGCCGTCGCCGCGCATCGTCCCGCAGGACGTAGGCGGTCGCGCCGGCGACGATGGCGGCAAGGCCGAACCATGTCAGCGCATAGACGAGATGCGAGTTGCGGAACGTGACGACGGTCAGTCCGCCGACCGGCAGCCCGCCGGGGTTGAGTGTCGCATCGGCATCGATGAAATAGGGCTGCGCATCGGCCAGTCCGCGCGCCGCGGCGATTGCCGCCACATCGCGGGAAAACCATCTGTCGGCCGCCGGGTCGTTGCTGCGCAGGAAGCCGCCATCCGGCTCGCTCAGGCGAACGAGGCCGGTGATTTCGACCGTGCCTTCGATCTGGCCCGGGGCGCGGCTTTCCGCAGCGCGCCGGTTGCCGGGCACGAAGCCGCGATTGACCAGAACCGTTCCGCCCGATGCCAGCGACAGCGGTGTCACCACCCAGAAGCCAGGCCCCTCTTCGGTCACGGCCTGCACCAGTGTCTCTTGCCCGTGGCGGAAGGCGCCGCGCAGCCGGACATGCCGGTATTCGTCGCGGGTCTCGTCGAAGGGCGCTTGCCCGTCGATGCCCGGCGCCGCTGCGGGGGCGGCGTGGACGCGCGCGTCGACACGCTCGATGAGGTCGAGTTTCCAGTACAGCCGTTCGACCTGCCAGACACCGAGCGAAACGAAGCCAAGCGTCAGAAGCGCGCCGCAGGCGGCCACCACGGCGCTCCGACGCCGGGAGGCAACGGGCGCGGATGAGGGTCCGGCCTGTGGCGCACGATGGGTCACGGCGTGTTGCTGACCTCGCCCATCGGCATCATGTTGGTGTTGAGATGGTACATGACCCATAGCGAGCCGGCCAGCATGATCACCGTGATGACCACGGTGAATATGAGGGCGAGCATGTTCCAGCCGCCTTCGGAATGCGTGTTCATATGCAGGAAGTAGACCATGTGGACCACGATCTGCACGACGGCGAACCCCATGATGACGAAGGCCGTCATCTGCGGCGAAATGCCGAAATCGCGCATGGCCAGCAGGAACGGGATCGCAGTCAGGACGACCGAGAGCCCGAAGCCGATCATGTAGCCGCGGATTGTGCCATGTGCCGCGGCGTCGTGGTGATGGCCGTCGGCGGCGTGGGCGGAATGATTGCGATCGCTCATGACAGGGAGCCTATCAGGTAGACGAAGGAGAAGACGCCGATCCAGACGACGTCGAGGAAGTGCCAGAACATGGACAGGCACATCAGGCGGCGGCGGTTGGCGGCGATAAGGCCGCGCTGGCCGACCTGCACCAGGAGGACGGTGAGCCAGATGCAGCCGAACAGGACGTGCAGCCCGTGCGTGCCGACCAGGGTAAAGAAGGCTGACAGGAAAGCGCTGCGTTGCGGGCCGGCGCCGATCTCGATCAGGTGGTGGAACTCGTAGAGTTCCAGCCCCAGGAAGATCAGGCCGAGAACCAGCGTGATGCCGAGCCATGCCGTCATCGCCTTCTGGCGCGCGTTCTGCATGGCGATCATGGCCATGCCGAAGGTGAGGGACGACAGAAGCAGCATCGTCGTGGCGATGGCGACGAGGTTGAGGTCGAACAGGTCGGCCCCGGATGGGCCGGCCGCGTAGGACCGGCCATAGACTCCGAAACAGGCGAACAGGACCGCGAAGATGAGGCAATCGCTCATCAGGTAGATCCAGAAGCCCAGCATCGTGCCGCCGTCGGACTCGCCGTGATGCTCGTCCTCAAGGACGTAGAAGTCGACGACCTCGTCGGCGGTGGTGGCGGTTTGTGCGTTCACCATCGTATCAGGCTCCGGCTGCGAGGGCTTTGGTGCGGCGGTTTTCTTCCTCGGCCACCGTGTCGACGGGGATGTAATAATCCCAGTCGTAGTTGAAGGTGTGCGCGATGGCGACAATCAGGATTGCGGCGAAGCTGACGGCGGCAAGCCACCAGATGTACCAGACCATCGCGAAGCCGAAGACCAGCGCCAGACCCGACAGGATGATGCCCGTACCGGTGTTGCGCGGCATGTGGATGGGCATGAAACCCTTGGCGGGGCGCTGATGGCCGCGCCGCTTCATGTCCCACCAGGCGTCCTGATCGTAGACGACGGGCGCGAAGGCGAAGTTGTAGGCCGGCGGCGGCGATGCCGTTGCCCACTCCAGCGTACGGCCGCCCCACGGGTCGCCCGTCACGTCCTTCAGCTTTTCGCGGTCGCGGATGCTGACATAGATCTGCACCAGGAACGCGGCGATGCCGATGGCGATCAGCACCGCGCCGAAGGCGGCGATGACGAACCATATCTGCAACGACGGATCGTCGAAGTGGTTGACGCGGCGGGTGACGCCCATCAGCCCCAGCACGTAGAGCGGCGTGAAGGCGAACCAGTAGCCTGCCAGCCAGAACCAGAAGCTCACCTTGCCCCAGAACGGATCCAGGCGGAAACCGAACGCCTTGGGGAACCAGTAGTTGATCCCGGCGAAAAGGCCGAAGACGACGCCGCCGATGATGACGTTGTGGAAGTGCGCCACCAGGAACAGCGAGTTGTGCAGCACGAAGTCCGCCGGCGGAACGGCCAGCAGCACGCCCGTCATGCCGCCCACGGTGAAGGTGACCATGAAGCCGACGGTCCACAGCATCGGCACGTCGAAGCGGATGCGGCCCCGGTACATGGTGAACAGCCAGTTGAATATCTTGGCCCCTGTCGGGATCGAGATGATCATCGTGGTGATGCCGAAGAACGAGTTGACCGTTGCGCCGGCGCCCATGGTGAAGAAGTGGTGCAGCCACACCAGGTAGGACAGGATGGTGATGACGACCGTGGCGTAGACCATCGACACGTAGCCGAAGAGACGCTTGCCGGAATAGGTCGACACGACTTCCGAGAAGATGCCGAACACCGGCAGGACGAGGATGTAGACCTCCGGGTGACCCCATATCCACACCAGGTTCACGTACATCATCGGATTGCCGCCGAGATCGTTCGTGAAGAAGTTCGTGCCGACATAGCGGTCGAGCGTCAAAAGCGTGATGACGACGGTGAGCACCGGGAAGGACGCGACGATGAGGACGTTGGTGCACAGCGACGTCCAGGTGAAGATGGGCATCTGCATCATGCCCATGCCCTTGGCGCGCATCTTGACGATGGTCACGATGAGGTTGATGCCCGACAGGGTCGTTCCGATGCCCGCGATCTGTAGCGCCCAGAGGTAATAATCCACGCCGACGCCGGGACTGTAGGCCGCCCCGGACAAGGGCGGGTAGGCCAGCCAGCCGGTGCGGGCGAACTCGCCGACGAACAGCGACACCATCACCAGCGCGGCGCCGGCGGCCGTCAGCCAGAAGGACAGATTGTTCAGGAAGGGAAAGGCGACGTCGCGGGCGCCGATCTGCAGCGGCATGACGTAGTTCATGAGGCCCGTCACCAGCGGCATGGCGACGAAGAAGATCATGATGACGCCGTGTGCGGTGAAGATCTGGTCGTAATGGTGCGGCGGCAGGAAGCCTTCGTTGGCCCCGAAGGCCATGGCCTGCTGGGCACGCATCAGCAGCGCGTCCGAGAAGCCCCGAAGCAGCATCACGATGGCCAGGATCACGTACATGATGCCGATCTTCTTGTGATCGACCGATGTGAACCACTCCGTCCACAGATAGCCCCAGAGGCGATACTTCGTCAGGGCGTACAGCAGCGCCAGCCCGAGAACGGCGACGCCCGCGAAGGTCGTCACCAGGATTGGGTCGTAATAGGGGATCGCTCCGAGGCTGAGACGCCCGAAGATCAGTTCCGTAAGGCCCGTATTGGATTCCATGGCTCGGTTCGTTCCTTGCGCGTTCGGGGTGCGGGCCGCCGGCCCGGCAGTCTTTTTAGTTGAGCTGGTCCGGTGCGGCCGTACCCGCGTCCGGGGTGTCGCCGCGCGGGCCTTCATGCGGTGCGGTATCGCCGCTTTCCGTTTCGTCCGAGCGCGGCAGGCGGTCGGTGGCGGGGAAGGTGGCGCCGGGCGCCTCGGCACCGTCGCCCGCGCCCGCCCCGGCATAGCCGGATGCGCCGTGGCCGTGCTGCGTGCCGTGGACGCGGTTGGCATCGTACATCAGCCGGTCCATGTTGCTGAGGCTGTCGATGCCGCCGCCGCCCTGCATGTCGATGTGCATCATCTCGTCGGCGCACATGCGGCCGGGCTCGACGCACATGTTCAGGACCGCCTGGAACAGGCCGGGGTCCACTTCCGAGAAGTAATGGACCGGCTCGAGCTCGCTGGGTTGCTCGATCTCAAGATAGCGCTCTCGCGTCAGCGGCTGGCCTTCGGCGCGCACCCGCTCGACCCAGGCGTCGAAATCGCCGTCCGACAGGCCCAGGAACTGGAAATGCATGTTGGAGAAGCCGGGGCCGGAATAGTTGGAGGCGATGCCCTGGTAGGTCCCCTCCTGGTTGATGACGGCGTGAAGCTGCGTCTGCATGCCCGGCATGGCGTAGATCATGCCCGACATCGCCGGGATGTAGAAGGAGTTCATGATGGACGAGGAGGTCAGCCGGAAGTTGATCGGCGTATCCACCGGCGCCGCGAGCTCATTGACGGTCGCTATGCCGAGCTCGGGGTAGATGAACATCCATTTCCAGTCCAGCGCGACCACCTGGACGGTGATCGTCGGGGTCTCTTCCGTCACCGGGCGATCCGGCCCGATGCGGCTGAGCGGACGGTAGGGATCGAGCAGATGGGTAAACAGCCAGGTCATCGCGCCGAGTGCGATGATGATGAGCAGGGGTGCCGTCCAGATGATGACTTCGAGCTTGGTGGAGTGGTTCCATTCCGGGTCGTAGTCGTCGCGCTTCGCGGCAGCGCGATAGCGCCACGCGAAGAACAAAGTGAAGCAGATCACCGGCACGATGATCAGGAGCATCAGGCCAGTCGACCAGAGGATCAGGCTTGCCTGGCGCGAGGCGACGTCACCGGCCGGGTTCATGACGATCATGTTGCAGCCGCCGAGGAACAGCAGCGGCAACAGGAGAAGAAGGCGGAACGGTTTCGAAGGCAAATCTTGAGTCCCCGGCCTGAGCGTCTGGTAGCCTGCCTGTAAGTCTTTGGCGGCTGGCGAGGGATTGGACGTTTTGTCCACCCCACACCCCTTTGACCTCGATGCGCGCGTGCGACTATTGGGCAGTGATGGAAAGCATTATAGGCTGTATGCGGAACCGATACAGCCCAGCGTCTATTCCGACATATCTGAAGGAGGCTCGTGCATGAGCTCGACTACCGCGCAGACGGGTTCATCGACGCAGACGGAACGTCATGCGCGGCAGGCTTCCGGGGGCAAGGACCACGGGTCGCGCGTCTCACCCGGCGAAATGGCGCTCGCCGTCATCATCGGCCGCTCGTCCGAGGCGTTCGACTTCTTCGTCTTCGGCATCGCCTGCGTGCTCGTGTTTCCGGCCATCGTGTTCCCCTTCGCCGATCCGGTGGTGGGCACGGTCTACTCCTTCGCCGTGTTCAGCCTTGCCTTCATCGCCCGTCCGATCGGCTCCATTCTGTTCATGGCGATCGACCGCGAGCATGGGCGCAGCACCAAGCTGACCATCGCGCTGTTCCTTCTCGGCGGCTCCACCGCCGCCATCGCGTTCCTGCCGGGCTACGAGACGATCGGCGAATACGCGATCGCCGCGCTGATCCTGTTCCGGCTGGGGCAGGGCTTTGCGCTCGGCGGCGCCTATGACGGGCTTGCGTCCCTTCTCGCGCTCAACGCACCGGAGCGCCATCGCGCCTGGTACGCGATGATGCCGCAGCTCGGCGCGCCCATCGGCTTCATCGTCGCCAGCGGCCTGTTCGCCTTTTTCTATCTCAACCTGTCGGAGGGCGATTTCCTGGGGTGGGGATGGCGCTATCCGTTCTTCGTCGCCTTCACCATCAATGTGGTGGCGCTGTTCGCCAAGCTGCGCCTGATCGCGACGCCCGAATACGAGGAACTCTACGAGAGCACGCACCTTGCGCCCACGCGCGTATCCAAGCTGGTGGAGAGCCGGGGAACGGAAGTCATCGTCGGCGCCTTCGTGCCATTGGCCAGCTTCGCGCTTTTCCACCTCGTGACGATCTTCCCGATCTCCTACATCGAGCTCTATTCCAACCGATCCATCGGTGAGTTCCTCCTGACGCAGCTTGCCGGCGCGGCCATCGCCCTCGTCTGTGTGATGGCGTCCGGATCGATCGCCGACCGCGTCGGCCGCCGCAAGCATCTCGGCTATTGCGCCGCGGCCATCGCGGTCTTCAGCGTGGCAACGCCATTCCTGTTCGCAGCCGGCTATCCCGGCCAGACGGCCTTTATCCTGATCGGCTTCGCCTTGCAGGGCCTGTCGCACGGGCAGGCTGCCGGTGCGGTCGCATCCAACTTCAACAACTACGACCGCTACACGGGTTCGGCCATCACATCCGACCTGTCATGGCTGATCGGCGCCGGTTTTGCGCCGCTCGTCGCGCTGCTTCTGACGTCACGGTTCGGCGTCGGCGCCATTGGCCTGTATCTGATGTCCGGCGCGATCTGTACGCTTGCAGCCCTGTGGTTCAACCGCAACCGCCGCGCCAACGAAATGTCCGGGCCTTCGCCCGACGGCGCCTGACCGGACATGCCGGGCGGCAGGTCAGCGGACCTGCCGCTTTTCCAGTTTGCGCGCCAGCGTGCGGCGATGCATGCCAAGGCGCCGCGCCGTTTCCGAGATGTTGAAATCGGCTTCCACCAGGGTCTGGTGGATGCGCTCCCATTCCAGGTTTTTCAACGATGTCGGGCGTCCGTCCACGGCAATGCTGGCATCGCCCTCGTCGCGGTCGAAGGCGAGCTCGATGTCGTCGGTATTCGCGGGCTTCGGCAGGTAATGGCTCGCGCCGAGCTTCACCGCCTCGACGGCGGTGGCGATGCTGGCAAAACCCGTCAGGACCACGATGCGCATATCGGGGTCGTGCGCATGCAGGCGCTTGACGCAATCGAGGCCGGACCGGCCGACGAGCTTCAGGTCGACGACCGCGAAATCGGGCGATGCCCCGGCCAGAAACTGCTCCATGGCATCATAATCGGCAACATGCGCCACCTGGTATTCCCGCCGCTCGAAAGAGCGTTTGAGCGCCTTTGCCAGCGCCATGTCATCCTCGACGATGAGTAATGAGCCCTTGGACACGTCTACTGCCCTTTCCCGATGGATGCCGACGGCAGGCGCAGCACCACGGTCGTACCGCCGCCATCGCCTGCGTTGCGTGCTTCGAGCGTTCCGCCCAGCTTGCGCACGACATTGCTGACGAGGAACAGCCCGAGGCCGGCGCCGGGCCGTCCCTTGGTGGAAACATAGGGACGGCCGAGCGATTCCAAAACCTCGGGCGAGAAGCCGGGCCCATCGTCCGAAACGGTTGCCAGCACATCGTCCCCGTCTCGTGACAGGGTGACCGTTATGGCGCGGCGCGACGCTTCGAGCGCGTTGTCGAGCAGGTTGAAGGCCACCTGGCGCAACGCAAGGTCGGCAACCATCGGCTGGTCCGGGGCGAAGTCGTTGAAATAGGTGAGCCGTCTTGCCGTCCCCACGCGGCTCCAGTCGGCGATCAGATCGTCGAAGAAGGTCCGCACGGTAGTCCGCACGGTGCCTTCGCCGCGCGTCTGTCCAGCCGAGGTCAGGATGCTGGATACGATGGTCTTGCACCTGTCCAGCTGGGCCTCCGCCTCTTCCAGCTCTTCCAGCAGCCCCGGGTCGGAGGAAAAACCGTCGGCCCGGCGCCAGTCGTTCATGATGACCGACAGCGTCGCCAGCGGGGTGCCGAGCTCGTGGGCGGCACCGGAGGCCAGCAGTCCGATCCGCACGATATGGTCCTCTTCCACCGCCTGCCGCCTCAGCTCCGCGACGCGGGCATCGCGGGCCGCGAGGTTGCCGTTGATGCGGATGATCAGATAGGTCAGGAGAACGGCGACCAGCAGGAAGCAGATGAACAGCCCCTGCACGTGCAGGCTTGCGATGGCGAGTTCGCCATCGTGGGGAATCTCGATCGGCCGGTAGAATATCGAAAGCGCGACGAAGCACCCGGTGGCGACCACCACGAGCGCCCAGGCGTATGACCCGGCCAGAAGCACCGCGCCGATGATGACCTGTAGCAGGAACAGGGAGATGAACGGATTGAGCGCCCCGCCGCTGAGATAGAGCTGGGCGCTGAGCGCCGTCACGTCGAGCAGCAATTGGGCGAACAGTTCGCGGTTGGATACGGCGGGGCTGCGCTGGTAGCGCAGGAAGCTGGCGATGTTCACCGCCGCCAGAAGCGCCAGCACCGAGGCCATCTCCCGCATGGGCAGGCCGATGCCGAGCCGGAAATGGACGAAGAGGATGGTGAACACCTGGCCGACGACGGCGATCCATCGCAACTGGATCAGCAGCAGGAGATTGCTGCGGTTGGCGACCTCCGTCGCGGAACTTTGGGGCCGCATGGCATCGCACCTCTGATATCTGCCGGCGGCCAGGGCATGGCGCAATTGCCGCCGCTTGTCAAAAATCGAGGCCGCCGGGAAACGCGACAAGAGGTCAGGCGCGACCGGCGGGCACAGCGACGCGCTGACGAGAAATAGTCTATTATTTTTGTGTACGATAACGGTAATTCTTGCCTCGCCGGCTCCCGGTCCCGGCCATTAGGCTTGCGGCATCGTCCAATATTCGGAAATGAGCTTATGTCGACTGCCGAGCCCGAGCGCATCAAGGTTCTATGGTTCTTGCCGACGCATGGCGACAGCCGCTACCTCGGCACATCCGAGGGCGGGCGGGCGGTTGACCTTCCGTATCTCTCGCAGGTCGCGCGCGCTGCGGACCAGCTTGGCTACTACGGCGTGCTGCTGCCGACCGGCCGCTCCTGCGAGGATAGCTGGGTGACGGCGTCGGCCCTGGTGCCCCTGACCGAGCGCCTTCGGTTTCTGGTGGCCGTCCGGCCGGGCCTGCAATCGCCCACCCTGGCTGCCCGCATGACGGCGACGCTGGACCGGTTTTCCGGCGGGCGATTGTTGATCAACGTGGTCACCGGCGGCGATCCTGTCGAGAATGGTGGTGACGGCATCTTCCAGTCGCATGCCGAGCGCTACGAGATCACCGAGGAGTTCCTGCAGATCTACAAGGCGGTGCTGGCCGGCGAGACCGTCGAGCATCAGGGCAAGCATTTCCGTATCGCGGATGGGCGGTTGCTGTTTCCGCCGCACCAGACGCCGCATCCTCCACTCTACTTCGGCGGCTCGTCCGACGCGGGTATCGACGTGGCCTCCCGCACGATCGATAAATACCTGACCTGGGGCGAGCCGCCGGAGGCGGTGGAGCGCAAGCTGGACACCGTCCGCGAAGCGGCGGCGAAGGCGGGCCGTGAGGTGACGTTCGGCATCCGGCTGCACGTCATCGTGCGCGATACGACGCAAAAGGCCTGGGCCGCCGCCAATGAGCTGATCAGCCGGCTGGATGACGCCACCATCGCCTCGGCACAGCAGATCTTCGCGCGGATGGACTCGGTCGGGCAGAGCCGCATGAGCGCCCTGCACAAGGGCGACCGCGCGCGGCTGGAGGTGAGCCCCAATCTCTGGGCGGGGGTCGGCCTGGTGCGCGGCGGCGCGGGCACGGCGCTGGTCGGCGATCCCGATACGGTGGCCGAGCGCATCGACGCCTACCGGCGGCTCGGGATCGACACGTTCATCATGTCCGGCTACCCTCATCTGGAAGAAGCCTACACGTTCGGAGAACTGGTCTTGCCCAGGCTGCCTCTCGACCACGCCATACCGGGGCGGGACCGGTCGGTGAACACCGGGCCCTTCGGCGAGACCATCGCCGGCTCCGAACGCCCGGCCGCCCGCAGCGCGAGCGCCTCCTGACCGTGGGCGGCGGCCATCGCGGTGTCATCATCGTCGGCGGCGGTTTCAGCGGAGCCGCCATCGCCTATCATTTGTGCCGCATGTCCCATCTGGCAGGGCTTCCGATCCGGATCGTCGAGCCAAGGGCCCGGCTGGGTTGCGGGCTGGCCTACTCGGCCACCGATCCTGCCCACCGCATCAACGTGCCGGCCGCGCGGATGAGCCTGCTGCCGGACGAGCCCGGCCATTTCCAGGCCTGGCTGGATGCCGGCGCCGCCTGCCGGGACGACCCGGCCGCATTCTGGCCGGCAACCGGCGCGCTCTTTCCGCAGCGCGGCCTTTTCGGGCGCTACGTGGCGGAACAGCTCGCCCCCTTCGTGGCGGATGGGCGTGTCCGGCACTTGCGGCAATGGGCGGTGCAGGCAGGCCGCGATTGCGACGGCTGGGACGTTACTTTGTCGGATGGATCGTCGGCCAAGGGGGAACTGCTGATCCTGGCCGCGACGCACCCGCGCCCCGGTACGCCCGCGCAACTGGCGACCATTGCCGGTTCGCCGTCCTATGTTGCTGATCCCTATGCGGTCGGCGCGCTCGATGCCATCGGAAGCGAGGCACGAATCCTAATCGTCGGATCGGGTTTGACGGCCGCCGACATGGTGGCGACCCTCGATGGGCGCGGCCATCGCGGAGAAATCCTGTGCCTGTCGCGCAATGGGCTGCGCTCCCGGGGGCACTGCGTCCAGACCGGTGCGTGGACGACCGATTTCCATGACGCGGCGGCACAGGGTGCGCGGCCGCTGGTCGGGGCGATCCGGCAGGAGATTTCCCGTGCGGCCCAGGCCGGCGCGCCTTGGCAATGGGTGATGGATCATATCCGCGACAGCGGGTCGGAGCTGTGGACCGCGCTGGCGCCGGCCGAGCGTATCCGGCTGGTGCGTCGGCTGCGCTCCTACTGGGATGTGCATCGCTTTCGCGTGGCGCCGCAAATAGAGGCGGTGCTGGACCGGCGCGAGCGGGCCGGGACGTTCCGCCATGTCGCCGCGCGCCTGGTTGCCAGCACCGAGCGAGACGGAAGGCTCGAGGTGCGCTACCGCCAGCGCGGCGAAGGCCAGGTACGGACAGGTCGTTTCGATGCCGTTATCAACACGACCGGTCCATCGCATGGCGATATCCTGTCCGGCGAAGGGCTGCCGGCCCGTATGGCGGCGGCGGGACTGCTGCGGCGGGATCCGACGGGCCTCGGTATCGAGACCGATCGCGCAGGACGGGCCATCGCGGCCGACGGACGCGGCCAGCCGGACCTTCTGGTCGGCGGTCCGCTGGCGCGCGGAACCTTCGGCGAACTGATGGGGCTTCCCGAAGTGTCGCGCTATGCGAAGGCGGTGGCGGACAGCGCGGCAGACCGCCTGTCGCCCTTGCCGAACAGTTTGTTGCGCAGCGTGCCGGGCGTATAGGCGGTCTTGTAGCGCCCACGCTCCTGCATCTGCGGCACCACATGGCGAACGAAGGTCTCGAAGCTTTCGGGGACGACGGTCCTGGTCAGGTTGAAGCCGTCGATCTCGCCTTCGTCGATCCACCTGGCCAACTCGTCGGCCACCTGTCCGCCATCGCCAACGATGGTCGCGTAGCGGCCGCCGAGCGCCAGCTCGGACAAAAGCTGGCTCTTGGTCAGTTGCCTGTCGCGGGCAAGGCTGGTGGCCGATTGGATGGCGTTCGAGCCGCCATAGGCAATGGGTTCGTCGAGGCCGAACCTGGAAAAGTCGATGCCGGTGCTGGCCGAGAAATGCGCCAGTCCCGCCTCTGGGCTGGCATAGGCAAGGTAGTCCGCGTGCCGTTCGCGGGCGAGCGCCTCCGTTTCGTCCGCAATGACACTGATGCCCACGAATATCTTCACATCGTCGGGATGCCGGCCCGCGTCCGCAACGGCGGCGCGAAGCTGTCGCGACAGGGATCGCGCCCGAGCCTTGTCGGACGCGGCGATGAAAACGCATTCCGCCTCGGCGGCCGCGAAGCGAAGGCCGCGCCCCGAGGAACCCGCCTGGTAGATGACCGGGGTGCGCTGCGGAGAGGGCTCGGACAAATGGTATCCCTGCGACCGATAGAACGGCCCGTCATGATGTACGCGATGCAGCTTTGCCGGATCGGCATAGACGCGGCCGGTGCGATCGCGGCGGACGGCGTCGTCTTCCCAACTGGTCTCCCACAGCTTGCGGGCCAGCGCCAGATAGTCTTCGGCCCGGTCGTAACGGCTGTCGTGCTCGGCCTGCGCATCCTGCCCGACGGCGCGCGCCGCACTGTCGAGATAGCCAGTCACGATGTTCCAGCCGATGCGGCCATCCGTCAGGTGGTCCAGCGTGGAAAGGCGGCGCGCGAACGTATAGGGATGCTCGACATTGACGTTGGCCGTGACGCCGAAACCGAGGTTTCGGGTTACCGCCGCCATAGCCGGAACCAGCAGGAGCGGGTCGTTGACGGGGAGCTGGATCGATTCCCGCGACGTCACGTCGATATTGCCGCCATACACGTCATAGACGCCGACGATGTCGGCCAGGAAAATGCCGTCGAACAGGCCGCGCTCCAGCGTCTGCGCCAGGTTCGTCCAGTATTGCAGCGAGGTGTAGTCGGTGGACCGGTCGCGCGGATGCGTCCAGAGCCCATGGTTGATATGGCCAACGCAGTTCATCGAGAAGGCGTTGAGCCTGATTTCCTTGGTGCCGGGCATCATGGCCTTTCAGATCGCGCCGTGGCGGGGTGGACGCCGGTTGTTGAGGTGGAATTGGCCGACGGCCTGGTACTTCCAGCGGACGGGGTCGTGCAGCGTATGGGTGCGGACGTTTCGCCAGTGGCGGTCGAGGCCGTCGGCCTCCATGCTGGCGGAGGTTCCGCCCAGCTCCAGCAGCCGGTTGGCCGCGTCCAGCCCGGCGCGGGTCGAATGGATGCGCGCTTCGGCCACCGCGATGGATGCGCGCGCGACGCTCTCGTCGTCCGGGGCAGCCTGCGCCTCGGCCACGATGCGCCCGGCACGCGCCAGCATCGCTTCCGCCGCCCTCAACCCCACGCGCACCGCACCGACCCGGTGGATCGTCAGCGGGTCTTCGGCCGCCGTCTCCACCTTTGCGTCCAGCCACGGGCGGGCCCGGTTGCGTATGAAGTCCAGCATGTCGCGGTAGGCGGCTTCGCCGATGCCGAGGTCTATGGCGGCGTGCATCAGCTGCGCGAAGGGGCCGATGGTCGTCGGCCGCTCGAACGACGCCTGGAAGGGCACGACCACCGCTTCGTCCACACTGACCTCGTCGAAGGTGACCGTGCCGCTGCCGGTGACCCGCTGCCCGAACCCATCCCAGTCGTCGACGATATCGACGCCCTTTGCGCTGCGCGGAACGAAGACCAGGTAGGATACGTCGCGTCCGTCCTCCTGTGCGACGGCAAGCGTGGGGATGGTCTGGGCGTAGAGCGCCCCGGTGCAGTAGAATTTGCGGCCCGATACGATTGCGCGTCCGGCCTCGCGCCGCAGGCGCGTGGTGCGCTTGAAATCGCGCCGGCCGATCTCGGCCAGCGCGTTGCCGAAGCGGTGCCCGGCCAGCGCCTTGGCATAGAGGTTTTCCTGCTGCTGCGGCGTACCGCCGACACGCAGCACCTCCAGCGCGTAGAAGTGGTTTTGCGGTATCTGCCCGATGGAGCCGTCGCCGCGCGACAGGATGGCGATGACGCGGGCAAGCGTTGCCGGCGAAACGGCCGCCCCGCCGTAGATGCGCGGTACCGTGATGCCGAAAAGGCCGGCCGCGCTCATCCGGTCCAGCTCCTGCCACGGCAGGCGCCTGTCCCTGTCGCGCTCCACCGCGCCGGCGGCGAACTCTTCGGAAAGCCGCGTCGCTACCGCGATGGCTTCCGCGTCGGTTGCGATGATGGCCGCGGCCCGCGTGGCGGAGGTCTGTTCATGCGCCAGCGACATGGTCAATTCCATTGGTGGCGCGCCGGCAACGCGCCGTTCAATTGATGATTGCCGATCAGATGGTATTTCCAGCGGACCGGATCGTGCAGCGTATGCACCCGGGCATTGCGCCAGTGTCTGTCCAGCGCATGGCCGGCCCGGGTCGAGGCTGCACCCGCAAGGTCGAACAGGGTTTCGGCGGCGGCGAGGGCGCTTTGCGTGGTCAGGATCTTGGCTTCCGCCACCGCCACGGATGCCGCCGCGCTGCTTTCCGCCGTCACGGGGCGGGAGCCGATGGCGTCGAGCGTCGCGGCCGCCTCGTACAGCACGGCCTGGGCGGCGTGATGATCGGCAATGAGGGCCCCGAAGCTGTGGATGATGGTGGGATCGTCCTGTGCGCTTTCCAGTCCGGAATCCATCCACGGCCTTGCCCGCGTACGGACGAAGGCGGCCGCATCGTCCAGCGCGGCTTTGGCGATGCCGCTGTCGATGGCGGCCTGGATCAGTTGCGAGATCGGACCGGCAAGCCCGGGACGGTCGGCGAATTTCCAGACGGGGATGATGTCGGCCGGCTCGACCGCGACATGGTCGAAAACCACGGTGCCGCTTGCGGTGGTGCGCTGGCCGAAGGAACGCCAGTCGTCTTCCACCCGCACACCGGGCGCGTCGTGGCGTACCCACACCTGCACGGGGCGGCCCTCCTCGTCGGCGGCGCGGGTGGGAATCCAATGGGCGAAGATGGCGCCGGTGGAGTAGAAGCGTTCGCCGGTCAGCACCAGCTTTCCGTCCAGCCGGCGCAACTGCGTCTTGTTGTGCGTCACGGCGCGGCGGCCTTTTTCCGGCCCGGCATTGCCGATGCGGTGGCCGGCCAGGATATCGGCGAAGAAGCGCCTCTGCTGCTCCGGGGTGCCGAAATCGCGCAGCAGCGCGACGACGCCGAACTGGTTTTGCGGGATCTGCCCCAGCGAGGCATCCGCCGCGGAGATGATCTCGAACACGTCCACCAGCGTCCTGAGGCCGAGTTCCGGCCCGCCATGCGCGCGTGGCACCGTCAGGGTGCCAAGGCCACTGGCCGTATAGGCGGCGATCTCATCGAAGGGGAGCCGCCGGTCGCGGTCGCGCTCGATAGCACCTTCGGAAAAGCTCGCCGCAAGCCGGCGGGCCGCCTCGATGGCGTCCAAATGGCTTTCGATGCGCTGCGGGCGCACCGGAGCCTCCGGGCGAGGTTGCGTCATGAGGGTCTCCTTCGGCTCAACGGTCGGACAGGGCGCGTACGGCGCGGTCGCCGATGAACTGCACGCTCATCACCATGGCGATCAGCACGGCGATGACGGCCAGCATCACCGTGGTATCGAAACGCTGGTATCCGTAGCGGATCGCCATGTCGCCGAGGCCGCCGGCGCCCACCGCGCCCGCCATGGCGGATGCGCCGATCATCGTGACGACCGTAATGGTGAAGCCGCCCACGATGCCGGGAAGCGCCTCCGGCAGCAGCACATGACGCACGATGTGCCGGCGTCGGCAGCCCATGGCCTCGGCCGCCTCGATCAGGCCGCGATCGACGCCCCGGATGCTGACTTCCGCGATGCGTGCGAAGAACGGTGTCGCGCTGATCGACAATGGCACGATGGCGGCCCAGACCCCGATGGTGGTGCCGGCGAGAAGCCGGGTCAACGGAATGAGGGCAACCAGCAGCACGATGAAGGGTGTTGCCCGGAACCCGTTCACGATGGCGCCAAGGACCGCGTTGAGGCGCGGCGCGGGGCGGATGCCGCCCGGCGCCGTCGCCACCAGCAGGACGGCCAGCGGAATACCGAACAGGACGGCCACCCCGGCCGACACGCCCACCATGAGGCTGGTATCCAGGAAAGCGTTCCAGAGGCGTTCAAGCATCGTCGCGGACATAGCCGATCACCTTTGTGGTTGGAGACAGGCGGGCAAGGGTTTCCGGTGCCGGCTCGCCGGAAACGGCCAGCAGCAGCCGGCCATGGGTATGACCCTGCGTCCGCTCCAGTGCCGCGTGCAGAAGGGTGACCGGGGCCTTCAGGGCTGCGGCGATGGCGGACAGGTCGGGCGTATCGTCGGCGCCGGTGTACTGCACCGCGATGAGCGCGCGGTCGCTCGGGTCGTCGCGCGTCTCATGCAGGCGGGCGGCGATGTCCTCGGGCAGGTCACGCGTCAGCGGCTGCAACAAAGCGCGCGTTGCATCGGCCCGCGGGTCGCCGAAAACCTGCCAGACAGGTCCGCTTTCGACGATACGCCCCTTTTCCAGCACCACGACGTCGTCGCAGATTTCGCGGATGACGCTCATCTCGTGCGTGATCAGGATGATCGTCAGGCCCAGGCGGCGGTTGATGTCCTTCAGCAGCGACAGGATCGACAGGGTCGTTTCCGGATCGAGGGCGGAGGTCGCCTCGTCGCACAACAGGATTTCCGGATCGGAGACGATGGCGCGGGCAATGCCGACGCGCTGCTTCTGCCCGCCGGATAGGCGCGATGGGTAGACACGGTGCTTTTCGGACAGGCCGACGAGGTCGAGCGCCCGCGTGACGCGCGGGCCGATGTCCGCCTTCGGCACGCCGGCGACGGAAAGGGGCAGGGCGACATTGTCCCATACCGTCTTGGCGGACAGAAGGTTGAAATGCTGGAAGATCATGCCGATCCGCCGACGCAGCGCCACCAGCCCCTCGGTATCGAGCCCGGAAATATCCGCACCGTTGACCAGAACGCGCCCGCTGCTGGGCGTCTCCAGCCGGTTGATCAGGCGGATCAGGCTGGATTTCCCGGCCCCGCTGCGGCCGATGATGCCGCAGATCGAGCCGGGATGCACCGTCAGGTCGATATCGGCGAGTGCGGCGACGTTGCCGGTCCTGGACGCATAGGTTTTGCCGACACCCGCCAGTGTCACGGAGCCGGCGGCGCGTGCCGCCGGGTCTGCAGACAGGCCTGCCGCCGCCGGGCGGACGACCGGCGGCTTGCGTTGGGGTAGCGTTTCGAGCGTATGCCGCTGCAGCGGCTCGAACAGGATGGTCAAGCGCCGCTCCCTCAATTCTTCCAGGCCAGGACGTAGAGCTGCGGATCCTTGGCAAAGGCGGTGTCGATCACCTCCGCCACCTCGGGCGATGACTGGTAGATCTCGATGAAGCGCTTGATATCGGCGCGCTCCACGTCCTCGCTGCGCGTCACGAAGCGGATGGCGAACTGGCGATCCTCGATGCCGGAATAGATCAGCCCTGCCGACGGATCGAACGTGCCCGACGCGACGATGAAATGCGGGTAGCCGACCGACAGGTCGACGTCGGGCGTCACCCGGACGAGCTGCGGTCCTTCCACCTCGTTGAAGGTCAGGTTGCGCGGATTATCGACGATGTCGTCGAGGCTGCCGAGGAAGCCGACACCCTCTTTCAGCTTGATCAGCCCGGCGCGCTCAAGCAGCAGCAGGCCGCGACCCTGATTGACCGGGTCATTGGGGATCGCGACGGTTCCGCCATCCGGGATCTCGTCGAAGCTCTTGTGACGCAGGGAATAGAGACCGATGTTGGACAGTGCACCGACACCGGCGATGGCAAAGTCGTAGCCGCGCTCCTCGATGGCGTTATCCAGAAAGGGCTTGTGCTGGAAGTAGTTGACATCGATGTCGCCCGATTGCAGCGCGACGTTGGGCGTCGTCCAATCGGTGAATTCGATCACCTCCACCTCGATGTTTTCGCCCCGCGCGATCTCGGCCGCCTTGGCGACGCTGTCTCCGTAGGCGCCGGGCACGACGCCGATGCGAAGATCCGCCGCCAGGGCCGGCTCGAGCGGTAGAATGGACATTCCGACTGCAAGGATTGTCCAGAGGGAGCGGTAGTTCATCGCGGTTGGCTTTCCTGCTTCGTGGGTGGGGGCGACGGTCGGCCGGTCATTCGGCGGCGATTGCCGTCGCCAGACGGGGAAAGAAGGCTCCGATATCGGCGACCGCTTCGTCGATCCGAGCCGACAGGGCCGGGGCGGATACGCGGTAATCCAGGAAGTCGGAGGTGGAGGCGTAGACGGCCGTCGGCAGGGTATGCGCCATGAAGAAGCCGAACAGCGGCCGCAGCTGATGCTCGACCATGAGGGCATGCCGGTCGCCGCCGCCGGTTGCCGCTATCAGCACCGGTTTTCCGCGGAGCGCCTCCGGCTCGATCAGGTCTATGAAGTGCTTGAAGAGGCCGGGGTAGGAGCCCTTGAAGGTCGGCGATCCGATCAGGAGCAGATCGGCCTGCGTTACCTGCGCAACGATGTCGGCGGCCTGCGCGTCGAGTTGCGAAGGCCACTGCGCCGCCCCGAGAGAGGGGCCGACATCGCCGAGGTCGTGGACGGTGCTCGAAAAGGCATAAGCGGACGACGCCCGACCCGCGATCTCCTCCAGAAGCGAAACCGTCCGGGATGGCCGGTTGTAGGAGCCGGCAAATGCCACGAGCCTTGGTTTCGTCATGTCGCCCTCTTCGTCCTCGTTCATGAAGACAGGCTAGGCGGCCGCGAAACCCAAGGAAAAGAAAAATCTATCGATTTTATGGATTAAAGGGAAAAGCGTTACCCCGGTCCGCCCTCGGACAGAAGGTCCTGGCGCTTGAGCTTAACGCCGCTGATCTTCTGGGCCATCATCAGGGCGATAAGCCCGACGATCTGCGCCGCCGCGGCATCCACGGGCAATCCGCCGCTGCGTATGTTGGAGACGCAGTTGCGGGCGGAGTCCGGCGTGCCGGGCCGGGCATCGAAGGTAACGTAGGCGCCAAGGCTGTCGGCCGCGGACAGGCCGGGCCGCTCTCCCACCAGAACGACGACAGAGCGCGCATCGAGTTCGGCGCAGATCCAGTCGCCCAGCGCAACGCGCGCCTGATGGGCGATCACCAGGGGCGCCACCGTCCAGCCGGCGGCGGCTGCCTTGTCGCCCAGCACCCTGGCCAGGGGCGCGGCGTTGAGCGCGACGGCGGTGGCCGAGAGCCCGTCCGCGACGACGAGGGCAATGTCGAAGCCGCCTTTGCCAGCCGCCGCACGCAGGGCCGCGCGGCTGTCCGCCGACAAGGTGCGTCCAAGGTCGGGCCGTCTCAAATACTCGGCCCGGTCGGACGCCGCCGAGTGCACTTCGATCGCACTGTCGCCGGCCGGCCCCAGTGCGGTGCGCAGGGCTGCCGCGTCCATGCCGGTCCACACGGCTTCGCGCGCGCGGGCATGGTCGAGGTTGAAGCGCAGCGCCGCGCGTGTGGGGATGCCGGAGCCGGCAGCGCCAAGCGAGATGCGTGCCTCGGTCCGGTCGCGCAGTTCGTCCAGCCGCGTCGGCGCAACGGCTTGCGGGTCTTCAGGCTCGATGGTCATGCGGCAAGGCCGATCATACGCGTGGCATCGCGCAGCGCCGGCGGTATCAGGGCGGGGTCGGCGGCCAGCCGGCCGTGCCGATCGACGATGCCGGTCTCGTGCAGCCAGGCCTCGAATTCCGGGGCAGGGCGGCGGTGAAGGCATTCCCGCGCGAAGACGGCGTCATGGTGGGACAGCGACTGATAGTTCAGCATGATGTCGTCGGCGCCCGGCACGGTGATCACGAAATGCACGTTGGCGGCGCACAGCATGGTCAGGAGAACGTCCATATCCTCGCCATCGGCATCGGCATGGTTGGTGTAGCAGACATCGACACCCATCGGCAGGCCGAGCAGCTTGCCGCAGAAATGGTCTTCGAGCCCGGCGCGCACGATCTGCTTGCCATTGTAAAGATATTCCGGACCGATGAACCCGACGACCGTGTTGACGAGCAGCGGAGAGAATTCGCGCGCGACCGCATAGGCGCGCGCTTCCATCGTCTGCTGGTCGATACCGAAATTGGCGTCGGCCGACAGGGCGGCGCCCTGGCCCGTTTCGAAATACATGAACTGTCCGTCGGCAGGGCAGCGTCCTAGCGTCCGCCCGGCGTCGAAGGCTTCCCGCAGGATGGCGAGATCGATGCCGAAGCCGGCATTGGCCTTCTGCGATCCCGCGATGGACTGGAAGACGAGATCGACGGGGGCGCCGCGCGCCATGGCCTCGATGGCGACGGTGACGTGGCCCAGGCAGCAGCTCTGCGTCGGAATGGCCAGGCGCAGCCGCAGCGCTTCCAGAAGCTCGACGATGCGGATGTAGTCTTCCAGCGTATCGGTGGCCGGGTTGACGCCGATCACCGCATCGCCTGACCCCATCAAAAGGCCGTCGAGCGCCGAGACCAGGATGCCATCGGACGCGTCGCGCGGATGGTTCGGCTGGTTGCGGGTGGACAGCCGTCCCGGCAGGCCGATCGTGCTGCGGAACCGCGTGACGACGCGGCGCTTGGCGGCGATGGCGACAAGGTCCTGCAGGCGGCAGAGCTTCGACACGGCCGCGACCATTTCCGGTGTCAGGCCCCATGTCAGTCTTTCCAGCGCATCGGCATCGGCGGCGGGGGACAGCAGCCACTCGCGAAACTCGCCCACCGTCAGGCCGGCGACGGGGGCGAAGGCCGCCGGATCGTGCTGCCGGGCTATGAGGTCGGAGACCTCGTCATCGTCGATCAGGGCCTCCCGCAGAAACGCGTCGAGCGGCAGGTCGGCAAGGCACATCTGCGCGGCAAGGCGTTCCACCGGGCCTTGCGCGGCAAGCCCGGCAAGCTGGTCGCCGGACCGTTCCGGCGTAGCCTTGGCCAACAGGTCGCGCAGGTCGGCGAAGGCGAAACGCGTTCCCTCGATCGTCGTGGCGTAACCCATGCGTCTCCCTTTCCGCGACCGTCAGCCCCGCAGCAAGGCCATCGCCGCGTCGTGCAGTTCGGGCGTCGCCGCCGCAAGGACGCGTCCGTCCGAATCCAGCCCCAGCGGAGCGCCGTTCCAATCCGTCACCACGCCGCCCGCGCCTTCGATGACGGGCACGAGCGCAAGGTAATCATAGGGCTGCAATCCGCATTCGGCTATCAGGTCGCAATGGCCGCACGCCAGGAGCGCGTAGGCATAGCAGTCGCCGCCGAAACGGCGCAGCCCGACGGCCGCCGAAAGCCGGCGATAGGCGGCCTCGTCCGGGCCATGGAACCCTTCCGGGGAGGTTGTCATGAAACGGGCCGACGCCAGCGCGCGGCAATCGCTGGCGCGGACCGGCGCGCCATTCAGCAATGCCGGCCCTTCGGCCTCGGCGGTCCACCTTTCGCCCAGCACGGGAATATCCACGACGCCGAGAATCGGCACGCCGTGGCGCAGATGTGCAAGCAGCGTCCCGAACAGGGGGATTCCCGTGACGAAGCTTTTGGTGCCGTCGATCGGGTCGATCACCCAGAGCGAACCGTCGCCCGGCGTTGCGCCTGTTTCCTCGCCGAGGATGCCGTGGCCCGGGTAGCGCTGCTCGATCATGGCGCGCAGGCGTGCCTCGATCGCGCGGTCGGCGATGGTGACGGGGCTGTCGTCCGCCTTGGATTCCACGTCGAGGCGCGTGCGGAAATGCGACAGCGCGATGGGCCGCGCCGCATCGGCAAGGCTTTCCGCGAAGGAGAGGAGGGTGCCCTGGGGCATGGCGGCGGGGGCCGGACGCAGGCTCATCGGATCACAGTGCTTTCAGGTAATGGGGCCAGCGCGGGTCGCTCATGATGGAGCGCGCGCGCATGTGCTTCCAGATGCCGTATTTGTAGAAATCGAATTCCAGGGTCGATAGCCGGTTCTGCACCATCGCCCAGGTCGACCACTTGATGTCGGCCAGGGCCTTGTGCACGACCAGCCGTGCATGGAGCGACTCGGTGCACTGCCCGAAATACAGTTCGATCAGCGACCGTTCCACGCTTTCGGGGAAGAACATCTCGCTGCTCCAGATGGCGAGATCGTACATCCGGTCGTTGTTGGAGGCATATTCGAAGTCGATCAGGAGGATCGTTCCGTCGTCGCCGATGAGGAAGTTGCCGGGCATCGGGTCGTTGAAGCAGGGCACGAGATCGAGACCCGAGGCTTCCAGCGCCTGCCGCGCGATCCGGTACTGCCGGCTCAGCCATGCGTGATCGGGGGGCAGGCGGGCGCCGAGGTCGGCTGCCTGCCGGTCGTGTTCGTCGATCATGTCGAAGACGGTCTTGGTCAGGGGCAGCAGCGGCGCCGCGTGGAACTGCCTGTAGACCCGCATCGCTTCGGCACGCATCGCCGGCGCGGCGAAGTCGCGATGGGTGGAGGGACGACGCCCTTCGACGAACTGCGCGATCTCGACATCCAGCCGGTCCAGATAGTCGAAGGTACGCGGGCCGAGGCCGATGTCCTCCGCCTGGCGGCTCGCCGCGCGGGCGGCGGCCCGGTCGATGAACATTTCCGTGCCGCGGCCCGGGATCTTCACGAAATAGTCGTGCGGCTCGCCGTCCACCGCCACCCGCCAGTTGACGTTGCTGATGCCACCGGTGACGGGGGCGTAGTGTATTGCCCGGTTGTGCCACGGGGCGACTTCCGCCACGGCGCCTTCGAGCATGCGTTCCGCCTCCGTGGCGGCATGGCCCACAGCGATCATCCAAGCCTCCTCAGCGTTTCCTCGAACCCTGGACGGTTGATACGCATCCGGCAGCGCAAAAGGCGCCAGGCCGCATATTTGCGGAACTCGAGCGAGGTTCGTGGCGAAAGGCGATCGAACAGAAGGGCTCTCAGTCCCCAGTAGAGATCGTCGGCTGCCGCATAGGCGAGGCAGCGATTGTACAGCGCCTCGCTCCACGCCCCGTTCCACATTTCGATGCCCGCCCGCATCTCGCTGTCGAACTGGCACGCCTCGTTGAGAAGCGCCGCGAGTTGATAATGGGGGTCCGTGTCGCACGCCATGTCGAGATCCACGAGGCGGACCGCGCCATCGGGGCCCAGCATGATGTTCGTGGCATGCGGGTCGCCATGGGCGGGCCGGCTGTCGGCGCCTGCCGCCGCCAGCGCCTCGGCAATGGCGGCAATGCCGTCGAACAGCCACCAGGCATCGTCCGGAAGCGTGTCCGCTTCCGGGCCGAGACGCTCACGCATGTCGGCAATACCGTCGAAGACCGTCCAGCGTTTCCCCATGGGAGGGCCTTCCGCGATGGTACGGAGCGTCGCGACCACGGTGGAAAGGCATGCCTCCTCTCCGAGCGCGTCCAGTGTCGCCGGCCGCCATTCCGGCCCCAGCAGGCGAAACAGGATCGCCCCCTGATCCGCCGCCAGATGCAGCGGCTCGGGCGTCAGGCCCAATTGCGCAAGCGCCTTCCCGGCCCCGAAAGTGCGGGCCGGGTCGAACAGCTCGGCGCATTCGGCCTGATGCACCTTCAGGAACAGGGATGGCTGTTCGCCCTCAGCCTGCGTGACGCGATAGAGCGTCGACTCGACCCCCTGGTAGGAGGGGGACGCGGCACCGGACAGGGCGGGCTCGTAGCGCAGTGCGCGCGCGTCCAGGAACGGCACCGACGACAGGGCAGCTTCCGCCAATCTTTCCTGGCCGTCCTTCGGTGCGCCGAGCGGCTTCATACAGGGGTTTCCTCCACGGCGATGGCGGCCATGCCCCTGGTGGCGAGGATTATCAGCATGTCGGCCAGGATCTGCGTGCCGAACGCCTGGTCCTCGGGCCGCGTATATTCCGTTGGATGGTGGATGACGCCGCCGACGCTGGGTACGGCCAGCACGATGGCCGGGCATACGGCCGAAAGGCTGACGGCATCATGCCCGCCGATCGTGTCGAGGTGGCGCGTCCCGGCGCCGCGCGCCTCTGCCGCGCGCTCGGCCAGCCGTATCAGGCCGGTGTCCATGCGGCCGGCGGCGCGCCTGTCGATGGAGCGGACCTCGTAAGAGATGCCGACCGCCTCCGCCGCATCGGCGATCATGGTCTTCAAACTGTCCTCGGCCGCTTCCAGCACCTCCGGCGAGCCGGAGCGCAGCTCGATGAACAGGACCGCCTCGCCGGGTACCGTGTTGGGTGAATTGGGGTAGACCTCCAGGCGGCCGACCGATGTATGCAGTTCCAGGCCATGCTCGCCCGCCAGCGCCTTCAGGCCGGTGATGACATGCGCGGCGGCCAGCAGCGCATCCTTGCGTTCCGCCATGGGCGTCGGCCCGGTGTGGGCCTGGCGGCCGATGAAGGCCAGCCGGTACTTGGTCGCGCCCCAGAACCGCGTGAAGGCGCCGAAACGCTCGCCGGCGCGATCCAGGAACGGCCCGCCCTCGATATGAAGCTCGATCAGCGCGTCCGGCACGCGCACTGTATCTGTGCCCGCATAGCCGATGTCGGCAAGGGCGTCCCGCACGGTGATGCCGTTGCCGTCGCGCCGGTCCAGCGCCCAGTCCAGTGCCGTGGCGCCGGTGAACACGCTGCTGCCGAGAAGGCTGGGCTGGAAGCGCGCGCCCTCTTCGTTGGTCCAGTTGGCCACCGCGAAGTTGCAGGCGGCGGCGCTTCCGTCTTGTGCCAGCGTGTCGCGGACGGCCCGGATGGCCTCGCAGGCGGACAGGACGCCGAGCGTCCCGTCGAAGCGGCCACCATTGGGCTGGCTGTCGAGATGCGAACCCACCATGACCAGCGGCGCGTCCCGGCCGGCAAGGTCGACAAGGCCGAACTGGTTGCCGATCGCGTCCACCTTCGGCGTAAATCCATTGGCGGAAAACCATGCTGCCAGCCAGTCGCGGGCCCTGCCATCCTCACGCGACAGGGTCAGGCGGGTCATCGCCCCGCCTTCGCCGCCGCCGAAGGGCTGCACGGCATCCATCATGGCCTGCAGCCGGTCTGCATCGATGTGGGCGGAATGTGTGGCGTGGCTGTCTGGCATCGGACGATCCGTTCTCGATATGGAATGCGTGGTCAGGCGGTGGCGGGAAGGTGGCGCGGCTCATCCCGCGGGAGAGGGCCCGAAACCAGGTGGCAGGCCGCGAAATCGCTGTCGCTGCGGGTGGTCAGATGGGGGCTCCGGCTTGCGCACGGGGCAAAGGCCTGCGGGCAGCGGGACCGGAACGAACACCCCTGCGGAAGGTCGATCGGGCTTGGCGGCTCGCCCTCCATCAGGCAGTCCTCCGGCCTGTAGCGCCGCCTCTCCAGCGTCGGCATCGCCGACAGGAGCGCCTTCGTGTAGGGGTGCCCCGGATCGAAGAAGAGCCGCTCGTTGTCGGCCAGCTCGACGACCTCTCCTAGGTACATGACCGCGATGCGGTTGCAGGCCTTCCGGACCATGCCGAGGTCGTGGGATATGAAAATGTAGGTGAGCGAATGTTCGCGCTGCAGCTTGTCGAACAGGGCCAGAAGGCGGAACTGCTCGGTCTGGTCCAGTGCGGACAAGGTCTCGTCCATCAGCAGGATTTCCGGGTCCAGCACCATGGCGCGCGCCACGTTGACGCGTTGCCGCTGGCCGGCCGACAGGCCGGTGGGCAACTCGTCGTACAGGGATACGGGCAACCCGACGTCGTCCATGACCTGCCGGACCTTATCGCGGATGCGCGCCGCCTCGCGCCAGCCATGCACGCGCAGCGGCGCCTCGATCATCGCGCCGATCGAGGTGCGTGGCGGAAGAGAGCCGAACGGATCCTGCAGCACGAGCTGCAGCTTCCGGCGGAAGCCCAGAAGCGCACGTCCGGTCAGGCGCGAGATGTCCTGGCCTTCGCACAGGATCTGCCCTCCTGACGGCTTTTCCAGCCGGCTCAGGAGCCGCATCAGCGTGGACTTGCCGCAACCCGATTCCCCCACCACGGCGAAGCTGTCTCCGCGATGCACGTCGAACGTCACGTTGCGGACGGCCCGCAGGGCATCCGTCTTGCCGAAGGAGCCGCGCCGCCGCACGTCGTAGGTCTGCGATACGTCGTTGAGACGGATGACCGGCTGGCGGTCGTTCGCCACGCTGGCCGGAGGGCGCGGAGCCCCCGCGCCCCAGATCACCGGTATCTGCGCCACCAGCTCGCGCGTGTAGGCATGGCGCGGCGCGGCCACGAGCGCCTCGCTCGGCTGTTCCTCCACGAGCCGTCCATCGTCCATGACGAGAATGCGGCCGGCGGCCTCCCGGGCGACGGGAAGGGAAGACGAGACGAACAGGACCGCGGTATCGAACGTATCGGACAACTCGCGCATCAGGCGTATCACCTGCGCCGCCACGGTGACGTCGAGCGGTTGGGTGACGTTGTCGGCCACCAGCAGGGTCGGGTTTGCCACCATGGCATCCACGATCAGGGCACGCTGCATCATGCCGCCCGAATATTGCGATGGATAATCGTGGAAGCGCGCGCGCGCCGAAGGGATGCGCACCGCTTCGAGCAGTTCGATCGCACGGGCCTGCGCATCCGTCTTCGAGATTTCGGGCGCGACCGCGCGCAGCTTCTCGACGATCTGGGCGCCGACCGGCAGCGTCGGGTCCAGCGCGCCCATCGGGTTGGCGCCGACATAGGCGATGTCGCGGCGCCGCCGCCGCATGTCGCCTCCCGAGAGCGCCAGTATATCGCGGCCCTTGAAGACGACCTTGCCCGACGAGATGCGAAGGGGACTGTCGATCCAGTTGACGATAGCCTTCGACAGGACTGTCTTGCCGGAGCCGGAGGCCCCGACGACGCCGACGATCTCGCGCGGGGCCACGGTAAAGGTGACATTCTTCAGGATCGCATGTTCGCGGCCGGGCATGGCCACGTCCACGCACAATCCCTCGACGGACAGGACGGGCTGGGCTGTCGCGTTCATCAGGCGCCTCCATGGATGGAGTTGCGGGCGCGCTCGAAGGCGGATCCCATCAGGTTGATGCTGGTCAAGGTGAGGCAGAGGAAGACGCCCGGCATCGTGGCGATCCACCATGCGTTCAGGAGGTACTTGCGGCCATCGGCAATGATGTTGCCGAAGGTCGGCGTCGGCGGCTGCACGCCGAGTCCCAGGAAGCCCAGGATGGATTCGAAGATCATCATGCGCGCCACGTCCAGGACGGAGGTAAACAGGATGGGCGGGATCAGCAGCGGCACGAGCAGCGTCAGCAGGATCCGCGCATGCGTGGCGCCCGATACCTGGGCCGCGCGCACATATTCCTGCCCGCGCTCGGCCATGACGACGGAGCGCATGATGCGGGCGTAGACCGGCCAGTTGGAAAGACCGAGGACCAGGACGATCGCGGGAATGGTCGGACGCGAGACGCCGAGGACGGCGATGGCCAGGATGATCATCGGAATGGCCAGTTGGGCATCCGTGATCCGCATGATGACGGTGTCGGAGCGCCCGCCGAAATATCCGGCCAGCGTGCCGAGGGTGCAGCCGATGGCAAGCGTTACGGCCACGGACGCCACCCCGATCAACAGGGAGTAGCGCAGGCCGACAAGGCTTCGCACCAGCATGTCGCGGCCGATCTGATCCGTGCCCAGCGGATGGGCCCAGCTCCATTTTTCTCCCAGGAAGATCGGCGGCAGCAGGCGGGCCCGCACGTTCATCGCCGTGGGATCGATCCCGCTGATGGCCGGATACAGGGCCGCGGCGAGGACGAGCACGAGAAAGACGGCGAAACCGATGCGGAATTCCGTGGAGCGCGCGGCCCGGCCCAGAATGCGCCGTGCCACGGAACGGCCGGCGGGGGCGGTGCGTGCCACGCCCGTTACCAGAGTGGGGTCGATGGCGCTCATCAGTATTCGAGCCTCGGGTCGATGGTGGTGGCAGCGAGATCGACGAGAATGTTGATGATCACGAAGATCGCGGCGGTGACGATGGCTATGCCCTGGATCAGTGGAAAGTCGCGTTGCAGGACGGCGTTGATCGTCAGCAGGCCGAGGCCGGGATAGTCGAAGATGTATTCGACGATGATCACGCCGCCGAGCAGCGAGGAAAACTGGACACCCAGCAAGTTGAGCAACGGCACGGCCGCGTTGCGCAACGCATGGTGCGCGACGATGCGGGGCCGCGACAGACCCCGGACATGGCCGACGCTGACATAGGAGGCGCTCATCTGCGCCGCGACGGCGCTGGACAGGGTGCGGATCAGCACCGGCGACAGTTCGACCGCCAGCACGATGGCCGGCAGGATCGTATAGGCGAAGCCGCGGTAGCCGATGGCGGGCAACCAGCCGAGATGTGCCGAGAACAAGAGCGCCAGGACGATGCCCAGCCAGAAGTTGGGGATGGAGATGAAGACCGACGAGATGGCGAAGGCCAGCTTGTCGGCGATGCCGCCGGGCCGCAACCCGGCCGCGATCCCGACGATGGACGAGAAGATCAGCGCGAATACCAGCGCCAGGGCCGCCAGTTGCAGCGTCATCGGCAACGCATCGAGGATGAGCGTCATGACGTCGGCCCGCTCCCCGCGCGTCGTGTCGCCGAAGCTGGCGCCGCCCGTTGCCGCGCCGCTGGCCGGCCGCACGAAGGATTGCCCGAGATTTCCCTGGACGACATCGCCCATGTAACGGCCGAACTGTACGATGATCGGGTCGCGGAGGCCCATTTCAGTCGCGATCTGCTCGATCAGGGCTTCCGGCGCCATGCCGCCCGCCATCAGGCGCACCGGATCGCCGGGCACGACGCGCAGCAGCGTGAAGATCAGCAGCGACACCAGGAAGATGATCAGCGCGCCTTGCGTCAGGCGACGCGCGAGGAAGCTGAGGACGAACATCGGGCGACAAGCTCCGGTCTTGCATTCGGGAACGATGCGAGGCCCGCCGCGATCCTGGCGGCGGGCTTCCCGGGGCCCTGGTCAGGCGACCTTGCCGGTGGCGTCGATGGAGCCGTCCGGGTAGATGTAGAGTCCGGTAAGCTCCTTGCGCATCGCGTGGATCATGACCGATGTGAACAGCGAGAGCGCAGGCATCTTCCGCGCCAGCAGAGGCATCGTCTCGGTCTGCAGGATCGCCTGGCGTTCTTCCAGCGTGGAAGCATTGCGCTCCTTGTCGAGGCTGGCATCGATTTCGGCGTCCTCGATGCCGGTGATGCGGTGCGAAGAGGAGTGGAAGTGCGTCCGCAGCACGAGGTCCGGCTCCGGCGAACCGGTCGACCAGCCGCAATCCACCATGTGGCCCGGGCCGCCGCCGGGGCGATGATACAGGCGCTCGTTCCATGCGGCCGGTTCCAGCACGGTCAGGCTGACGTTGAAGCCCTGTTCGTTCAGCATGGCCGTGATGACCTCGCCGTATTCCACCGTCTTCGGATAGAAGCCGACAGATGTGATGTATTCCAGCGGCGGCAGGCCTTCGCCGCCCGGGAAGCCGGCTTCCGCCAGCAATGCCTGGGCGCGCTCGGGGTCGTAGGCGGGATAATTCTCCAGCTCGATGTAGCCGAACTTGACCGGCGAGACGAAGTTGCTGGACGCGTGTCCGGCCGTCCCCAGAAGCTCCAGGATCAATTCGCGGTCGATGGAATGGCATGCCGCCATGCGGATGCGCGGATCGTCGAAGGGGGGCTTGGAGCACCGGAACCAGAGATATTTGTTTTCGACGGATACGACCTCGTTGATCGCAATGTCCGCATTGCCGGACACGGTGTCGACCTGCTCCGGCTCCAGCCGCTCGACGATGTTGGCCTGGCCGTTCATCAGGGACAGCATGCGCGTCGTGGAATCGCCGACGAAGGTGAAGTTGATCGACGGGATCGACGGCTTGCCCTTGAAGTAGCCGTCGAAGGCCTCGAGCACGGTATCGTTGCCGCGCTGCTCCACGAAGCGGAAGGGGCCCGTGCCGTTGAGCCGCTGGGACAGCGGGCCGCCGGGCCCCTCCGCGATATCCTTGGCGGACATCATCGGCAGGAAAGAAGCCAGGAACATGAACAGGTGGGCGGGATAGCCGCCCTTGCTCGTATCGACGATCACCGTGTGGTCGTCCGGGGTCTCGATGGTCAACGTCTCGGTGGGGCCCGGATACCACTGGGCCGGACGGTCGGGCTGCGACCCGTACTCAAATGTCGCCTTCACATCCTCGGCCAGGAAGGGCTTTCCGTCGTGAAACTGCACGTCATCGCGCAGCTTGATCTGCAGGCGATGCGGATCGAGCAGCTCGATGGAGGTGGCGAGCTCGTAGACGACCGCGCCCGGATCCTCCAACGTCATCGGGGTGCGCGTCAGGAAGCCCATGACGAAGCCCTCGATGTTCTTCTGGGACAGCGTCGTGTGCGCCGTCGGATCCCAGTTGCCGGTGATGTTCTCCGCCGACAGGAACACCATCGGCTGCGCCTCCTGGGCAAAAGCCGACGAAAGGAGGAAGTCGGGGTCGATCTGTGCGAAGCCGGCCATTCCGGCAAGCGCGGCACCACCCTGGAGAATGCGTCTGCGAGTGACGAAGCTGGTCATAGAAAGTCCCCTGACACCAAGACGAACGACGATCGCGAGCGGTGCGGCGCACGCTCGCGCGGCCGCTCGATCCATCCCGTCCCGATAGCGGCACGGGGCATGTCCTAAGAATGTCGCCGAGTGGCAATGTGTGGTGTTTTGCTATCGGCTGGGGTAAGTATGCACACCTTCGGTAGTGAATCCACACGAAAACAGAAGATACGGATAAAAAAAGCGCAGTGATTAATGTATGTGCAAAATGCGTGGGGTTGGGGCTGGCAATTGCACAGGCGACGTGCGTTTATCGGTGTGTCAGCAAGGGAGCGTCTGCGTGAGTGAGGGCGGGTTGATGTGGCCGCATGAGCGCCACTCGAAGATTCTGGAACTCCTGAACGAAGAGAAGCGCATCTCGACGCAACGGCTGGCCGGCGTTCTGGATGTCTCGCGGGAGACGGTCCGGCGCGACCTTGCCGAGCTGGAGCAGGAAGGGGTCCTGAGGCGGGTGCATGGCGGCGCCGTGGCGCCCGAGCGCACGGTGGAGCCGGAGCGCGTCTTTGCCGAACGCCTGCAGGCCCACGCGGAAGAAAAGCGTGCCATCGGCGAGGTCGCATGCGAGATCATCCCGCGCGGTGCGACATTGTTCATCGATGCCGGCACCACGACGCTGGCCTTCGCCACGCAGATCACGCGCCGCGGCGACGTCAACATCATCACCAACTCACTCGATATCGCACGGCTTGCGGAAAGGGGGCCGGGTTGCGACATCCTGCTGCTCGGCGGCCGTCCTCATATCACGGTTCCGGCGACATACGGCGAAACGACGGTTCTGGAGATCGGGCGCTATCTCGTGGATTACGCCGTGATTTCGCCCGTCGGCCTGCATCCGGTGCGCGGCGTGACCTACTATGAAATGCACGAAGCCGATGTCGCGCGCAGCATGATCCGGCAAGCACGCAAGGTGATGCTGCTCTGCCAGTCGGGCAAGGTTGGCGTGGAAAGCCGGGTCTCGGTCGGCCGGCTCGACGATATCGACCATCTCGTGACGGATGGCGGCAGCGAGCTCCAGATCGCGCTGGCGAACGGTCGCATCCATTCGTCCAGGCGCTGACCAGCCGTCGCGTGCTGCCCGGCGGCCGTCCTCATATCGCGGTTCCGGCGACATACGGCGAAACGACGGTTTTGGAGATCGGGCGCTATCTCGTGGATTACGCCGTGATTTCGCCCGTCGGCCTGCATCCGGTGCGTGGCGTGACCTACTATGAAATGCACGAGGCCGATGTCGCGCGCAGCATGATCCGGCAAGCACGCAAGGTGATGCTGCTCTGCCAGTCGGGCAAGGTTGGCGTGGAAAGCAGGGTCTCGGTCGGCCGGCTCGACGATATCGACCATCTCGTGACGGATGGCGGCAGCGAGCTCCAGATCGCGCTGACGAACGGTCGCATCCATTCGTCCAGGCGCTGACCAGGCGTCGCGTGCTGCCCGGCGGCCGTCCTCATATCACGGTTCCGGCGACATACGGCGAAACGACGGTTCTGGAGATCGGGCGCTATCTCGTGGATTACGCCGTGATTTCGCCCGTCGGCCTGCATCCGGCGCGTGGCGTGACCTACTATGAAATGCACGAGGCCGATGTCGCGCGCAGCATGATCCGGCAAGCACGCAAGGTGATGCTGCTCTGCCAGTCGGGCAAGGTTGGCGTGGAAAACCGGGTCTCGGTCGGCCGGCTCGACGATATCGACCCTCTCGTGACGGATGGCGGCAGCGAGCTCCAGATCGCGCTGGCGAACGGTCGCATCCATTCGTCCAGGCGCTGACGAGGCGTCGCGTGCCTCAGGTCAGTTCGATGTCGGGAACGCGGTTGCGCAATTCGTCGACCAGCACCCGGGTATTTTCGGAATAGTCGATCGGCACGTCGACGAGATGCACGCCGCCCCCGGCAAAGGCCGCCTCCAGGGTCGGCACCAGATCCTGCGCCGCGCCGACGCGCGAGCCTTTGGCGCCGTACGCTTCGGCATAGCGTACGAAGTCCGGATTGCCGAAGCTCATCCCGAAATCCGGGAACCCGTCGATGGCCTGCTTCCAGCGGATCATCCCGTAGGCGCTGTCGTTCAGGATGACGACGACGAGGTTGAGCCGAAGCCGAACCGCCGTCTCCAGTTCCTGCGAGTTCATCATGAAGCCGCCATCGCCGCAGACCGCCATGACGCGTCGACCGGGATGGAGCATGGCCGCCATCATGGCCGAAGGCAGTCCGGCCCCCATGGTGGCGAGCGCATTGTCCAGGAGCAGCGTGTTGGCGACATGGGTGCGGTAGTTCCGCGCGAACCAGATCTTGTACATGCCGTTGTCGAGGCACACGATGCCGTCTTCGGGCATCACGGCGCGGACGTCGTGGACGATGCGCTGCGGCGTGATCGGGAACCGGTCTTCCTCGGCGCGGTCGTTGATGCGGGCAAGGATGGTCTTGCGCAGGTCGAGCATGGCATCGTCCGGCCGCAACCGGCCTTCGAGCCGTTCGCCGAGCGCCGTGACGGTGGCCGCGATGTCGCCGATCACCTCGATGTCGGGATGATAGACCTGCTCCACCGTGGCGGACTGGTAACCGATATGGACGACCTTCGGCCCCCCGGCGCTCTTCATCAGGAAGGGCGGCTTTTCCACCGTATCGTGGCCGATGGCGATGATCAGGTCGGCGCGCTCGATGGCCTCGTGGACATAATCGCCCTCGGACAGCGCCGCGGTGCCCATATAGAGGTTGGAGCCGCCCGTCACCGCGCCCTTGCCCATCTGGGTGTTGAAGAAGGGCAGGCGGGTGCGGGCGACGAAATCGGACAGTGCGTCGACGAGCGAGGGCCGGTTGCCGGCGGCGCCGATCATGACCAGCGGGCGTTTTGCCGCCAGGATGGTCCCGGCGGCCGCATCCAGGACGCTGGCCCGTGCCACAGGCAGGACCAGTTCGTGCGGCGGAATCAGCGGAACGCTGTCCACCTCTGCGCCGGCGACATCTTCCGGCAGTTCCAGATGGACGGGGCCGGGCCGCTCTTCGGTGGCCACACGAAACGCGTCCCGCACGATGGCCGGGATGCTCGCCGGACTGACGATTTGACGCGTCATCTTGGTGAGGGGCTTCATCGAGCCGACGATATCGACGATCTGGAATCGCGCCTGCTTGGCGCTCATCACCGGCTTCTGGCCGGTGATGAGGATCATCGGCATCGCGCCGAGATGGGCGTAGGCGGCGCCGGTCGAGAAATTCAGCGCGCCGGGGCCGAGCGTGGCAAGGCAGACGCCGGGCTTGCCCGTCAGCCGTCCGTGCGTCGCCGCCATGAAGGCGGCTGCCTGCTCGTGACGCGTCAGCACCAGTTCGATGCGCGAGTTCCGCAGCGATTCCAGGACGTCGAGGTTCTCCTCTCCCGGTACGCCGAAGATCCGGTCGACGCCTTCGTTCTCCAGTGCCGCTACGAACAGGTCGGATCCCTTGGGCATGTTTGGTATCCTCTTTACTGTGGGTTGCGGCAGCTTAGGGAAATGTCTGCTCATGTTCGAGTGAAGATGCGTCCGCAACATCGTTTTGCTGTCAGGCGGCCGACGCCGCTATGTGCCGCAGAATGTCCGGTATGGCTGCGCGGGAGGCGGCGGGGCGGCCTCGTGATCGGGGCTTGCCTGGTAAGGCGCGGACAACGCGCGGGAGAGGTCTTCGAAGGGTTTGAGATCGCCTTCGCCTGCCGCGGCCAGGACGGTTTCCACAAGATGATTGCGTGGTATGATCGCCGGGTTCACGCGGTCCATTGCATGCCGGCGCGCTCCCGGCTCCATCGGCTCTTGATCGAGGCGCGCACGCCAACCCTCAGCCCAGTCGATGAAGACGGCGGGATCGTCGAACAGGGCGGCGACAGCTTCGAACGCGTCGGTGCTCTCGGCGGCGGGGCCGAGCCGCCGGAACGTCAGGGTGAAGTCCGCCCGCTGCTGCGCCATCCGCTCCAGAAGCGACTCGATCAGGGCCGCGTCACCGTCACGCTGGGTTTGCAGGCCCAGTTTCGCGCCGAAGCCTGAAAGATAGGCCGATTTGAACGTCTGCGTGAACCCGTCCAGAATGCGATAGGCCTCTTCGACGGCAGCATCCGGGCCGGCGTCGAACAGCGGAAGCAGGCATTCGGCCAGACGCGCCAGATTCCATTTCGCGATCATCGGCTGGTTGGCGTAGGCATAGCGTCCGGTGCGGTCGATGGATGAGAAGACCGTGGCCGGGTCGTAAGCATCCATGAACGCGCAAGGCCCGTAGTCGATGGTCTCGCCGGAGATCGACATGTTGTCGGTGTTCATGACGCCATGCACGAAGCCGACCTGCATCCACTGCGCCACCAGCCGGGCCTGACGCCGGCAGACGCCTTCCAGCAGGGCCTGATAGGGGTTCGTCGCCTCTGCCGCCCCGGGATCGTGGCGGGCAATGACGTAGTCCGCAAGGCGGCGAACGGACTCCTGGTCCCCACGGGCTGCGAAGAACTGGAACGTGCCGACGCGCACATGGCTGGATGCGACGCGTGTCAGCACCGCACCCGGCAGGACCTCGTCCCGGTACACGGCCTCCCCGGTGGCAACGGCCGCAAGGGCGCGGGTGGTCGGCACGTTGAGTGCGGCCATGGCCTCGCTGACGAGATACTCGCGCAAGACCGGGCCAAGGGCCGCGCGCCCGTCGCCGCTTCGCGAAAAGGGCGTGGGGCCGGATCCCTTCAGCTGGATGTCGCGGCGATGTCCGTTGCGATCGACAACTTCCCCGAGAAGGATCGCCCGCCCATCGCCGAGTTGCGGAACGAAATTGCCGAACTGGTGCCCCGCATAGGCTGCAGCAAGCGGTTCCGCGCCTTCGGGAATTTCGTTGCCGGCAAGGATGCGCGTGCCTTCGTCCGTCGCGAAGGCTTCGGGGTCCAGGCCCAGTTCTTCGGCAAGCGGGCGGTTCAACAGCAGGAGCCGGGGCCGGTCGACGACCGTCGGATGCGTCCGGCGGTGGAAGGAGGGCCCCAGCCGGGCATAGCTGTTATCGAAGGCAAAATGTCGGGTCATGGGTTGCGCACCGCTTTTCTGGCGTCGCCGGTCGGTATCGCCGGTCTCGACACCGCAGATGGCGTGCCGGATCCACATGTCGAGAAGATGGTCATGCCGCCCGGGAGTGCCCACCTGGGCGGGATCGGTCGAAAGCCGTTCTCACCCGTTGCCGCGCAAGGTTCCACTGCGACGTTGTAGCTTGCCCTTTCAGAAGGTAGCATAGCTGTCCTGGAGAGGCATCATGATCGCATCCGGTATCCAGCTTCTGTTGAAAAACATCCCTCTCGTGATGCTGGTCGCAGCGTTGGTGATTGCCAGCCTGCGCTCCGAGCCGGATCATGCGCCGACGCGCTTTCTGAACTGGCTTCTGCTGTTATCGATTGGTGTCGAGTCCACATGGGGCGGCTTCTTCCATGTGTTCTTCCCGCATATCGCCTCAGCCCAGATCGGCTGGGAACCGAGCCCGTTCGAGTTCGAGATCGGTATTTCCGACATGGCGCTCGGTCTGACCGCAATCGCTTCCTTCTGGAGGTCGCTGTCGTTCAAGAGCGCCGTCGTGGCGATGGCGACGCTTTCATATGCGGGTGTACTGATCGGCCATGTGCAGCAGGCAATGGCCGGCGACTTTGCGCCGGACAACATGGGCATCCTGCAGGCCATCACGCTCCTGCACGTGATCCTGATGCCGACGCTCCTGTATCTGTCGTGGAAAGCCCGCTCCGAGCACATTTAACTGCGGCATCGCCGTATGATCCCGCTCGGCTTGGGCTGGACGGGCCTTTGTCGTCCGGCATGCGCACACGGAGGCCGAAGCGCTCGCCTGGACGCGCCAAGGTCCGATGACCATGGCGGGAACTTCGTGTCTTGACATACACCGTACAAAGAAGGGGATCGAATGGTGGGCGTGACAGGGATTGAACCTGTGACCCCTACGATGTCAACGTAGTGCTCTCCCGCTGAGCTACACGCCCATTCGATGGAGCGGCATAGACCATAGGGTCGCCGTCCGGTCAAGTGATTCCAGGGCCACTTTTCGGCCCCGGACAAAAAATCATGCGGCGTCCTGCAGCAGCTTGCCGACCTCTTCAACCAGCTCGCGGAGATGGAACGGCTTGGACAGGATCTTGGCGTCCTTGGGAGCCTTGGAATCGGGGTTCAGGGCCACTGCCGCAAAGCCCGTGATGAACATGACCTTCAGGTCCGGGTCCAACTCCGTGGCCCGGCGGGCCAGCTCGATTCCGTCCATTTCCGGCATGACGATGTCGGTCAGCAGCAGGGAGAATGGCTCTTCCCGCAGGCGCTCATAGGCGCTGGCACCGTTGTCGTAAGACGTCACCTCGTACCCGGCCTTCTCCAGCGCCTTGGCGAGGAAACGCCGCATGTCGTTGTCGTCTTCGGCCAGCAGAATCTTCGACATTGCCTTTTCCCGTTGGGCCGGCCATCGGCCGGCAGATGACGGATTGTATAGCCTCCGTGCCTGACATTAGATAGACGATGTAGCCTGTGCGAAGCCAGTGGGTGAGTATGACGATCACGGCAAATGACGTGCCTTACTTCGAAACCTCTGCGGGGCCGTGCCCGGCGTTCGAGGTTCTTGGGCCGTCGCGCCAGACCGTGCCGCTTGTCTTCTGCTCGCCCCACAGCGGCAGGGCCTACCCCGCCGACTTCATCGCCCTGTCGCGGTTGAAGGGCGATGCCGTCCGCCGCTCCGAAGACCTTTTCGTCGACCGTCTCTTCGACTTCGTACCCGAGATCGGCGCGCCGCTGCTGGTGGCGCGGTTCCCGCGCGCCTACCTCGACCTCAACCGCGAGCCCTACGAGCTCGATCCGGCCATGTTCGACGGCGCGCTGCCGGCCCATGTCAACGCGGTGTCCCCCCGCGTCGCGGGTGGGCTCGGCACGATTCCGCGCATCGTCGCCGAGCGACAGGAAATCTACAATGGCCGCCTGTCGGCAGCCGAGGGTCTCGGCCGCATATCGCGGATCTACTTCCCCTTCCATCGCCAGCTCGAGCAGCTCGTGGAAGCGACGGTGCAGCGGTTCGGCATGGCGGTGCTGGTGGATTGTCATTCCATGCCATCCTCCGTCCGGCCGCTTCCCGGTAACCGCCGCCCGGACATGGTTGTCGGCGATCGCTTCGGCACCAGCGCCGATGCGCGCTACGTCGCCGCGGCCATCGCAGAGCTGCGTGGCCTCGGCTACGATGTCGTGCGTAACAAGCCCTATGCCGGCGGCTACATAACCGAGCATTACGGCAGGCCGCGCAACAACGTCCATGCCATCCAGATCGAGATCAGCCGCGGCCTCTACGCCGACGAGGCTGCCTTCGCGCCGTCGGACGGCTTTGCCCCCATGCACGAAAATCTCCGCCGCTTCGTGGAAGCCTTCGCCGGCGATCTTGCGGCCGAGGCGTCGCGGCCGGCCGCAGCGGAATAGGAAAAAAAATACCGCGCGACGCAAAGGCGTGGCGCGGTCAAGTCTAGGGAGGAACGCCCGAAAAGGGCGCCGACAAATCGCTTTGTCGCGTTGCAATATAATGATGCGATGCGACATGTGTCAAGAATCGTACTATTGACGCGCGAAGCATTCACGCATTCTTCGGGGCCGCCCATCATGATGACCATGCCAGACGCCGACTTCCTGTTCCGTATCGCCGATGCCGCCGCTGGCCAGACACTTCCGCGCTTCCGGCAGAAGCTGGCCATCGACAACAAGGTGCCCGGTGCGTTCGACCCCGTGACGGAAGCGGACCGGCAGGCCGAAAGGGCGATCACCGCTCTCATCGCCGCCGAGTTTCCGGACCACGCCATCCTGGGGGAGGAGTTCGGACGGCAGGGCGACGGTGATGCGCTTTGGGTCATCGATCCCATCGACGGGACGCGTCCCTTCATTTCGGGCGTGCCGGTTTGGGGAACGCTCGTCGGATTGACGGTCGGCGGCAAGGCGCGCGCCGGCATCATGAGCCAGCCCTATATCGGCGAACGGTTCTGGACGGTGGGTGACGGCGCCTTCATGGACGGCCCCGCAGGCCAGGCCACCCTGCATGTGCGCGATGTCGGCGCGCTGGAAAACGCGACGCTCACCACCACCAATCCCCGCATGTTCGACGGCCCGATGAAGGAGCGTTTCGCGGCGCTGGAGGACAAGGTCCGCCTGTCACGCTACGGCCTCGACTGCTATGCCTTCGCCATGCTGGCGGCCGGCCATATCGACCTGTGCGTGGAAACCGGCCTGCAGCCCTACGACATCGTCGCCCTGATCCCCATCATCGAGCAGGCCGGTGGTATCGTCACCACCTTCGACGGCGGCAGGGCCGAGGGTGGCGGCGATGTCATCGCGGCCGCGACGCCGCAATTGCACAAAGCGGCGCTTGCCCTGCTGAACGGCTGACGCCTCATACGGCAGGCTCGGGCAGAACGCCGTTCCGGTCGGGCATCGGCATGGAGCTTTCCACGAAGCCTTCGAAGGCCGCCAGGAAGGGCGCGCGGAAGAGGTCCTGCTCTTGGAGCAGCTCGTGCCGCGCATGCGGGATCGACAGGACATGGCCGGAGCGCATGCGCCAGGCCAGACGCTCCGCCGCGGCGGAATCCACAACCCTGTCGGCTCCGGCGGTGACGATCAGCGTCGGAACGTGCAGCCCTGCGATGAAATCGGCATTCTCCAGCCGACGCATCGCCCGGAAGGTGGCGTTGAGCCAGGCCGCCGTCAGCGCGTTCACGCTGAGATGCGGCGCCGCTTCGACGATGGCGCGGTTGCGCTGAAACCGGGCCGGATCGCTGGTCAGCGGGTTCGTGGCGATGTTCCAGTCCGGGCCGAGCCGCTTGAGCCGGCGCAGGGACAAGCGGCCCATTCCGGTCCATCGCATGGCGGCCGCCATCGCTCCGATGACGCTTCCGCGTGCCGGCAGGCCGACCAGCGGGGCCGAGCAGACGATGCGCTCGATGCGGTTGGCAAGGCGCGGCATGAAGCGCAACGCGATCAATCCACCGAGCGAATGGGCAAGGATCACGTAGGGCCCCGGGCAATCGGGCAGCGCGACGTTGCGGAAGATGAGCTCGAAATCGGCGTAATAATGGTCGAGCCGGCTGACATGGCCCTTCTGAGGGTTCTTCAGAAGGCGGTCCGAGCCACCCTGTCCGCGCCAGTCGAAAGTCAGCACGGTGAAGGCGCGCGCGGTAAGGTCGCCCAGCGTCTCGTAATATTTCTCGATGCACTCGTTGCGGCCGGGCAGAAGCAGAACGGTGCCACGGGAGGGCCCTTTCGGACGCGCCACGGCATAGCGCAGGCGGCGGCCGTTCGGGGCGGCGACATACCCGCCGGAAAGGCGATCGGGTGCCGGGTTGCCGGGCGTATCGAAGAATGTCGGGCGATCGTCCATTATCTACCTATGCCGGAAAGGCAGGGTGGAGAACTACCCTGGATTTGGTTTCCGCATGGTTTCCAGAAAAAAAGGCCGGAAACGCTCTTCGAACGTTTCCGGCCTGAACGATCGCAGCGGAAGGGACGGGACGCCGCGATCGGTTTTCCATTTCGGACCCGACCCTGCATCTCCGCGCCTGAACGAAACGGGAAGGGCGCGTTCATCTACCGTTCATCGCAAAAAGCGGGCCGCGGACCCTTGAAAGCCGATTTTACAGCCACCACCTCGATCATGCGGTCGCCGAAATGGGGCCGCTGGCCGGAAGGGCCCGCCGTTTCAGGGGGTTCGCACTCCGTCCATCACGCAAGTTGCTCGATGATCAAGAGGACACTCACCATGCGTAACGTTGATTTTGCCCCGCTGTATCGTTCCACCGTCGGCTTCGACCGCCTGTTCAAGATGCTGGACACTGCCGGAGGGGTCGATAATTCCCAAAGCTACCCGCCCTACAATATCGAGCGAACGGGCGACAACGCCTACCGCATCACCATGGCCGTCGCGGGCTTCGAGGACAGCGAACTGTCCATCGAATCGCGCGAGAACGTGCTGACCGTCCAGGGCGAGCGCAGCGAGCCGGAAGGCGAAGCGAACCGGTTCCTCCATCGCGGCATTGCAGGACGTGCTTTCGAGCGTCGTTTCCAGCTTGCCGAGCATGTCGAGGTCAAGGGCGCTACGCTGAAGAACGGGCTCCTTCATATCGACCTCGTCCGCATCATCCCCGAGGCCATGAAGCCCCGTCGCATCGAAATCGCAATCGCGGACAACGCGAATGCGAAGTCGCTCGAAGCGAATGCCGCCTAAGGTCGACACCAGGCGATAGATAGGATGACGGCGGCCGATGGGCCGCCGTTTCAGTGTCGGCCGGAAGCGGTCAATGCCGCCCGAAGGCGTCACGGACCTCGCCTTCGGTGATGCGGGCCGATTGGCCGCCCTTCTGGTTCAGGTTCTACTCTACAAAATCGGAATCGCGGATAACGCGAATGCGAAGTCGCTCGAAGCGAATGCCGCCTAAGGTCGACACCAGGCGACAGATACGATGACGGCGGCCCCGTGGGCCGCCGTTTCAGTGTCGGCCGGAAGGGTCAATGCCGCCCGAAGGCGTCGTGGACCTTGCCTTAGGTGATGCGGGCCGATGGGTGGCCCTTCTGGTTCAGGTTCTGCTCTTTAAAATCGCAATCGCGGACAACGCGAATGCAAAGTCGCTTGAAGCGAATGCCGCCTAAGGTCGACACCAGGCGATAGATAGGATGACGGCGGCCCCATGGGCCGCCTTTCAGTGTCTGCCGGAAGGGGTCAATGCCGCCCGAAGGCGTCACGGACCTCGCCTTCGGTGATGCGGGCCAATGGGCCGCCCTTCTGGTTCAGGTTCTGCTCTTCGAAATCGCAATCGCGGACAACGCGAATGCGAAACCGCCCGAAGCCGATGCCGCCTGAGGTCGACACCAGGCGACAGATACGATGACGGCGGCCCCATGGGCCGCCGTTTCAGTGTCGGCCGGAAGGGGTCAGTGCCGCCCGAAGGCGTCACGGACCTCGCCTTCGGTGATGCGGGCCGATGGGTCGCCCTTCTGGTTCAGGTTCTGCTCTTCGGTTCCGTCACCCATCATTCCAGGGTGCGGGTCCGCCTTTGCCGCGGATTTGCGCGAAAGATTGCTGGCTTCCGTCCAGCCGGACATCCAGTCGGCCCGCAGGCTGGATCCAACCGGGAACTCGCAGGACGACATGGGCAGGTTGTGCGCGAAGGCCAGCTTACCCTGGGCAAATGCATCCTTGGACATTGTAGAACCTCCTGATGAGATGGTGTCCACCAGGAAAAACCATCAAGTCCGGGCGAGGTTCCGGAACATCAGCCGATCAGGCGGATCAAGTTTTCGACCTCCTCCAGGCTCGTGCTCCAGCTTGCGACCAGCCGTACCAGGACCTCGTCGTCGCCCACTGGCGTATCCCCGCCGACATGCCAGTCGTAGAAGAGGGCGCCTTCGGCGCGCGCGCGGTCGGCGGCGTCGCGTTTCAGAACCGCAAAGACCTCGTTGGCGGCTGTCGGCCAGGCGGAACGGGCGTTGTCGGCCGTCTCGATACCCCGGCGAAGGCCATCAGCCATGGCATTGGCATGGCTGGCCAGCGAGAGCCATAGATCGTCGGTAAGATAGGCGTCGAACTGGGCGGATACGAAGCGCGACTTCGAGAAAAGCTGTCCCGCGCGCTTGTGATTGAAGGCGAAGTCGGCGGCTTTGTCCGGATCGAAGAACACGATCGCCTCGGCGCACCAGCAGCCATTCTTCGTGCCGCCGAACGACATCACGTCCACGCCGGCCTTCCAGCTGGCCTCGGCCGGCGATATCCCCAAGGCAGCCACCGCGTTGGCAAAGCGCGCGCCATCCATATGGACGGCAAGGCCGTGGCCGTTGGAGGCAATCTCCCCGACCGTCGCAGGCGCATAGAGCGCCCCGGATTCGGCCGACTGGCTGATCGATACGGCAACCGGCCTGCCGCCGTGGACGAAAGCAGGGTCGAAGCCTTCCAGGGCTCGCTTCAGGGCCGCCGGCTCCATCATTCCGCCCGGTCCGGCAACGGGCGCAAGCCGGGAGCCGTGGGCGAAGAACTCGGGCGCACCGCACTCGTCCACCATGATATGGGCCTCGCCGTGGCACAGCACCACGCCGCCAGGACGATTGAACGCCGATAGCGCGAGCGAATTGGCTGCCGTGCCGGTGCCGACGTAAAAGACAGCCACCTCGCGCTCGAAGAGGGCGTCGAAGCGGCGCGCCACCTCCGTATCGAGCGGACTGCTGCCATAGGCGGCTGCCATGCCCTCCGCATGACGCGCGAGGGAGGCGGAGATTGCCGGATGAGCACCGGACCAGTTGTCGGAAGAGAATATCATGGGTGGTGATTACTCCGGTCAATCCAGCGCGTAAAGCGCATTCTAATCGATTTAATTGCATTTTTAGAATGTATCTTTAATTTTTGAACCGTTTGAAGTAAGACATTGTCAGTCGCAATCGAAACCTGTAATAAGAGCGATAGGTCAGTGGTGCTGTCGTATCTGGCGGCGCTCGGTCATGCAAGCTTGCGCGGCGCCCGGCCGGGCGAGGGGAGAGAACGCCATGAAGAGATTGACGTCCAGCTTGAGCGGCAAGGCGCGGGGAGAGGGCTACGGCCTGCCCGCCGCAACCGGTCTCTACGACCCGGCGAACGAGCATGACGCCTGCGGCGTCGGCTTCATCGCCAGCATGAAGAACCAGCGGTCGCACGATGTCGTTCAGAAGGGGCTGAAGATCCTCGAGAACCTCACCCATCGCGGGGCGGTGGGCGCCGACCCGCTGGTCGGAGACGGCGCGGGTATCCTTGTTCAGCTGCCGCACGAATTCTTCAAGGCGGAGATGGCGGCCCAGGGCGTCGACCTGCCCGAGCCGGGGCATTACGGCGTCGGCTTCGTGTTCATGCCGCAGGACGAGGCACGCCGGCTGCACTTCAAGGAAGTCTTCGAGAAGGCCGCCGCCGAAGAGGGCCAGCAGGTCATCGGCTGGCGCGAGGTGCCGGTGGACAATTCATGCCTGTCGAAGGCGGAGGAGATCGTCGCGACCGAGCCGGTGCACCGGCAGGTCTTCATCCGCCGCTCGCCCGGTTGTGCCAGCGACGCGGAGTTCGAGCGCAAGCTCTTCATCATCCGCAAGGTGGTGTCCAACCGCGTCTATGACGAGATGAACGCCGTCGACACCGACTTCTATGTCGTGTCGCTGTCCTCGCGCACCATCGTCTACAAGGGCATGTTCCTGGCCTACCAGGTGGGCGCCTATTACACCGACCTTCGCGACGAGCGCTTCACCAGCGCGCTCGCGCTCGTGCACCAGCGTTTTTCCACCAACACCTTCCCGTCGTGGCGGCTGGCGCATCCCTATCGCATGGTCGCCCACAATGGTGAGATCAACACGCTGCGCGGCAACGTCAACTGGATGGCGGCGCGCCAGGCGTCGGTGGATTCGGAACTGTTCGGAAACGACATCTCCAAGCTCTGGCCCATCTCCTACGAGGGGCAGTCCGACACCGCCTGTTTCGACAACGCGCTCGAATTCCTGACACAGGGCGGCTACTCGCTTGCCCATGCCATGATGATGCTCATTCCCGAGGCGTGGGCCGGCAACAAGCAGATGTCGCCGGAGCGCAAGGCCTTCTACGAGTATCACGCGGCGCTGATGGAGCCATGGGACGGGCCGGCCGCCGTCTGCTTCACCGATGGACGGCAGATCGGCGCGACGCTCGACCGCAACGGCCTGCGCCCCGCGCGCTACGTGGTCACGGACGACGATTACGTCATCCTGGCGTCCGAGGCCGGGACGCTGGAAGTTGCCGAAGAACGTATCGTCAAGAAGTGGCGGCTGCAGCCCGGACGCATGCTGCTGATCGACCTGGAGAAGGGTCGGATCGTGTCGGACGAGGACGTGAAGTCCGAGATCGCCACGGCCAACCCCTATCGCGACTGGTTGAAGCAGACGCAGCTTATCCTGGAGGACCAGAAGCCCGTTGCGCCCCGCGCGTCGCGCTCCGACGTGTCGCTGCTCGATCGCCAGCAGGTGTTCGGCTACACGCAGGAAGACACGCGCATCCTGATGGCGCCGATGGCGACCACCGGCCAGGAGGCCATCGGCTCGATGGGCACCGATACGCCGATCTCGGCGATGTCGGAAAAGTCGAAGCTGCTCTATACCTATTTCAAGCAGAACTTCGCGCAGGTCACCAACCCGCCGATCGACCCGATCCGCGAAGAGCTGGTGATGAGCCTGGTCTCCTTCATCGGGCCGCGCCCCAACATCTTCGATCTGGAAGGCACGTCGCGCCGCAAGCGGCTGGAGGTGCGCCAGCCGATCCTGACCAATGGCGACCTGGAGAAGATCCGCAACATCGGCCATACGGAAGACCGGTTCGACACCAAGACGCTCGACATGACCTACCCGTCCGACCAGGGCGCGGATGGCATGGCGGGTGCGCTTGAGCGCCTGTGCGAGCGCGCCGAGGCGGCCGTCGTGGGCGGCTACAACATCATTATCCTGTCCGACCGGCAGGTCGGCCCGGACCGCATCCCCATTCCGGCGCTGCTGGCCTGTGCCGCCGTGCACCACCACCTCATCCGCAAGGGCCTGCGCACCGCGGCCGGGCTGGTGATCGAATCCGGCGAGCCGCGCGAGGTACATCACTTCGCCTGCCTGGCCGGCTATGGCGCAGAGGCGATCAACCCGTATCTGGCCTTCGACTCGCTGCTCGGCATGCATGCGCGCGGCGATTTCCCGCCCGAGGTGGACCAGAAGGAAATCGTCAACCGCTTCATCAAGTCGGTCGGCAAGGGCATGTTGAAGGTGATGTCCAAGATGGGCATCTCCACCTACCAGTCCTACTGCGGCGCGCAGATTTTCGATGCCATCGGCCTGAAGACCGAGTTCGTGCATCGCTATTTCGCCGGCACGGCCACGACCATCGAGGGCGTCGGCCTGGAAGAGATCGCCCGTGAGACGGCGGTGCGCCACGCGCTGGCTTTTTCAGCCGATCCGGTTCTGGCGCGCTCGCTGGAGGTGGGCGGCGAATATGCCTACCGCACGCGGGGCGAAGCGCATATCTGGTCGCCGGAAGCGGTCGCCACGCTGCAGCATGCAGTGCGGCTGGAAAGCTGGGAAAAGTACAAGGAATATGCCGCGCTGGTGAACCAGAGCGCGGTCGCCAACTCCACCATCCGTGGCCTGTTCCGCATCCGCATGGCCGAAGAGGCGGGCGTCAACCCGGTGCCGCTGGACGAGGTCGAGCCAGCCCGGGACATCGTCAAGCGCTTTTCGACCGGGGCGATGAGCTTCGGCTCGATCTCGCGCGAGGCGCATTCGACGCTGGCCATCGCCATGAACCGTATCGGCGGCAAGTCCAACACCGGCGAGGGCGGCGAAGAGCCGGATCGCTATCAGCCGCTGCCCGATGGCAGCATGAACCCCGAGCGGTCCGCCATCAAGCAGATCGCCTCGGGCCGCTTCGGCGTGACGACCGACTATCTCGTCAATGCCGACATGCTGCAGATCAAGGTTGCGCAGGGCGCCAAGCCCGGCGAGGGCGGACAGCTTCCCGGCCACAAGGTGGACGCGACCATTGCCAAGACACGGCATTCCACGCCGGGCGTCGGCCTGATCTCGCCGCCGCCGCACCACGACATCTATTCGATCGAGGATCTGGCCCAGCTCATCTACGATCTCAAGAACGTCAATCCGGAAGCGGACATATCGGTCAAGCTGGTATCCGAAGTGGGTGTCGGCACGGTTGCGGCGGGCGTCGCCAAGGCGCGCGCCGACCACATCATCGTATCGGGCTACGACGGCGGCACGGGCGCTTCGCCGCTGACCTCCATCAAGCATGCCGGCTCCCCCTGGGAGATGGGCCTTGCCGAAACCCAGCAGACGCTGGTGCTGAACGGGCTGCGTTCGCGCATCGCGCTACAGGTGGATGGCGGGCTGCGGTCCGGCCGAGACGTCGTCATCGGTGCGTTGCTGGGCGCCGACGAGTTCGGCTTTTCCACTGGGCCGCTGATCGCCGCCGGCTGCATCATGATGCGCAAGTGCCATTTGAACACCTGTCCGGTCGGCGTCGCCACGCAGGATCCCGTGTTGCGCAAGCGCTTCAAGGGCCTTCCCGAGCACGTCATCAACTTCTTCTTCTACGTGGCCGAGGAAGTGCGCGAGATCATGGCCGCAATGGGCGTGCGCACCGTTTCGGAGCTGATCGGACAATCCGACCGGCTCGACAAGAAGCCGATGATCGATCACTGGAAGGCAAAGGGCCTCGACTTCTCCAAGGTCTTCTTCAAGCCCGATGCGCCGCGTGAAGACCTGTTGTGGACGCGCCGGCAGGAGCATCCGATCGCCGATATCCTCGACCGCAAGCTGATTGCCGAGGCCGAGCCCGCTTTGTCGCGGCGTCAGCCGGTGGTGGTGGAAACGCCCATCACCAACGTCGACCGTTCGGCCGGGGCGATGCTGTCCGGCGCGGTTGCCAGGAAGTACGGCCTCAAGGGCCTGCCCGACGACACGATCAGGGTGTTGATGACGGGCACGGCCGGACAGAGCTTCGGTGCCTTCCTGATGCGCGGCGTCACCTTCGAGCTGGTCGGCGACGGCAACGACTATGTCGGCAAAGGGCTCTCCGGCGGGCGCATCATCGTGAAGCCGCGCGCCAACACCCGTATCGTACCCGAAGAGTCCATCATCATCGGCAACACCGTCCTCTACGGGGCGATCTCCGGTGAATGCTACTTCCGCGGCGTTGCCGGCGAGCGTTTCGCCGTTCGCAACTCCGGCGCCATCGCGGTGGTGGAAGGTGTCGGCGACCATGGCTGCGAGTACATGACCGGCGGCGTCGTCGTCATCCTCGGCCAGACCGGGCGCAACTTCGCGGCCGGCATGTCCGGCGGCGTCGCCTATGTCTACGACGAGGTCGGCGATTTCGCCGAGCGCTGCAACATGGCGATGGTGGACCTGGAGCCCGTGCCCGAAGAGGACGACCTGCTCGAAAAGCTGCACCATCATGGCGGCGACCTGCAGCACAAGGGGCGGGTCAACGTGTCGTCCGACATGACGGGCCACGACGACGAGCGGCTGTACCAGTTGATCTCCAATCATTTCCACTACACCGGCTCGTCGCGGGCCAGGGAGATGATGGCCAACTGGGAAAGCCACCGGCCGAAATTCGTGAAGGTCATGCCTGTCGAATACCGCCGCGCGCTGCAGGAAATGGAGCGCATGCGCATGGCCGTCGCGGCAGAATAACCCGGCGTTGTGGAACTGATTGAGACTGGACGGAGCAGGGCATGGGCAAGGTTACGGGTTTTCTGGAAATCGACCGGCAAACGGCGAAGTATCAGCCGGCGTCGGACCGCATCCGGCATTTCCGCGAGTTTACGCTGCCCATGTCCGACGAGGAGGTGGGCAAGCAGGCGGCGCGCTGCATGGATTGCGGCATACCGTTCTGCCATGGGCCGACCGGCTGCCCGATCCACAACCAGATCCCCGACTGGAACGATCTCGTCTATTCGGGCGACTGGGAAACGGCGATCCGCAACCTGCACTCCACCAACAATTTTCCGGAGTTCACCGGGCGCATCTGCCCGGCTCCCTGCGAGGAGGCCTGTACGCTCAACCTCGAGGACATGCCCGTCGCCATCAAGACGGTGGAGCAGGCCCTTGCCGACAAGGCCTACAAGCTGGGGCTGATCCAGCCTCAGCCGGCCCTGACGCAAAGCGGAAAGCGCGTTGCGATCATCGGGTCCGGGCCGGCCGGGCTGGCGGCTGCGCAACAGCTTGGCCGCGCGGGCCACGCCGTGGACGTCTACGAGCGCGAGTCCCGCCCGGGCGGCCTGCTGCGCTACGGCATCCCCGATTTCAAGATGGAGAAGCACTGGATCGACCGGCGTGTCGAGCAGATGAGCGGCGAGGGCGTCACCTTCCATTGCGGCGTCTGGATCGGCAGGGACAAGCCGCTGGAAGAGCTTCTGGCCACCTATGACGCGGTCCTGTACTGCGGCGGCGCCGAGCGCCCGCGCGAGGCCGGCATACCCTCCAACGGGCTCAACGGCATCTACGACGCCATGCCCTATCTGGTGCAGCAGAACCGCCGCGTCGGCGGCGAAAACATCGCGAGCAACTTGTGGGACGCGCCCGAAATCTGGGCCGCCGGCAAGCATGTCGTGGTGGTTGGCGGCGGCGACACCGCCTCCGATTGCGTCGGCACGGCCTTCCGGCAGGGCGCGGTCAAGGTGACGCAGCTGGATATCCGGCCCATGCCGCCGCAAAAGGAAGACAAGCTGGCGACCTGGCCCTACTGGGCCACCAAGATGCGCGTTTCGTCCAGCCAGGCCGAAGGTGCGGTGCGCGAGTTCCAGATTGCGACGCTGGACTTCGTTGGCGAGGATGGCCAGCTGACGGGCGTCCGCTGCGCACAGGTGGACGAGAAGCGGCGTCCGGTCGAGGGCACGGAATTCGTCATCCGCGCCGACCTCGCCTTTATCGCCATCGGCTTCGCCGGGCCCGATCCGGAGGGGCTGCTGGCCGAGATGGGAGAGCGGCTCGAAACCGTGGTGGATCGTCGGGGCAACGTATCTGTGAAAGCCAACGATACCGACTACGCTACGTCCGTCGAGAAGCTCTATACGGCGGGCGACGTCCGGCGTGGACAATCTCTGGTCGTGTGGGCCATCCGCGAGGGGCGGCAGGCCGCACGCGCGATCGATCTTGCACTGACGGGCATGACCACCCTGCCGCGCTGACCCGGAAAGGGGGGGCGGTGGCCACCCCGCTGCCCGTTACGGGAGGATCGTCATCCGGTCGACGTCGAAGTCCACCTCCTTGTAGCGGTGGGTGTCGACCTCACCTTCCAGCCTTACGCGCGTCGTCTCGGACACGGGCTGGCGCGGGAAGTCGTCATCGTCGATCTCGACGCGAATTTCCCCCGTGTCGTCGCTGAACAGATACTCTTCATCCGCGACCTTGCGCAGAATGCGCCCTTCCAGGGTTGCCTTCATCTCGTCCTTCGGGTCGGCCTTGATGTCCTGGACCGTGGTCGGGGGATATTGGCGGCTCTGCGCCTGCGCGACATCGGATGGGCCGGTAAACTGCGCCATTGCGCCCGTCGTCAGCAACAGTGCAATCGCGGCGGGCGTAAGAGTCTGTCGTAGCATCATCGGTTCCCTGCGGGTGGATCGTCCAAGCCAAATGCGTGCCGACGAACCCCGGTTCCGCTACCAAGCCAGACCGACGGCCGCGCGGACGGTTGGTCGAAATCTAACCACCGTCGCGCGGCCAGGCGAAGCTGTCGGCACGACCGGCTCCCGGCTCGGAAGTGACGCCCGAGCGCACCAGCCTCTCACGCGGGGAAGGCGTCTCGCTGGGGCCCGGTCGCTGGGCCGGTGCAGCCAGCAAATCGTCGGCGCCATCGAAGGCCGGGTCGCCGAAGGATACGGGCGCAACGCGCGTGGCGTTGGCCGGGTCGACCGTCGGCGCCGCTTCGAGAAGGCCCGGCGTATCGCCGGCTGCGGGTGCCAGCGCCGGGTCGGTCAGGCCGAGAATGCGCTGAACGGGCTTTTCCACGAAGAAGGCGAGCTTCGCCGCGCCGGCGGGCGTCATGGTGATGCCGTCGGAATTGCGCAGCCGGCGTTGCTGCCCCTCGACGTCCGGCCCGGACGAGATGTACGAGCCGGCGGCATCGGTGAAGCCGCCCCAGACATCGACGAACTCGCCGCCGGCCGCGGTCGCGGCCTTCTGGTAGATGCCGTTCAGGTAGACCATGTCCTCGGCCATCCTGTCGGACTGATAGGGCGGCTGGCCGATCCAGACGAGTGGGATGCCCGCCCCGGCGACCTGCTCGGCCAGCGCTCCGGCCCGTTTTTCGTATTCGGCGGTCCACTCCTGCGTGCGGACGGGGATGGAGCCCTGCGGCCCTCTGATCGCCTGCCTGTCGTTGCCGCCCAGCATGAGGACGACGAGCTGGGGCTTTTCGCCCTCGATCAACCGGGGAAGTTGCTCGTTCCAGTTGTAGAAGTCGTCACGCACCAGCCCGGAGGAGCCGTTGGCCTTGCCGATCACCAGGGCGTTCGGATCGTCGGCGAAGGCATCGGCAAGGCCGCGCGCCAGCGAGGCGGCCATGAAATCCCCGACGACGAGGATGCGACGGGCATCCTCGGCCTTGGCAACCGCGACCGGCGCCGGCGCAACCGGGCGGCTCGCCTGGCTGCGCGACGGCTGGGCCGGCCGCCGCTGGCGCGTCTGCTTGCGCGGGGCCTTCTGGCGGCGGATGGTCCTTGGAGGCTCTGCCTGCCGCGGCGCGCCAAACAGCATTTCCAGTATGTTGCGGGGGCGTTGCTCCTGTGCGGCCACCGGCGCGGGCAGCGCCACGCCGGTTATGAGGACGGCGGCGGCGAGCGCCAGGGACAGCCCGGTCTTCAGCCCGGCCGGCTTGGCGCGCCGCATGCCTCAGTGCCTCCGCAACAGGTCCAGCAGCGCGCGTGACGCGTTGCCGTCTTCCGCCACGCCACGCTGGCGCTGATAGGCGCTGATGGCCCCCCGCGATCCGGAGCCGATCTTGCCGTCGATCACACCATCGTAGAAGCCGTGCTGCGACAGGCGCTGCTGCAGTTCGTAACGCTCGGCGACGCTGAGCGGCGTATAGCCACGCGGCCAGCTCCGGGCAAACTCGCCGCCGCCGGCGATGCGATCCGCCAGATGGCCGACCGCCAGGGCGTACCGGTCGGCGTTGTTGTAGCGCTTGATGACGAAGAAATTGCGCGTCATCAGGAAGATCGGGCCGTTGGGGCCGCCCGGCATGAGAAGGTTGGCATTGTCGGAGGGCGCGGCGAAGGGCTGCCCGTTGACGCGGCGGAAGCCGAGTTGCTGCCATTGGGCCAGCGTCTTGTTGGCGCGCTCCAGACCGGCAAGGTTCGTGCCGCGCGGGGCCGCCACCTCGTATCCCCAGGTGCGCCCGGTGCGCCAGCCGTTCTTGGACAGAAGGTTGGCCGCCGTGCCGAGCGCATCGGGCACGGATGTCCAGATGTTGGGGTGCCCGTCGCCGTCCATGTCGACGGCATAGGCCAGGTAGCTGGTCGGGATGAACTGGGTATGCCCCATCGCCCCGGCCCACGAGCCGGTGAGCCCCTTCGGGGATACATGGCCCGCCTGCACGATCTTCAACGCGCCGATCAGCTGCTGGCGCGCGAAGCCGGCCCGCCGCTCGTCCAGATAGGCAAGGGTAGCCAGCGCCTGCGGCACGTGCTTCAGCGAGCCGGGCTTTTCCAGCGCCTTGCCGTAGCTGGATTCCATCGACCAGATGGCAAGGACGATGTAGCGGCTGACACCGAAACGCTGCTCGATCACGTCGAGAAGGCGCTTGTGCTGCTGCGCCAGGCGACGGCCGTCGGCGACGGTCTCCTCGTTGACGCGATTGTCCATGTAGTCCCACGCATTGTCGCGGAACTCGGGCTGGAAGCGGGCCGAGCGGATCACGTCGTGGTCGGGCTCGGTCACGCCGGCGAACACCGCGCGATAGGTCTGCCGGCTGATGCCGTTGGAGGTGGCCGTCTTCTCGAAGTTGGCGATCCAGCGTTGAAAGCCGGCATCCGCATAAGCCGGCATGCCGGTGCCGGCCAGAAGGGTCATGGACAAGAGCGCGGTCTTGATGAAGCCTCTTCTCGATGGTGCGATTCCCAGCATAGGTCTCCTCCGGTCGGGATCAGATCGTCAGCGAGGCTCCAGGGTAGGACGAGGTCGTAAAGGTTTCCTTTACCACAGATGAATTCAGTCGCACATTCTCTGACCGTAAGTAACTTTTCTGTGGGGCTTATGCGGCAAAATCGCGACGCCCGGCCAGGGTGCTCCCTCCGACTGTTGAAAAAGCGTGGTCATCCGGCTCTAAGCTTACGCTCCGGAGATCGAAACAGGGAGGAATGTCGATGACCGGACATGACGCGGAAGCGCCCGTTCTCGCCTTTGTCGAGGGTCGGGCCGGCGTTATCAGGCTCAATCGCCCGGCCGCCTTGAACGCGCTCAACATCGAGATGGTCGATGCCGCGCTGCGGGCGCTCGCCACCTTCCAGACCGACATGGAGGTGGAGCTGGTCCTGCTCGAGGGTGCCGGCGGGCGCGCATTCTGCGCGGGCGGCGACATCCGGTTCGTGGCGGCCAGCGCGCGCGCCGGCGACGGGCAGGCGGAGGAATTCTGGCGGCGTGAATATGCGTTGGTGCTGGCCCTGGCGCGATCGGCAAAGCCGGTCGTGGCGCTGATGGACGCCATCGTCATGGGCGGTGGCGCAGGGCTTGGCATCCATGTCCGGCATCGCATCGTCACCGATGCGACGCGCTTCGCCATGCCCGAAGTCGGCATCGGCTTCGTGCCGGACGTCGGCTCGACCTTCCTTCTGGCACGCTCGCCGGGGGAAACGGGACGTTACATAGCCCTGACGGGCGATACATTCGGCGCGGCGGACACGATCCATGCCGGGCTTGCCGATGTCCATGTGCCGGCCGAAAGCCTGCCCGCTTTGCGGCGGGCGCTCGTCCACGGCGAGGGCGGCCTCGACGAGACCATCCAGCAATTCGCCACCCGGCCGGAGCCGGGCCTGTTCGCCGAGGAGGAGGCCGCGATCGCGCGCATGTTCGGTCACGACGCCGTTGCGGACATCGTCGAGGCGCTCGGCAATCGCAGCACGGAATTCGCGCGGCGGACCCTGGATACCCTGAACAGGCGCTCGCCGCGCAGCCTGCTGGCGACGATGGACCTGTTGCGCCGTGCAAAGCGCGCGACGGATCTTCCGGAATGCCTGGTCAACGAATTCCATGCCGCGTGCCGCTGCCTGGCCGCCGCCGACTATCATGAGGGCGTCAGGGCGGCCGTCATCGACAAGGACCGGAACCCGAAATGGGCTTCCGAGGGGCTGGACGGTGCGCTGGAAGCCGATGGCCTCGACCCCGTACCCGGCGTCGCGGACCCGGACTTCGCACCCGGCCTCGGTCCGGTCGAACTGCCGGCAGCCCTGCGCGCGGCGCATTGAAAGCAGACGGAAAGAACGAGATGGCAACCATCAGGACTGAGACACAGGGCCGCGTGGCCATTATCCGCCTCGACCGGCCCGAAGCCTTGAACGCGTTGAACCGCGCCGCCGCCGAGGAGATCGCCGCCGCCGCCGAAGGCTTCGACCGCGACCCCGAGGTCGGCTGCATCGTCGTGACCGGAGCCGACAAGGCTTTTGCCGCAGGGGCCGACATCAAGGAAATGCAGGCAGCCGATTTCCGCGACATGATCCGCGAAAACTGGTTTGCCACCTGGGACCGTTTCACCGCCATACGCATCCCCACCATAGCGGCCGTAAACGGCTATGCGCTGGGCGGTGGCTGCGAACTGGCCATGATGTGCGACATCATCCTCGCCGGCGACAAGGCCCGCTTCGGCCAGCCGGAGATCCGCCTGGGGGTGATGCCCGGCATGGGCGGCACGCAGCGGCTGACCCGGCTTGTCGGCCGCTGCAAGGCGATGGAGCTGTGCCTGACCGGACGCATGATGGACGCCGCCGAGGCAGAACGCATCGGGCTGGTGGCCCGCGTCTTCCCTGCAGCGGACCTGGAGGCCGAGGCCGTTGCGATGGCCACCGAAATCGCCGAGCGGTCGCGCCTGGTAGCCATGATGCTGAAAGAGACCGTGCACCGCGCCGACGAGGTGTCGCTTTCGGAAGGGCTGCGTTTCGAACGCCGCCTGTTCCACGCGATGTTCGCGCTGGAGGACCAGAAAGAGGGCATGGCCGCCTATATCGAGAAACGCGCCCCCCAGTTCCGGCGCGATTGATCGGTTGCATTGAACAGTCTGTTGAGACGATGAACAATGTTAGGGTCCGGTCGCCGGGTCCATATGCCATCCAACAAGGACAGCGCGGTTTCGGCCGCCAGCAACGGAGGCAAACCCATGCAACTGACCGGAATTCATCATCTGACCGCCGTGACGGCGGATGCCAGCGGCAACCATGATTTCTACACGCGGGTCCTTGGCCTGCGCCTGGTGAAGAAGACGGTCAACCAGGACGATGTCAGCGCCTATCACCTTTTCTACGCCGATGGCGAGGCGAACCCCGGCACCGACATCACCTTCTTCGACTGGCCGGTCGAGCGGGAGCGGCGCGGTACCCACTCCATCAACCGCACCGGCCTGCGCGTCGCGGGGCGGAAGGCGCTGGAATACTGGGTCGCCCGTCTTGCGCAAGAGGGCATCGCCAATGGCGGCATCGTCCTGCGCGACGGCCGGTCGACGATCGACTTCGAAGACCCTGAGGGCCAGAGGCTGTCTCTTGTCGACGATGGCGGAGCGGGCCCGTCCACGCCATGGGATGCGTCCACCGTGCCGGCCGAGTTCCAGATCCGCGGCCTCGGGCCGATCACCATGAGCGTACCGGATGCAAGCCGGACGGAGCTGGTGGTCAAGGAGGTTCTCGGCATGCGCAAGGCGCGCGAATACGAGGGCATCGACGGCGCGCAGACGCTGGTCTTCGAGATGGGCGACGGCGGTCCCGCAGCGGAGCTGCACGTCGCCGTGGAGCCGAACCTGCCCGCGGCGCGGCCGGGGGCCGGCAGCGTGCATCACGTCGCCTTCCGCATTCCGGACGGGGATTATGATGCATGGACGCAGCGTCTGGCGCATCTGCGCCTGCCGCAAAGCGGGCCGGTGGACAGGTTCTACTTCAAGAGCCTCTACTTCCGCGAGCCGAACGGAATCCTGTTCGAGATCGCAACGGACGGGCCGGGCTTTGCGACAGACGAGCCGTTGGAAACCCTGGGGCAAAGCCTGTCCCTGCCGCCCTTCCTGGAGGGCCGGCGGGCCGAGATCGAAGCCGGCCTGAAGCCGCTTTGAACCCTTGAGACATTGAAAGCGCACGCCCGCCGCCGGACACGGCGGCGGGCCCTTTTCCGTCAGTCGAAGCGGATGGGCACTGTCAGGGATACAGGGTTGCCGCCCGGAGGCGCCGGATAGGGGCTGGCACGGCGCACAAGCTGCAACGCGGCCTGGTCGAGCACCGGGTTGCCCGCTGAGCGGGAAACACGCGCGCCCGTCAACCGGCCGCCGCCATCCATGCTGAACGCGATGGATACGGTGCCGCGGCCGCCGCCCGGCGGTGTCCGCTTGAAGCGGTTCAACCGTGCCTGGACCTGGGATTGCCACCGTGCCGGCGACACCGATGACGCGCGAGAGCCTTGGCTGGCCTCGCGGTTGCGCTGGCCCTGCGAGGCAGCCGACGCCTCCGACGCGGCCGGCCGCCGCTGCGGCTGCTGACGTTGCGGCTGCTCGCGCCGCGTTTCCCGGCGTGTTTCCTGGCGCGGACGCTCCCGTTGTGCCTGCCGCACCGGAGGGGGCGGCGTTGGGCGTGCCGTCGGCCGGGGCGCGTTCAGGATCGCGTCCGACTGGGTTTCCATCTCCGGCAATTCCGGCGGAACGACTTCCGGTTCCTCGACCGGCTCCGGCTCGGGTTCGGGCTCAGGCTCAGGCTCAGGCTCGGGTTCCGGCTCTGGTTCGGGTTCGGGTTCCGGCTCTGGTTCCGGTTCGGGTTGAGGTTCCGGTTCGGGCTGCGGCTCTTCCACCGGCTCGGGGGGTGTCGGTTCCGGAGGCTCGGGCAGGGGCTCGGCTTCGTTCGGCTGTTCCTCGACGTCCCCTTCGACGGCTGCCGATGCCTGCGAGGCCGCCGGCGGTGCGAGATCGATCAGCACGGCCGCTTCCGGAGCACCGGGCGGCGTGGCCGCTTCGGGCGGCCGGACCAGGCCGTACCAAGCGGCCGAGGAATGGAGCGCAAGCACGACGGCGCCGGCGGCACCCCAGCGCAGCGCCGACAGACGCCCATGGCTTTCGAGTGAGCGTGCGTGGAGGCCTTTGCGGGTCATTGCGGGGCGGGCTCTCCAGCGCCGGCCGCGGCGTTGGTATCTTCCAGCCCGACAAGCGCGATTTTCAGGTATCCCGCCGCGCGCAGCGCGTTCATGACTTCCATGAGGTCGCCATAGGCCACGGCCCCGTCCGCGCGCAGGAAGATGCGCTGCTCGCGGTTTCCTTCCGTACGCGCGTCGAGCCGGGCCTGCAGATCGGTTCTCTCCAGTTCCGACTCGCCCAGAATGAGCCGCAGATCGTCCTGCACGGTCAGGTAGACCGGCTCATCCGGCCTGTCCGCCGGACGGGCGTTGGATACCGGCAGGTCGACGGGAACGTCGACCGTGGACAGAGGTGCGGCCACCATGAAGATGATCAGCAGCACCAGCATCACGTCGATGAAGGGCGTCACGTTGATCTCGGCCATCTCGCCGATGTCGTCGCCGCCGGATTCCTTCAGGTTCACGCCCATGGAGCTTACTCCGCCGCCGCGTGGAACCGGTTGGGCGTCCCGGCGGCGTCGCGCCGGTCCAGCCCCCGCGACAGATGCTGCATGACCGCGGCGGACCCGTCGGCCAGGAGCGCGCGGTAGCCTGCGGTGGAGCGCGCGAAGCTGTTATAGATGATGACGGCCGGGATCGCCGCCACAAGGCCGATGGCCGTGGCCAGAAGCGCCTCGGCGATACCAGGGGCGACGACCGCAAGGTTGGTCGTGTTGGCCTGGCTGATGCCGATGAACGAGTTCATGATGCCCCAGACGGTGCCGAACAGCCCGACGAACGGGGCCGTTGCACCGATCGTGGCAAGTACACCCGTGCCCTTCGTCATCGAGCGGCCGGCGCGGGCCTCGATCCGGGAGACGGCGATGGCCACGCGTTCCTTGACGCCGTCGGCAGGCAGGCCGCCGGAGCGGGCAAGCTCGTCCTGCGCCGTCTGCAGGATGGCGGCAACCGGGCCGCGCCGCAGCGCGCCCGAGCGGCCGGCCTCCAGGCTGGAAAGCTCGGGCGCGGCCTCGATCTGGCGCACGCTGCGTGTTGCCTTGCGCATGGCCAGACGAAGCTCCAACGCCTTGGCCAGCCAGATGGTCCAGGTCACGAGAGAGGCGAAGGCCAGGCCGATCATCACGCCCTTCACCACCCAGTCGGCCGCCATGAACATGCCCCAGGGCGACAGATCGTGCGGCAGCGCGGGGTTCTGCTCTGCCACCGGCTCCAGCGGCGTCGCAGTAGTAGCGGTGGCCGGGGCCGGGGAAACCGTCGTTGCAGGTGCGGCGGACGACGGCGTCTGCTGTACGGGCTGCGCCTGCTGTACTGGCTGCGCCTGCTGTACTGGCTGCGCCTGCTGTACGGGCTGTACGGGCTGCGCAGGCTGCGTGGGCTGTACGGGCTGCGCGGGCGCGGTCTCGACGGATGCCGGAGCCTGCGGCGCAGCCGGCGGCGTCGGAGTACCGTCCTGCTGGGCGAATGCCGTGCCTGCGGCCAGGGTGAGGGACAGGGCAAGAGCGCCTGCGCGGATTCGTTCGATCATGATCCCGCATCCTTCGATGGGTCTGGAGTGGTCGGGCCGCAAGAGCCCCGGTAACCTCGTTGCCGGTGTTATGAAATCATGAATGGAAAAGTCAACTAATCCTCACGTTCAAATAGCGCTTAATGGCCATCTAACCGCCAGAACCCCACCGTTTTTTTATCGATTTGTTCCAGGTCTACATGGCGACGGACCGTGCCGCCGCTCTAGTTGTCCCTCTCGGAGAGGCAGAGGCAGCACGAGGGACACGCCCGCATGGAGACGACGATTTCGGTACCGTTCTGCGGCACACCGCCTGTTCCGGCAGAACTCCTGACGCGTTGGGCGCTGGACCCGGCCCTCCTGGCCGGCCTCGCCGCGTTGCCCGTCCTGTTCCTGTGGCTGCGGCGGTACAGCGGACGTCCCGGGTCCGTGCCTTTGTTCACTGCCGGCTGGGTGGTGCTGGTTGTGGCTTTCGTATCGCCGCTCTGCGCGCTCAGCGCAGCTCTTTTCTCGGCGCGGGTGGCCCATCACGTCCTGCTGGTGGCCGTCGCCGCGCCGCTGTTCGCGCTGGCCAACCCGCTGCGCGGCCGCATGCGCCTGTCCCATCCCGGCTTCTGGCTGCTCTTCCATGCGCTTCTTCTGTGGTTCTGGCATGCGCCGATGCCTTACGCCGCTGCCCTGGCCGATGACGGCCTCTACTGGCTCATGCAACTCAGCCTGATCGCCAGCGCGTTCCTGTTCTGGGCCGCCGTGCTGGAGCCGCGCAATGCCGGCCTCGAAGCCGGCCTCATGATGCTGGCCGCGATGATGCAGATGGGGCTTCTCGGCGCCCTCATCACCTTTGCGCCGCGCCCCCTGTATGCCGCGCATTTCCTGCCGCCGGAGGCTTTCGGCATGACGGCGCTGGCCGATCAGCAACTGGCGGGGCTCATCATGTGGGCCCCGGGCGCCTTGCCCTACCTGCTGGCGGCGTTGATCATCGTCGCACGGGCACTCGGCCGCGACGAAGCGGATGCCCGCCCGTGACGGTCGTCTGGCTCAAGGTCGCGCATATCATCGCCCTGTCGATCTGGTGTTCGGGGCTGATGGCCGCGCCCTTCATGCTGGCGCGGCGCGAGATCGGCGCGACAGGGGAGCCTTTGTTCCGCGTTCAGAAGGTGACGCGCTTCGTCTTCGTGTCCATCGTCTCGCCGGCCGCCTTCATCGCCATCGGCACCGGCACGGCCCTCATCTTCGCCATGGAGACGTTCACCGCGTGGTTCGCCATCAAGCTGGTGCTGGTGGGCCTGCTGGCCAAGCTGCACATCCGCGTCGGCAGCGCCGTCATCGAGGTCTTCAAGGAGGGCAATCACATGCCGGCCTGGAAGATGATCGCCATCGTGGCCATCGGTGTCCTGATCGTGACGGGCATCCTGACGGTCGTGCTGTGGAAACCCTCGCTGGCCGCCCTGTCGCTGCCGGAATGGCTGATGCGGCCGGGCGGCCTGGCCGAGCTGCTGGGCCTCGATCAGTGGTCGTCGGAAATGAGGATGCCGACGCCATGATCGAAGATCAGCTTGCCTCCGTACCATCCGGCAACGCCCGTGACGGCCGCGCCGACCACCGACAGGAACAGGCCCAGCGGCAGGACCGCATCCGGGTTGACGAGACGCAGGCCCCAATTGGTGCCGGCGATGGAAATCAGCGTCATGGCCGCAACGGCGTGCGACCAGCTTGCCGCGCGGATGCGGATGCCCTTCACCAGGATCAGTTCCGCCGTCCCGACGATGCCGGCGCCGACGCCCGTCAGGAAGGCGGCTCCGGCCGCCCATGTGCCGGCCCGCAGGAAGAACGGATCGGCGAAGAACCAGTAGAGCAGATCGAGGACCAGCGTGCCGATCACCAGGGCAATGGGGAAATGAACGCTCATCGCATGCAAAGGGTGGCCCGCCACCGCGATGGCGGATTGCAGATCGTGCTTCTTGACATCCGCAATGACCGGGTTTTCGGCTCTGGCTTCGTCGGACATATGCGGGCTCCTTCGTCTGATGGCCTGAACATAGGCCGCGCCATGCGCTTGGGGAGCCTTGCCGCACCGATGATGCTGGCCGGATGCGCCGGACCTTTGTCGACGCTCGATCCCGCCGGCCCGGCAGCCGGTACCATCGCAACCATCTGGTGGGTCATGCTGGCCGGGGCGACGGTGTTGATGGCGCTGGTGCTCGGTCTTTTCGCCTATGCGTTCCGGGGCACGGGCGCCGCCTGGGCGCGGGCCGGTCACACGCGTTTCATTTTGTGGGGCGGCCTCGTAATGCCGATGACGGTGCTGACGGCGCTGATGATCTACGCGCTGATCGCCGGCGAGCGCCTTCTGGCGCATCCCGCGCCGGACGTCTGGCGCGTCGAGGCACGGGGCGAGCGCTGGCAGTGGCGCTTCAGCTATCCCGACCGACCGGACCTTGCCGAGACGATCGACCTTGCAAGCATCCCGGCCGGGCGGCCGGTGGATGTCGAAATCGTATCGGAAGACGTCATCCACAGCTTCTGGGTGCCGCGGCTGGCGGGCAAGCTCGACGCGATCCCGGGCCACCGCAACATATTGCGCATCGAGGCGGACAGGCCGGGCCGTTTCAGCGGCGTCTGCGCCGAATATTGCGGGGTCGGACACGCCGGAATGACATTCACCATCGAGGCCCTGGCGCCCGAAGATTTCGCCGCCTTCGCGGGGGAGGCCGCCCGATGAGCGCCGAACGGGAAGACATCGTGCGGGCCGCGGCGCAGGCGCCGGTTGCCGGCAGCCCCATCCAGCTTCACAAGGCGCTGCATGCCATCTGGCGGACGCAGCATGGCTGGGGCCGCCTGGCTGCCGTCAACCACACCATCATCGGCCGACGCTTCATGGTGGCGGCGTTTATCTTCTTCGGTATCGGCGGCGTCCTGTCGATGATCATCCGCGCGCAGCTTGCTACGCCCGGAAGCGCATTCGTCGGGCCGGAGATCTACGGGCAGATCTTCACCATGCACGGCACGGTGATGATGTTCCTGTTCGCCATACCGATGTTCGAGGGCTTCGCCATCTACATGCTGCCCAAGATCCTCGGTGCGCGGGATCTCGCCTTTCCGCGCCTCGGCGCCTATGGCTTCTGGTGCTACGTGTTCGGCGGCTCCATCCTGATCGTGGCGATGCTGGCGGGCGTTGCCCCCGATACGGGCTGGTTCATGTATACGCCGCTGTCGTCCGGCGTCTACTCGCCCGGCATCAACGCCGATGTCTGGCTGCTTGGCATCACCTTCGTCGAGATTTCGGCCGTCGCCGCCGCGGTGGAAATCACCGTCAGCATCCTCACCATGCGTGCACCGGG